>NZ_JBBBDX010000003.1:0-416646 GCF_037199545.1 Agromyces sp. CCNWLW213 | reverse complement strand
CCTCCCCTTTCTCCCCCCCCCCCCCCCCACCACCCCCCCCCCCCCCCCCCCCCCCCCCCCCCTCCCCCCCCCCCCCCCCCACTCCTCCCCCCCCCCCCCCCCCCCCCCCCCCCCCCCCCCCCCCCCCCCCCCCCCCCCCCCCCCCCCCCCCCCCCGCGACGTGGAGGAACCGGGACCGCTACTCGGCCTCGGCGCCCTCGGTCTCGAGGATCTCGACGACGAACACGAGCGTCTGCCCGCCGAGGCCGTTGGCGGACTCCTCCTCGCCGTAGCCGAGGGCCGGCGGGATCGTGACGATCAGCTTCGACCCGACCTTCTGGTCGACGAGCGCGCCGCCGAAGCCCGGGATCACGTCGCCGGTGCCGAAGCGCGCCGGGTCGGGGTTGCCGAAGCTCTGGTCGAAGATCTCCTTCGTGGCCCAGTTGAGGCCCTGGTAGTGCAGGGTCACCACGTCGCCCGCCGCGACGGTGTCGCCGTCGCCCTCCTCGAGCACCTTGAGCTGGTAGTCGGCGGGCGGCTCGGTGTCGGGGATGGTGACGGTGGGCACGCCGTCGCCGTCGAACTCGACCTCGGGCACGTTCTCGGTCCACTCGGCGGGCGCGGGGAGGTCCTCGGCCTCGACGATCTCCTGGACGTCGGTGACGATGACCAGCGTCTCGCCGGGCTCGACGCCGATCGACTCGTTGCCCTGGTCGCCGTAGACGGCCGACGCGGGGGCGACCGTGACGACGCGCGAACCGGTCGGCACGCAGTCGACGCCCGCGAGGAAGCCCTCGTAGAGCGAGCCGTCGCCGATCGTGAGCGAGGTCGGCTGCGAGAAGACCTGCTCGCCGCTCGAGCCCTTGAACGCGGTCACGACGACCGAGACCTCGTCACCGGACGCCGTGACGTCGCCGTCGCCCTCGGTCTCGATGGTGCGCTGGAGCTCCTCGGCCTCGAGGGGCGTCTCGAACGTGGCAGTGGCGACGTCGCCGAACTCGCCCTCGACCTCGATGGCGTCGCTCTGCTCGCCGGACTCGACCTCGAGGCAGGCGGCGGCCTCCTCCGAGGCGGTGGGCTCGGGCTCGGCGGGATCGCCGGCGCAGCCGGCGAGGAGCAGGGCGGTCACGGAGGCGAGCGCGATGGGCGCGCCTCGACGCAGGGCTCGGTTCATGGGAGGGGTTCTCGTTTCGATCGGGAGCGAAGTCGCCCTCCAGTCTGCACGCATTCCGCTTTCCGTTTGCTGAGTCTTCACGGATCGGCCGGTGGGAGACACAATGTGCACATGGGGGATGTCAGGGCCGAGCCCGATTTCGTCGCGTCGTTCGAGGGCGGGTGGGACGCGTTCGCCGACCTCGACGAGGTCATCTGGAACCCGATCTCGCGGGCGACGGTGCTGCGCTCGCAACCCCGCTTCGACGAGCGCGTGCTCGACGCCTGCGCGGGGGACGGCGCGACGGCCCTGCCGACGGCCGAGCTCGTCGGACCGGGCGGGGTGGTCGACGCGGTCGACCTCGCCGAACCGCTCGTCGAGCTCATCCGCGAGCGCGCGGGCGACCGGATGCCGCAGCTGCGCACCCACGTCGGGGACGTCACGACCTGGCCGTACACGGGCTACGACCTGGTGCAGTGCGTGCTCGGCATCCTCTTCTTCGACGACCCGGAGGCGGGCACGCGGCACCTCGTCGAGTGCGTGCGCCCCGGAGGCCGCGCGGTCTTCACCGTGTGGGCGGCGGGGGCGATGGATCGGGTCGGCGAGCTCCTGGCCGAGGCGCTCCCCGCCGACGACGACCGGGTGCCGAGCTTCGACGACGCCCGCCGTGCCGCGATCGTCGGCGCCGACACGCCCGGCAACTTCGCGCACTGGCTCTCGGAACGCGGCCTGGTCGACGTGCGCGCCGAGGCGGTGCCGCGCCACCTCGAGCTCGACCCCGACCTCGCGTGGCGGATCGTGACCGGCACGGGGTTCCGGGCGTTCGTCGGCGGACTCGACGACGAGTCGCGGGACGCGGTGCGCGAGCGCCTGGCCGCCGGCCTGGCGGACGCGCCCGCCACGGTCGACCTGACCACGCTCGTCGGCGTGGGCCACCGGCCGCCGGAGTGAACGCGGCCATGGAAACGCCGCGTCAGTCCCCGCCGGGCTCCGGACCGGTCGCGACCGGACGCTCGGGCCGGTTCGACCACTGGCTGAACGAGCCGGGATAGAGCGCCGCCTCGACGCCCGCGACGGCGAGCGCCGCGATCTCGTGGGCGGCGTTGACGCCCGAGCCGCAGTACACGGCGAGCGGATGCCGCCCGACGGCGCCGAGCGCGTCGAACCGCGCCCGCAGCGCCCCCGCGGGAAGGAACCGCCCGTCCGGACCGAGGTTCCCCGCCGTGGGCGCCGACACGGCGCCGGGGATGTGTCCGGCGCGCGGGTCGACCGGCTCGACCTCGCCGCGGTAGCGCTCGCCCGCGCGCGCGTCGAGCAGCACGCCCTCCTCCGCGGACGCCAGCGCGTCGGCCTCGTCGAGGTCGACGACGGGCATCGCGCCGAACCGGGCCGTCGCGTCGCCCGGCTCCGGGACGACGTCGCCCGTCTCGAGCGGCAGTCCCGCGTCGCGCCAGGCCGCGAGCGCGCCGTCGAGCAGGAGCACGTCGGCCAGGCCCGCGTGGCGCAGCAGCCACCACGCGCGGGCCGCCGACATGCCGCCGGCGTCATCCGCGACGACGACCGCGTCCCCGTCGTGGAGTCCCCAGCGGCGCATGGCGGCCGTGAACGCGGCCTCCGAGGGCAGCGGATGCCGCCCCTCCCCCGTCGCGCCGTGGTCGGCGAGTTCGCCGTCGAGGTCGACGTACACGGCGCCGGGGATATGCCCCGCGCGGTACGCCTCCCGGCCGTCGGGCGCGGCGAGCGTCCAGCGCACGTCGAGCACGACCGTGCGCGGATCCGCCAGCCGCGCGGCCAGGTCGGCGGGGTCGATGAGCACCTGCATGCGGCCATCCTCGCAGCCGATGGCGACAGCGGCATCCGCCGCCCGGAATCCCACGCGGAACCGGCTGGGTAGAATCGGAGTGACGGTCGATGCGAAGCGGGGAGGGTGGATGATCCTCTCGCTTGCGCTCTTCGGGCTCGTGGCCGTCGTCACCCCGTTCGCAGCGCGGGCGCTCGGTCGTCGCGTCTTCCCGGTCATCGCCCTCGTGCCCGCCGGAGTGTTCGCCTGGCTGCTCTGGCAGGTGCCCGCGTCGGCCGACGGGGTCGTGGTCGCCGAGCGGGTGCCGTGGATCCCCGCGCTCGACATCGCCCTGTCGTTCCGGCTCGATCCGCTCGCGCTGCTTCTCGCCCTGATCGTCACGGGCATCGGCGCGCTCGTGCTGCTCTACTGCACCTGGTACTTCCGCGACGACGAGCCGAACCTCGGCCGCTTCGCGGCGCTGCTGCTCGCGTTCGCGGGCGTGATGCTCGGCCTCGTCACGTCCGACGACGTGTACGTGCTGTTCACCTTCTGGGAGCTCACGAGCGTCCTGTCGTACCTCCTCATCGGTCACGACGCCGCCCGGCGCGAGAGCCGCGGCGCCGCGCTCCAGGCGCTCACCGTCACGACCTTCGGCGGCCTCGCGATGCTCATCGGGCTCGTGATCCTCACGGTCGCGGGCGGCACCACCTCGCTGGCCGAGCTCATCGCCGACCCCGTCACCGGCGTGGCCGGCGAGGTCGCCATCGCGCTCGTGCTCGTCGGCGCGGTCTCCAAGAGCGCCCTCGTCCCGTTCCACTTCTGGCTGCCCGCCGCGATGGCCGCGCCCACGCCCGTCTCCGCGTACCTGCACGCCGCCGCGATGGTGAAGGCCGGCGTGTACCTCGTGATGCGGCTCGCCCCCGGCTACGCCGACCTCGAGGTGTGGCATCCGCTGCTCGTCGGGCTGGGCGGCTTCACGATGCTCGTCGGCGGATGGCGCGCGCTGCGGCAGACCGACCTCAAGCTGCTCCTCGCGTACGGCACCGTGAGCCAGCTCGGGTTCCTCGTGCTGGTCGCGTCGATCGGCACGCGCGACGGCCAGCTCGCCGCCGGTGCGCTGCTGCTCGCCCACGCGCTGTTCAAGGCCGCGCTGTTCCTGACGGTCGGGATCGTCGACCACGCCGCGGGCACGCGCGACGTGCGAGAGCTCTCGGGACTCGGGCGGCGCATGCCGTGGATCGCCGCGATCGCGACCGTGGCCGCCGCGTCCATGGCGGGCCTTCCGCCCCTGCTCGGGTTCGTGGCGAAGGAGACGGTCTTCCACGCGCAACTCGAGGCCGGCGCCGAGGGCGGGGCCTGGGCCTGGGCGGGGCTCGCGGCGGCGGTGGCCGGCTCGGTCCTCACGGTGGCCTACAGCGCGCGCTTCGTCCTGGGCGCGTTCGCCCGCAAGCCGGGCGTACCCGAGCCGCCGCTGCACGCCGAGTCGCCGCTGATGGCCGCGGCCCCGGGGATCCTCGCCCTCACGTCGCTCGCGGCGCCGTTCGCGCTGGTCGCCGTGGAGCCGCTGCTCGCCGCCGCATCCGCCGGGCTGCCCGGACCGGACGACTACCACCTCGCGCTCTGGCACGGCGCCGAGCCCGCGCTGTGGATCTCGCTCGGCGTGTACGGCCTCGGCGCGCTCATGGTCTGGCGGCGGGCCGCCGTGGCCCGGGTGCAGGCCTCCGTGCCCGACACCGTCGAGGCCGGCCGCGGCTACCTCGCCATCGTCCGCGCCGTCGACCGTTTCGCCGCCCGGCTCACGACGCTCATCCAGTCGGGCGGCCTGCCCGGCTACCTCGCCGTCACGGCGTCGGTGTTCATCCTCGGCGTGGGCGGCGCGGCGCTGCTGAACGACAGCTGGCCCACCGACGTGCGCTTCGCCGACGAGCCCGTGCAGCCGGTCGTCGGACTGGTCGTCGTGCTCGCGGCGCTCGCCGTGGTCGTCATCCGCCAGCGGCTCGCGGCCGCCCTGCTCGCGGGCGTCACGGGCTTCGGGCTCGTGGTGCTCTTCGGAACGGGCGGCGCGCCCGACCTCGCGCTCACCCAGGGGCTCGTCGAGGCGATCACGATCGTCGTGTTCGTGCTCGTGCTGCGCCGCCTGCCCCGCAACATCCAGAGCCGCCGATCGAGCGTGAGCGCGCCGGTGCGGGCCGTGATCGGAGCGCTGGCGGCGCTCGTCATGGGCGTCGTCGGCGTCGTCGCGCTGAGCGCCCGGCAGGAGGCGACCGTCGCCGAGGGCCTGCCGCCGCTCGCCGTCGAGGCGCACGCGAAGAACATCGTGAACGCGCTGCTCGTCGACATCCGGGCCTGGGACACGCTCGGCGAGGTCTCGGTGCTCGTCGCCGTGGCGACGGGCGTCGCGAGCCTGATCTTCGTGTCGGGCCGCACGGGCGGCGCGCCGCGCCTCGACGTGGGCGCACCCCGCGATCGCCTCCGGCCCCTGCCCGAGCCGGCCGACGCGATGCGCGCACCGCGCCGCCGCCTCTCCGACGTCGAGGGCGAGACGGACGCCGCCGCCGAGGCCGCCGCGACCCGCCAGACCTGGCTGCTGGCCGGCCGGACGATCTCGCCGCGCAACCGGTCGATCCTCCTCGAGGTGCTCGTCCGGCTGCTCTTCCACCCGGCGATCGTCGTGTCGGTCTACCTGCTCTTCGTCGGCCACAACGCGCCGGGCGGCGGCTTCGCGGGCGGGCTCGTCGCGGGACTCGCGCTCGTGGCGCGGTACCTCGCGGGCGGCCGGTACGAACTCGGCGAGGCGCTCCCCGTCGACGCCGGGCGGCTCCTCGGCGCCGGGCTCGTGCTCGCCGCCGGAACCGCGGCGTTCCCGCTGCTCTTCGGCGCGACGGTGTTCGAATCGGCCTGGTTCGAGACCGAGGTCCCCGTGCTCGGCGTCGTCTCCGTCGGCACGTCGACGCTGTTCGACATCGGCGTGTACCTCATCGTCGTCGGGCTCGTGCTCGACATCCTGCGCACGCTCGGCGCCGAGATCGACCGCCAGATCGACGAGGCCGGGGAGGACGCGGTGCCCGCCGACCCGGCGGAGCCGGCCGACCCCGCCCGGCCGGTGCGCGAGCCCGACCTGCCCGCCGACCCGGCGGGCGCGACCGGACCCGGGAGGGCCGAGGCATGACCCCGACCCTGGTGCTCGTGATCGTCGCCTCGGTGCTGTTCGGCGCCGGCGTCACGGTCATGCTCGAGCGGAGCCTGACGCGCGTGCTCATCGGCTTCCTGCTCGTCGGCAACGGCGTGAACCTGTTCATGTTCTCGATGGCCGGGGCGCCCGGCCTCGCGCCGATCCTCGCCGACGGCGTCGACGCGGCCGAGATCTCGGATCCCCTCCCGCAGGCGTTCGTGCTCACCGCCATCGTCATCAACCTCGGGCTCACCGCCTTCATGCTCGCGCTCGTCTACCGCACCTGGTGGCTCGCGCAGCTCGGCGCCGAGGGCGACATCATCGGCGACGAAGAGGATGTCGAGGAGGACGCCGAGGAGACGGCGGACCTCATCCGCAGCACCGCCGAGGACGACCGAGCCGTGCAGGACGTGCTCGACGCGAGCGACGAGGAGGTGCGGTCGTGACCGACGCCCTCGTCCCCCTGATGGTGCTGCTGCCGATGCTGGGCGCGGCATCCGCGCTCATCCTGGGGCGCCACCTGCGCGCGCAGATGGCCGTGAGCACGGGCGTGCTCGCGAGCGTCGCCGTCATCGCGGCAGCGCTGCTCGCCGAGGTCGACGCCTCGGGCTCGGGGATCGCGGTCGAGGTCGGGGGTTGGCCGGCCCCGTACGGCATCGTGCTGGTGGTCGACCGGCTGAGCGCGATCATGATCATCATCTCGGCCCTCATGCTGCTCGGCGTGCTCGTGTACGCCGTCGGGCAGGGCATCGCCGACCAGCACCGCGAGACGCCGGTGTCGATCTTCCACCCGACCTACCTCATCCTGTCGGCCGGCGTGTTCAACGCCTTCATCGCGGGCGACCTGTTCAACCTCTACGTCGGGTTCGAGATCCTGCTCGCGGCGAGCTACGTGCTGCTCACGCTCGGCGGCACGGGCGAGCGGATCCGGGCGGGCATCACGTACATCATCGTCAGCCTCATGTCGTCGCTGTTCTTCCTGAGCGCGATCGCCCTGATCTACGGCGCCACGGGCACCGCGACCATCGCCCACCTCTCCGTCCGCATCGCCGAGCTCCCCCAGGACGTGCAGCTCATGCTGCACCTGCTGCTGCTCATCGCGTTCGGCATCAAGGCCGCCGTCTTCCCGTTGTCGTTCTGGCTGCCGGACTCGTACCCGACGGCGCCCGCACCGGTCACCGCCGTGTTCGCCGGCCTGCTCACGAAGGTCGGCGTCTACGCCATCATCCGCACCGAGACGGTGATCTTCCCCGAGAGCGACCTCAGCACGCTGTTCCTAGTCGTCGGAGGGCTCACGATGGCCGTCGGCATCCTCGGCGCGCTCACCCAGGCCGACATCAAGCGGCTGCTCTCCTTCACGCTCGTGAGCCACATCGGGTACATGATCCTCGGCATCGGACTCGCGAGCGTCGCGGGCCTCGCGGCCACCATCTACTACGTCGTGCACCACATCACGGTGCAGACCACGCTGTTCCTCACCACGGGCCTCATCGAGCGGTTCGGCGGGGCCACGTCGATCACGCGGCTCGGCGGGCTCCGGAACGCCTCGGCGCTCCTGGCGGTGCTGTTCTTCGTGCCCGCGGTGAACCTCGGCGGCATCCCGCCGTTCTCCGGCTTCCTCGGCAAGGTCGGCCTCTTCGTCGCGGGCGCCGAGGCGGCGGACGGCACGACGGCGTCGCAGACCCTCGGGTCCTCGGCTCCCGGCCCGGCCTGGCTCATCTGGGTCGTCGTGGCGGTGGGCACGGCCACGTCGCTCATCACGCTCTACGCACTCGCCCGGTTCTGGAACCTCGCGTTCTGGCGCCCCACGGGCGACGTCGAGGGCTACCGCTCGCCCATGATCGACTCCATGCAGGAGGCCCCGG
This sequence comes from Agromyces sp. CCNWLW213, assembly GCF_037199545.1. Taxonomy (NCBI): domain Bacteria; kingdom Bacillati; phylum Actinomycetota; class Actinomycetes; order Micrococcales; family Microbacteriaceae; genus Agromyces; species Agromyces sp. CCNWLW213. The sequence continues at coordinate 408,694 of NZ_JBBBDX010000003.1, read as the reverse complement.
CCGGCGCGACGCTCGTCGCCACGCGCACCACCCCGCGCCTCATGGTCGCCGCGACCACGGCCATGGTCGTGCTCACGGTCGCGCTCACGGTGTTCGCGGGCCCGCTCTACGAGCTCGCCGGGCGCGCGGCCGAGAACCTGCGCGACCCGGGCGTGTACGTCTCGCTGGTCTTCCCCGAGGGGGTGCGATGACGACGGATGCCGCCGGCGAGCCCCGGCGACCGGAACCCGACGAGTACTCCCGGTGGGAGGCGGTCTGGCGGCAGCTGCCCCTGCTGCTCGGGCTCGTGGCGCTGTGGATCTTCCTGTGGGACCACGTCGACGTCCTGACCGTGACCACGGGCATCCTCCTCGCGATCGCGGTGACCCGGGCGCTGTACCTGCCGCCGGTGCTGCTCAGCGGCCGCTTCAACGCGTGGCGGGGCCTGCTGCTCGGCCTCCGCATGATGTTCGACGTGGTCGTCGCATCGATCCAGGTCGCGGTGAAGGCCATCTGGCCCACCTGGCGCCCCATGAACGCGATCATCGACGTGCAGCTCCTCACCCGTTCCGACCTCGTCACGACGCTCACCGCCGAGGCGATCTCGGTCGTGCCCGGAACGGTCGTGGTCGACATCGACCGCGAGCGCGGCCTGCTCTACCTCCACGCACTGGGCACGCGGACGGAGGACGACATCGCGCAGGTCCGGGAACGCGTGCTCGCCACGGAGGAGCGCATCGTGCTGGCCATCGGCACCCGCGCCCAGGCCCGCGCCGTGCACGACGGGCGCCGACGACGGCGGACCGGCGAGACGGGCCTGATCCACCCCGACGTGGCCCGCGAGGTCGCGCCGGGTCAGACCGCGGCGCGGCATCCGCTCGCCCGGCACGACGCCGCGGCCGAGGCGCGCGGCGAACGCGACCCGGACGACGACACGGCCGGGCTGGACGACCGGAACGGAGGCATGCCGTGACCCCGATGACCCTGATCGGACTCGCCGCCGGCGTGATGTTCGGCGTCGGAGCGATCGCGGCCGTCGTGCGGATCGTCCGGGGACCGTCGATCCTCGACCGCGCGCTCGCGACCGACGTGCTCGTGGCGATCGCCATGTGCGGCCTCGCGGCCGAGATGGCGATCAACCGGCACACCGACACGCTCGTCGTGCTGCTCGTGCTCGCCATGTTCGCCATCGTCGGCTCGATCGCCATCGCACGGTTCGTCGCGAAGCAGGACGCCTCGTGAGCGCGTTCGAGCTCGGCGTCGGCGGTCTGATCCTGCTGAGCGGGTTCCTGTCCATGGCGGCGGGGATCGGCATCCTGCGCTTCCCCGACGTGCTCACGCGCCTGCACGCCGCGACGAAGCCGCAGGTGCTCGGGCTCGCCGTCGTGCTCCTGGCGATCGTCCTGCGCGTGCCGACCTGGGGCGTCGTCTCCACCGCGGTGCTCATCATGACGTTCCAGCTGCTCACGCAGCCGATGACCGCCCACATGCTCGGACGGGCCGCCTACCGGAGCGACCACGTGCGACGCGACCTGCTCATCGAGGACGACCTCGGGCGCGACATCGACGAGCACGCGCACGAGCACGAGCACGAAGCGGAGCGCGGGGCGAACGGCTGAGCCGGGCGGGCGTCACGCCCGCCCGACCCGGTGCCCCGGGCGGGTCGGCCGAGCGCTCAGCCGGGCTTCGGCACGTACCGCCACTCGGAGTCCGGCCGCTGCAGCCACGGCAGCTCGCGCTTCTGGTCGCGCGGCGCGAACTCGTCCTTCGGACCGGTGTCGGGCACCGACGGGTCGTTCGGCATCGCCTTCATGGTGACGGGCGCGTCCGCGGTGGCCACGGGGTCGTAGAGGGCGCCGACCTGGTTCACGAGCGCGTCCGGCACGACCGCCGCCGAGCCGGCGACGAGGACCGACCGGGGATCCGTGCGCACGAGCTCCTCGGCGACCGCCGGCGTCAGGGCCGACCCGACGAGCACGAGCACGCCGCCGGACGCCGCGACGACCGGACCGAGCGCGAGCGCGTCCGGGAAGTTCGTTCCGGTCGCCATGCCGACGAGGTTGGCGCCGCCCGCCTCGACGAGGTCGCGCGCGACGGCCATCGCGGTCTCGTACCGGTCGGGGCCGGCGATGCGAACGACCTGGGAGGAGTGGGCCGACATCTGCGACCGGACGGATTCGGTGATCACGCCCGCGCTGCCCACCACGACGATGCGCTGCGGGTTGAGCCGGTCGAGCTCGGTGGCGGTGGCGGCGGGCAGCGACGTGCCCGCGGTGAGGAGCACCGGGCCGCCGAGCTGCGCGCCCGCCGTCCCCGCGGCGAGCGCGTCCGGGAAGCTGTCGCCGACCGCGACGTAGGCGACCGGCACTCCCGGAGTCGGGAACGCCCGGCGCGACAGGGCCGCCGCCGTGGAGTAGCGGTCGGATCCGGCGTCGCGGACGGCCGTGACGCCGGCGGCCTGCGAGGCCTGGTTCATCACCGCGTCGGAGACGACCGCGCTGCTGCCGGCGACGACGAGCTTCGCAGGCTGCAGGCGCTCGAGCTCCGCGAGCACCTCCGGGGTGATCGTGGTGCCCGGCACGAGGAGCACCGGCCCCTCGCCCTTGGTCGCGGGCACGGAGGCGAGCGCGTCGGGGAAGTTGCCGCCGGCGGCGAGGTAGACGACGGGAACCCCGGGGTCGGGGAAGCCGCGCTGCGAGAGCGCCACCGCGGTGCGGTAGCGGTCGGTCCCGGCGGCCCGTTCGGTCGTGGCATCGAGGCGCCCGGCGTTCATGCGCGTGAACAGGTTCGTGGACATGGTGCGGACGCTCTGCTGGGGCGTGATGCCCTCGCCCATGAGGCCCATCGTGTAGTTCAGGGTGCCGGCGCTGAAGACGTACGCGTCGGACGGCGCCTGGTACAGCGTCGACTCGTGCAGGCCGGTGAGGCCGTTGCGCGCCGTGAAGGGGGACTGCGCGAGCACGGAGAGCTGCGTCCCGCCCTTCAGGACCGGGCCCGCCACGTCCGGGTGGCGACGGTCGGCCTCGACGCCGACGAGGCTCGGGATCTTCGCGCCGTCGCGCAGCCCGGTCCCCCGGTACATCCAGTGGGCGGAGCTCTTCACGACCCACGCCGCAGCCGGCCCCACGAGGCCCTTGCCGTCCACGTTCGGCCACATCTGCCCGATCACCGGCTGCTCGGGCCGCGGGATGGAGCGGAACAGGATGGTCCGAGTGTCGTCCTTGACGGGGTCGATGCTCGCGCTCTTGTAGCTCACCACCACGCGGTCGGGCGCACCGCTCGCCGCAGCCTCGACGCGCACCTGCCAGTACATGTTGTTGCCGCCGAGGTACGCCAGGTCGACCCCGGCGTCGCGCGCCGTCTCGGCCGCGGTGAACATCTCCCTGGTCCAGTACTCGTCGTGCCCGACCGACACCAGGCCCTCCTGCCCCTCGAGCAGGCCGGGGTCGTTGTGCAGGTCGAGGTTCGTCGCGTAGGTCACGTCGAGTCCGCGCGACTCCGCGTAGCGGATCATCGGCGCCTCCTCGGCCATGATGAGCGAGGCGCCGGCGCCGGCGTAGGGGCGGTCGAAGCTCACCTTGACCGCCGCCGTCGATCCGCCGACGGTGGTCGCCCCGTAGGAGTTGAACGCGTAGACGCTCTTGCCCGTCTTCCCGTCGGCCGGGAAGTTGTTGTACGCCTGGTAGGTGAACGACGGCGAGACGTGCACCAGCGCGCCCTGGCGGTCGTCGTCGCGGACCACGATCGAGGCGTACGTCTGCTTGGTTCCGCGCGTGAAGACCACGGCGTAGACCCCGCTCGTCCAGTTCTCGGTGGTCGGGACCACGAGCGTCGTCTTCCAGTCGCACGAGATCGTGCCGTTGGGCATCGCCGTCGTGCAGGCCGGCTGCGAGACGCCGTTGAAGGTGCCGCCCGTCACGCGCCGCGCGCCGTGGCCCTGGTACCAGCCGAGCCGGTACACGTCGTACCGCACCGAACCCGGCGAGGACACGTGCACGCGGAAGTCGGCGGTCTCGCCGTTGTCGATGCTGACCTTCGTCGCGTACGCCTTCACCGCCATGTCGGTGTCGGTGGCGAGCGAGTACCCCGACCACGGGATGCGCCAGGACGAGTCGCCGCGCAGCCGGTTCTCGACGACCACGTCGTTCACGGGCGGCACGGCGGCCGCGGTGCGGACGGCGCCGGCGGCGACCGGCTGCGCCGCCGCGGGCTGCGCCGGAGAAGTCGCGAGCGTCGCCGCCGCGGTCAGGAGGACGGTGACGAGGGCGAGGATCGTTTTCACAGGGATGCTCCGGGGCGGCCAGGCGGCGACGGTAGGGTGATGGCTCTCGCGATGCTACGCGAGGCGGCGGGTCGGGCCTGACCCCAGAACGGGGCGCGAACGGCTCAGCCGCGTCCGGTGAAGTGCGGCGCGCGCTTCTCCTGGAACGCGGCGAAGCCCTCGCGGTAGTCCTCGGTGTCGCAGAGCGCCGCCTGGGCGCGGTTCTCGTCCGACATCGACGCCCACAGCCCGTGCCGGTGGTCGCGAAGGTCGGCGATCAGCCGCTTCGACTCGACGAAGGCGCGGGTGGGGCCGGATGCCGCCTCGCGGGCGGCCCGCATCGTGGCATCCGTCACCTCGTCGGCCGGGAACACCTGCGAGAACAGGCCCGCGGCGACCGCCTCGGCGCCCGTCATGAGCCGCCCCGTGACGATGAGGTCCATGGTGCGGTGCGCGCCGAGCCGCTCGTAGAACAGCGCGTGGCCGCCGGAGTCGAGCGTCGCGCCGAGGTTCTTGAACGGCGAGCCGACCTTGGCGGTGTCGGCCACGTACACGATGTCGGTCGCGATGAGCAGCCCGAGTCCGACGCCCAGGCAGGCGCCGTGGGCCACCGCGAACGTGGGCGCGGGGAAGCGCGCCATCCGCTTCAGCAGGGGCTCGACGAGCCCGCCGAGGTAGCCCTGCACGTCGTCGTCCCGGGGATCGACGCCCGCGATGTCGCGGCCGGCGCAGAACGCCCGGCCCTCGCCGCGGAGCACGAGCGCCCGCACTCCGGCGAACTCGGCCTGCTCGTACGCGTCGGCGAGGTCGCGCAGCGCCGACTCCCCCAGCGCGTTGAGCTTCGCGGGTGCGTTCAGCACCACCTCGGCCACGCCGTCGTGGATCTCGAGCTCGATCATCGTCTTCCTCTCTTCGCCACTTCATCGAGTGATACCGGTCGCGCCGGGTGATGCCGCTGCACCGGCATCATTCGGCGCGACCGGTATCACTCGGCGAACGGATGCCGCGCGTGCGACCCCAAGTGGTGCGGGACGGATGGTGCGGGGTGCGACGTGCTACACGTCGTAGTCCACCACGACGCGGTCCGACGTGGGGTGCGACTGGCAGGTGAGCACGTACCCGCGCTCGAGCTCGTCGGGCTCGAGCGCGTAGTTCTCGGTCATGTTGACGCTGCCGTCGACGACGCGCGCGCGGCAGGTGCCGCACACGCCGCCGGCGCACGCGAACGGCACGTCGCCGCGGACGCGCAGCGCCGCGTTGAGGATCGACTCGTTGGCGCTCACCGGGCTCTCGACCGTGGACGACAGTCCGTCGAGCGTGAACTCGATCGCGACCGTCTTCTCGCCGCGCTCGACCACCACGGGACGGCCGTGCCGAGGCTCGGTCGCGCGGTCGGCGTCGGTCGTGAAGAGCTCGTACCGCACGCGGCCGACGGGCACGCCGCGGGCCTCGAGCGTGTCGCGCGCGAGCTGCACGAGCTCGAACGGCCCGCACAGGAACCACTCGTCGACGGTCGCCGGCGGGATGAGCGCGTCGAGCATGCGCTCGAGCTTCTCGGCGTCGATGCGGCCCGAGAGCAGCGGAGCGGTGCGCTGCTCTCGCGAGAGCACGTGGTGCAGCGCGAGGCGCGACGGATAGCGGTCCTTCAGCTCCGCGAGCTCCTCGAGGAACATCACGTCGCGCGTGGACCGGTTCGTGTACACCAGGGTGAACCGCGAGTCGTCGGAGCGCGCGAGCACCGTGTGGGCGAGCGCCATGAGCGGCGTGATGCCCGATCCCGCGGCGATGCCGACGACGTGCTTGCCGTCGAGCGAGGCGAGGCCGGACGTGAAGGTGCCCTGCGGGCTCATGACGTCGATGCGGTCGCCCGCGGCGAGCTCGGTGTTCGCCCACGTCGAGAAGCGCCCGCCGAGGTCGCGCTTGATGGCGACCGAGACGCTGCCGCGCACGGGCGGCCGGCAGATGGAGTACGACCGGCGCAGCTCGTGGCCGTCGAACTCGCGGCGGAGCGCGACGTACTGGCCCGGCAGGTAGGTGTAGTCGTCGGCGAGCTCCTCGGGCACGGCGAACGTCACCTCGACCGCGTCATCCGTCAGGGGCCGCACCTCGGCGACCTCGAGCCGGTGGAAGCGGGCGCGTCGTCGCGCCGGGGCCGTGTCGCCGCCGACCGCGCTCGCGAGGAACGCGTCCGCGATCGCGGCATCCGTGTCCAGCGTCGAGGGGGTCTCGAGACGCGGCTCCGCCGCTCCTCGACCCGCAGTGGTCGAGCCCAGGTTGATCGCGGCCATCAGAGCACCTTGAAGTAGTCGAAGGGCTCGAGGCAGTCGCGGCACTCGTAGAGCGCCTTGCACGACGTCGAGCCGAAGCGGGCGAGTTCGCGGGTGTTCAGGGAGTCGCAGCGCGGGCACTTGACCGCCATCTGGAGGCGGATGGGTCCGCCCTCCCGGACGGGCGCGTGGCCCGAGGGCGCCTGGATGCCGTACGTCCGGAGCTTCTGCTTGCCGGACTCGCTCATCCAGTCGGTGGTCCAGGCCGGCGAGAGCACCATCTTCACGTCGACGTGGTCGTACCCGGCGTGGGTCAGCGCGAGCACCACGTCGTCGCGCATGGCGTCCAGCGCGGGGCAGCCGCTGTAGGTCGGCGTGAGCTCGACGTGCACGCCGTCGTCGTCGACGGCGACCGAGCGCAGCACGCCCAGGTCCTCGATGGTCAGGACGGGGATCTCGGGGTCGGTCACCGTCGCGGCGACGTCCCATGCGGCGCGTGCGGCCGGGTCGGACGGCACGGGGCGGGCGATGCCCTCGGTGGGTCTCGAGACGGCGCTGCGCGCCTCCTCGACCTGCACGCTGCGCGCCTCCTCGACCCGCACCTCGCGGGTCACCACGACGCTCCCGGGTGCGAGCGGGCGAGCACCTGCATCTCGGCGAGCATCGGTCCGAGGTGCTCGGTGTGGCCACCGTCGCGGCCCCGGCCGCTGACGACGAACGCGAGCCGGCCCTCGGGGCGTGCGAGCCCGGCCTCGGCGAACACCTGGTCGATCACCGCGTCGAACGCCGGGCGCAGGGATGACGGCAGCGGGACGACGCCCGCGGCGGCGAGCCGCTCGGCGAGCGCGTCGTCGCGGAACAGCTCGTCGACGTACGGCCAGGTCTGCTCCACCGCGCGGATCATGCGGCGACGCGACTCGTCGGTGCCGCGCGCGAGCCGGAGGGTCCACTGCACGGCGTGGTCGCGGTGGTAGTCGACCTCCTTCGAGGCCTTGGCCGCGATCGCGGCGAGCGTGGCGTCCGTCGACTGCTCGAGGTGCCGGTAGAGCTCGACGAGGTACGTCGCGGCGAACAGCTGGCGCGCGATGGTGTGCGCGAAGTCGCCGTTGGGCTGCTCGAACAGCCACGCGTTGCGGAAGTCGGGCTCGTCGCGGAAGTACGCGAGTTCGTCCTCGCTGCGGCCGTCGTGCGTGCCCGCGTAGTGCAGCAGCGAGCGCGCGTGGCCGAGCAGGTCGAGCGCGATGTTCGCGAGCGCCACGTCCTCCTCGAGCTCGGGCGCGCGCGTGATCCAGTCGCCCAGGCGCTGGGCGAGCACGAGCGCGTCGTCGCCGTACCGCAGGGCGACCTCGGCGACGTCGGCGGATGCCGCGTGGCCGCTCGCGGCCTCGGCGCCCGCGAGCTCCTCGCCGAGCGCGACGCGGTCGACGGTGACGTCGCCGTGCGGGTCGAGGGGCGCCTCCGCCGCGTCTCGAGACCCCGGGTTCCGCGATGCCGACTCCGTCGGCTCCTCGACCCCCGCACGTTCCTCGGCGCTCACAGGTGCTTCACCCCTTCGGACTTCGTGTAGTACACCGCGTGGCGGTAGTTCTTGCCGGCGGGGCTCTCGAAGAACGCACCCTTCGCGTCGGGGTCGCTCGTCGTGACCGCGTCGGCGGGCACGACCCAGATGGAGACGCCCTCGTTGCGGCGCGTGTAGAGGTCGCGCGCGTTGCGGACCGCCATGTCGGCATCGGGCGCGTGCAGCGATCCGACGTGCACGTGGCTCAGGCCGCGGTTGGCACGCACGAAGACCTCCCAGAGCGGCCAGGCCTCGGTGCCGGTCTCACCGGGGGTCGACATCACGCCACCGCCTTGTGCTGCTCGGCCTGCTTGCGGGCGTACTCGGCGGCCGCCTCGCGCACCCAGGCGCCGTCCTCGTGGGCCTCGCGGCGCCGGCGGAGCCGCTCCGCGTTGGCGGGCCCGCGTCCGGCGAGGATCTCGTGGAACTCGGTCCAGTCGATCTCGCTCATGTCGTAGCGCTGCTCGGCCTCGTTCCACTTCAGGTTCGGGTCGGGCAGCGTGACGCCGAGCACCTCGGCCTGCGGCAGGAGCATGCCCACGAAGCGCTGGCGCAGCTCGTCGTTCGAGAAGCGCTTGATGTTCCACGCCATGGACTGCGCCGAGTTCGGCGACTGGTCGTCGGGCGGCCCGAACATCATGAGGGACGGCCAGTACCAGCGGTTCACGGCGTCCTGCGCCATCTCGCGCTGCTCGGGCGTGCCCTGCATGAGTTCGAGGAGGATCTCGAAGCCCTGGCGCTGGTGGAAGGACTCCTCCTTGCAGATGCGCACCATCGCGCGGCCGTACGGACCGTACGAGGCGCGGCACAGCGGCACCTGGTTGCAGATCGCGGCTCCGTCGACGAGCCATCCGATGGCGCCCATGTCGGCCCACGTCGGCGTCGTGTAGTTGAAGATCGACGAGTACTTGGCCCTGCCCTCGATGAGCTGCTGCGTCATCTCCTCGCGCCCGATGCCGAGCGTCTGGGCGGCCGAGTAGAGGTACAGCCCGTGGCCGGCCTCGTCCTGGACCTTGGCCATGAGGATGGCCTTGCGCTTGAGGCTCGGCGCGCGCGAGATCCAGTTCGACTCGGGCTGCATGCCGATGATCTCGGAGTGGGCGTGCTGGCTGATCTGCCGGATCAGCGTCTTGCGGTACGCGTCGGGCATCCAGTCGCGCGGCTCGATGCGCGAGTCCTGGGCGATGAGCTCGTCGAAGCGGGCCTGGGCGGCCTCGTCCTCGACCACGCTCAGATCGGCGGGTGCGGTCATCGTCGACTCCTATGCTCTCGGGACCGGGGGCGGCGGGGTGCCGTGGCATCCGACATTACCAACCGATCGTTCAGTTAGTATAAGCTCGTATCCAGCGCCTCGGCAACATGGCCGACGGCGATCCCCCACGCACTCGACGAGGAGCAGCGCATGACGGATGTCGCGACCGAACGCCACGACGCGGCCCAGCCGGCTGACGAGCAGGCGGATGCCGCGGCATCCGACCGCCTGAACCGCGCCATGATGCAGCGCGACCTCGCCTCGGCCTCGCTCGGCATGGTCGTCGAACGCGACGACCCCGGCCACGCCGTGGTCTCGATGCGCGTGCGCGAGGACATGACCAACGGGTTCGCCATCACCCACGGCGGGCTCGTCTTCACCCTGGCCGACACGGCCTTCGCGATCGCCTGCAACGAGGACCACCAGGTCACCGTCGCAGCGGGCGCCGACATCACCTTCCTGAAGTCCACGGTCGCCGGGCAGACGCTCACCGCGACCGCCGTGCGCCGCGCCCGCAGCGGCCGCACGGGCCTCTACGACGTGACGGTCGTCGACGAGCAGGGCGACGCCGTCGCCGAGTTCCGCGGCCGATCCATCACCACCAACCGAACCATCTGACCACCGGGAGCCACCGTGTCGACGACGACCCTTCCGCAGACGCCCGCCGAGCCCCGCCCGACCGTCTCGGGCCTCGTGCCCGCCGCGCTCGACGAGCTCGACCCCGAGGAGCGCATGTCGCGCGCCGAGATCGAGGCGCTCCAGCTCGAGCGGCTGCAGTGGACCGTGCACCATGCGTACGAGAACGTGCCGCTCTACCGCGCCAAGTTCGACGCGCACGGCGTGCACCCCGGCGACATCCGTTCGCTCGCGGATGTCGCGAAGCTGCCGTTCACGACGAAGGCCGACCTGCGCGAGACCTACCCGTTCGGCATGTTCGCCGTGCCCATGGACCGGGTCGCCCGCATCCACGCCTCCTCGGGCACCACGGGCCGCCCGACGGTCGTCGCCTACACGCACGACGACCTCGACCGCTGGGCGACCCTCGTCGCGCGGTGCCTGCGCGCGAGCGGGGTACGGCCCGGAATGAAGGTGCACAACGCCTACGGGTACGGCCTGTTCACGGGCGGCCTCGGCGCGCACGCCGGCATCGAGAAGCTCGGCGCGACCGTCATCCCCATGTCGGGCGGCCAGACCGCGCGCCAGGTGCAGCTCATCCGCGACTTCGAGCCCGACGCGATCATGTGCACGCCGAGCTACCTGCTCACGATCGCCGACGCGATGGAGGAGGCCGGAATCGACCCGCGATCGACGACGCTGAAGACCGCGATCCTCGGCGCCGAGCCGTGGACGAACGAGATGCGCCGGCGGATCGAGGAGCGCATGGGCCTCGACGCGGTCGACATCTTCGGCCTGAGCGAGGTCATGGGTCCCGGCGTGGCCAACGAGTGCATCGAGACGAAGGACGGCCCCCACGTCTGGGAGGACCACTTCCTGCCCGAGATCATCGACGGCGAGAGCGGCGACCCCCTGCCCGACGGCGAGATGGGCGAACTCGTGTTCACGTCGCTGACCAAGGAGGCGTTCCCCGTCATCCGCTACCGCACGCGCGACCTCACCCGGCTGCTGCCCGGCACCGCTCGCCCCGGCATGCGGCGCATCGAGAAGATCACCGGTCGCAACGACGACATGATCATCCTGCGCGGGGTCAACCTGTTCCCCACGCAGATCGAGGAGCTCGTGCTCGAGATCGAGCACCTCACGCCGCACTTCATCCTCGAGCTCACTCGCACCGGGCACATGGACGACATGACCGTGCGCATCGAGCGGCACCCCGACCTGCCGGTCGACGCCTGCCAGGCCGCGACCGTCGTGCTCGCCGGCAAGATCAAGGAGTTCATCGGCTCGTCGGTGCGCGTGCAGCTCGAGGAGCCGGGCGCACTGCCGCGCAGCGAGGGCAAGTACAAGCGGGTCTACGACCTGCGCGAACCGCGGTGATGCGAGACTGGTGCGGATGACGGAGAACGGGGCACGGCGCGGGCGGCCGGGGTACGACCAGCAGGGCATCCTCGAGGTCGCGGTGGCCGCGTTCAACGAGTACGGCTACGACGCGACGTCGATGGGCGTGCTCGCCGACCGGCTCGGACTCTCGAAGTCCGCGATCTACCACCACTTCGCCTCGAAGGACGAGATCCTGGAGCGCGCGCTCGACCAGGCGCTCGGCTCGCTCGAGGGCGTGCTCGACGAGTCCGGCGCGTCCGACGGCTCCGCCGCCGACCGGCTCGACCACGTGCTGCGCGGAGCCGTGCACGTGCTCGTGCACCAGCTGCCCTACGTCACGCTGCTGCTGCGCGTGCGCGGCAACACCGAGATCGAGCGCACGGCCCTCGCCCGCCGGCGCGCCTTCGACCGCCGCGTGATGGCGCTCGTCGAGACCGCGCAGGCCGAGGGCACGCTCCGCACCGACATCGACGGGCGCGTCGTCGAGCGGCTCCTGTTCGGCATGATCAACTCGATCGTCGAGTGGTACCGGCCCGGCGGCCGCGAGGACGCGGCGCGGCTCGCCGACGACGTCATCGCGGTCGCGCTCGACGGGCTGCGCGTCCCCGCCGTCGACCGGGCGGCGGCGACCGGCGGCTGACGCCCCGGCGAGTGCCCTAACATCGATCCGTGCCCGACGACTCCCCGCCCCGCCGATCGCGCGCGCTCGCGATCACCCGGGTCGCGGCGACCCTCGTGGTCGGGGCGGTGCTCGGCGCGGGTGTCGGCGTCGCGGTCGTGGCCGACCCTCTGGCCTCGTCCGAGCTCCCGGCCGAGGAGCAGGCGCCCGTCGATCCGCTCGCGACGCTGCCCGACCGGCCGTCGGCGCTCATCATCGGCGACTCGTTCTCCGAGGGCGTCGGCGCGTCCAAGCCCGACGCGGGCTGGGCCCGCACCGCATCCGACGCGCTCGACTGGCGCGCCACGATCGACGCGGTCGGGGGCACCGGCTTCACCAAGGGCAACGCGTCGGACGGCCGCACCGGGCTCGCCTTCGCGAACCGCATCGAGGCGCACGCGGCATCCGGGGCCGACTACGACGTCGTCGTGCTCCAGGGCGGGCTCAACGACTTCCTCGCACCCCATCGCGAAGAGGTGGTCGCGACCGTGCGCGCCGTCGAGGCCGTGCGCGAGCGGTGGCCGGATGCCGCGATCATCGTGTTCGGGCCGCTCGAGCCGCTCGCACTCGGCGTGCAGCGCAGCGTCCGCCTCGACGCGATCCGCGAGGGCGCCGAGGAGGCCGGTGCGACGTTCATCGACCCCGAGCTGCCCTCCCGCTGGATCAACGAGCGCAACTCGGTGCGGTTCGACGCGGGCGACGGGCTGCACCTCAACGACGCCGGCTACGCGTTCGTCGCCGCGCGGTTCGCCTCGGTGATCGAGTCCTTCGCCGACTGACGCGCGTCGCCGACGGCCGCCGCGACAGGTTGCTCAGAACTCGTCGTAGGCGCTCATCAGGTGGGAGTTCGCGTCGCCGTCGTCGAGATCGCCGTCGAGCCGGATGAAGGGGCTGCGCCCGAAGGACGCCTCGCGGTGCCGGATGAGTGCCGCCGCCGCCTCGTCGTCGGGGTGGCTCTCGGCCGGCGCCGGCTCGTCCCACCGCGCCTCGGCCGCGAGGGGGATGCCGTCGCCGATGAGCAGGCGCATGCGACCCGCCGAGCCGTCCAGGCGCCGCGTGCGGACGTGCACGACGTCGACGCTCGCGCGCTTCGCGAGCGTGAGGGCGTAGTCCATGAGTGCCTCCGCCACGATGTCCGCCACGATGAACGCGCCACCGGCGTAGGTGATCCTGTGAGCCACGATCGTGCCTCCTCGAACGCCGCCGTTCCGTGCCCCCGGGTCCGCGCCGAGGATCCGGCAGCGCATGCGCACGATGTTACCCGAGGCTCCGCAGCGGCCCCGGGGGGGTTGCGCTTCGCGCGAATGCACCCGAGGCCCGCCTTCGTCGAGGTCGGGCGACTGTCGGGGGCATCGACCAGAGTGGACCCATGACCCCGACCCCGACCCCGGCCCCGGCCGACACCCGCGCCGAGGCGCTCGCGGCCCTGCGCGAGCTCGTGGGCCGCGCCGACGCCGGCTTCCACGACGGCCAGTACGAGGCGATCGAGGCGCTGGTCGACGGGCGGCGCCGCGCCCTGGTCGTGCAGCGCACCGGGTGGGGCAAGTCGGCGGTGTACTTCGTCGCGACCCTGCTGCTGCGGCGCCGGGGCGGGGGTCCGACGGTGCTCGTCTCACCGCTGCTCGCGCTCATGCGCGACCAGATCGCCGCCGCCGAACGGGCGGGCGTGCGCGCCGTGGCGATCAACTCGACGAACCCGCACGAGTGGGCCGACGTGCAGCAGCGCCTGGCCGACGACGCGGTCGACGTGCTGCTCGTCTCGCCCGAGCGCCTGAACAACCCGGCGTTCCGCGAGCAGCAGCTCCCGGCGCTCGTGCGCCGCATCGGCATGCTCGTGGTCGACGAGGCGCACTGCATCAGCGACTGGGGGCACGACTTCCGGCCCGACTACCGGCGGCTCCGCGACCTCATCGCCGAGATCCCCGCCGGCGTGCCGGTGCTCGCGACGACGGCGACGGCCAACAGCCGGGTGGTGGCGGATGTCGCCGAGCAGCTCGGCCACGGCGACGACGTGCTCACCATCCGCGGTCCGCTCGCCCGCACGTCGCTGCGCCTCGGCGTGCTCCGGCTGCCCGATGCGCCGACCCGGCTCGCGTGGCTCCTCAGCCACCTCGACGACCTTCCCGGCTCGGGCATCATCTACGCGCTCACCGTGTCGGCGGCGAACGACACGGCGCGCCTGCTGCGGGAGCGCGGGCACGACGTGCGGGCATACACGGGCCAGACCGACCCCGACGAGCGCGAGCGATCCGAGGCCCTGCTGAAGCGGAACGAGGTCAAGGCGCTCGTCGCGACGAGCGCGCTCGGCATGGGGTTCGACAAGCCCGACCTCGGCTTCGTCATCCACCTCGGCGCGCCCTCGTCGCCGGTCGCCTACTACCAGCAGGTGGGCCGAGCCGGGCGCGCGAGCGAGAGCGCCGACGTGCTGCTGCTCCCCGGCCCCGAGGACCGCGCGATCTGGCACTACTTCGCCACGGCGTCGATGCCCGACGAGGAGCGCGCGCGCCGGGTCATCGACGAGCTGTCCGACGTCCCGCTGTCCACGCCCGCGCTCGAGGCGCGCGTCGATATCCGGCGCACGCCCCTCGAGCTGCTGCTCAAGGTGCTCGACGTCGACGGCGCCGTCCGGCGGGTCCAGGGCGGCTGGGTCGCCACGGGCGAGCCGTGGTCGTACGACGCCGACCGCTACGGGCGCATCGCGGCCGAGCGCGAGGCGGAGCAGCAGCACATGGTCGAGTACGAGACGACCGACGGATGCCGCATGGAGTTCCTCCAGCGCTCGCTCGACGACGTGACGGCTGCGCCGTGCGGCCGCTGCGACAACTGCGCCGGCGCCTGGTATCCGACGGGCCTGGCCGAGGGAGCGACGGATGCCGCGGCGAGCGCCCTCGACCGCGTGGGCGTGCCGATCGAGCCGCGCCGGGCCTGGCCCACGGGCGCCGAACGCCTCGGCGTGCCCGTGAAGGGCCGCATCGCGCCCGGTGAGCAGGCCGGCGAGGGGCGCTCGCTCGCCCGTCTCACCGACCTCGGTTGGGGCGGCACGCTCCGCGAGCTCTTCGCCGCGGGCGCGCCCGACGCCCCGGTGCCGCCGCAGGTCCTCGCGGCGTGCGTGCGCGTGCTCGCCGACTGGGGCTGGGCCGAGCGACCGGTCGCCGTGGCATCCGTGCCCTCGCGCTCGCGACCCCAGCTCGTCGAGTCGCTCGCGCGCGGGCTCGCCGAGGTCGGCCGGTTGCCCTACCTCGGCGCGCTCGCGCCGGTCGACGGCGGCCCCACGGGCGGGCCCGGCGGAAACAGCGCGTTCCGGCTCGCGGGCGTGTGGGACCGGTTCGCCGCCGAGGGGCTCGACGTCCCGTCGGGCGGCGTGCTGCTCGTCGACGACCTCGCCGACAGCCGCTGGACCCTCACGGTCGCCGCACGCACGCTCCGGCAGGCGGGCGCGACCGACGTGCTGCCGTTCGTGCTCGCCCTGCGCGGCTGAGCCGCGCGACCGGCCTACGCCGGCTGCGGCACGGGCGTCGGCTCCTTCGCCACGAGCGTGAGCACGTCGTACGTCGCCACGATCTCGTCGTCCTGGTTCTTCAGCACCGCGTCCCAGCGCACCTCGCCGTACTCGTCGGTCTCACGCGGCGAGATCTCCTTGGCGGTGAGCTCGACGCGGATCGAGTCGCCGGGTGAGACGGGCGTGATGAAGCGCAGGTTCTCGAGGCCGTAGTTCGCGAGCACGGGCCCGGGCGCGGCATCCACGAACAGGCCGGCGGCCCACGACACGAGCAGGTACCCGTGCGCGACCCGGCCGGGGAAGAACGGGTTCGCCGCGGCGGCCTCCTCGTCCATGTGCGCGTAGAACGTGTCGCCCGTGAAGTTCGCGAACGTCTCGATGTCCTCGATCGTCACCGTGCGCGGCGCCGACGCGACCTGGTCGCCGATCCGCAGCTCGGCGAGCGACTTGCGGAACGGATGCCGCTCACCGGACGCCTCGTACGGTCGCGCCTCGGCGCCCGAGTGCCAGACGCCCGTGAGCGCGGTGAGCATCGCGGGCGACCCCTGCACGGCGGTGCGCTGCATGTGGTGCTCGACGGCGCGCATGCCGCCGAGCTCCTCGCCGCCGCCCGCGCGGCCCGGGCCGCCGTGCACGAGGTGCGGCACGGGCGAGCCGTGGCCGGTCGAGCTGCGCGCGTCGTCGCGGTCGAGGAACAGCAGGCGCCCGTTCATCGACGCGATGCCCGTCGCGAGCGCGACGGCGACCTCGGGGTCGTGCGTCGCGACGCTCGTGACGAGGGAGCCTCCGCCGCGCCCGACGAGCTCGATGGCGTCGTCGAGCGAGTCGTAGGCGATGACGGATGCCACGGGACCGAACGCCTCGATCTCGTGCACCGCCGGCGCGGTGGCATCCGCGAACTTCAGCAGCATGGGCTCGACGAACGCGCCCTCGGCGCCGACGCCCTCGGGCGCGCCGAGGGAGCCGATGACGAGCTCGCCGCCGGCGTCCTGCAGCCTGCGCACCTGGCGCAGAACCTCGTCGCGCTGGCCGGTCGAGGCGAGCGGACCCATGGTCACCCCCTCGGTGCGCGGGTCGCCCACCACGACGCGCTCCGCGAGGCGCGAGCGCACCGCGTCCACGACCGCGTCGACGGATGCCGCGGGGACGATCGCGCGCCGGATGGCCGTGCACTTCTGGCCGGCCTTCGAGGTCATCTCGACGACGAGCTGCTTGACGTAGGCGTCGAACTCCGGCGTCTCGGGCGTGGCATCGGGTCCCAGCACCGACGCGTTGATCGAGTCGGTCTCGCTCGAGAACCGCACGCCGCCGGTCTGCACCGAGTCATGCGCGCGCAGCCGCTCGGCGGTCGGCGCCGACCCGGTGAACGCGACGAGGTCGCCGAGCCGGAGGTGCTCGAACAGGTCGGGCACGCTGCCCGACACGAGCTGCAGGGAGCCCGCGGGCAGGAGTCCCGACTCGACGAGGATGCGGACGTACGCCTCGGTGAGGTAGCCGGTGGGCGTCGCGGGCTTCACGACCGTCGGCACGCCCGCGAGGAACGCCGGGGCGAATTTCTCGAGCGAGCCCCAGACCGGGAAGTTGAACGCGTTGATCTGCACGGCCACGCCCGGCAGGCGCGTGTAGACGTGACGGCCGATGAACGAGCCGTCCTTCGACAGCGGCTCGACCGGGCCGTCGACGAGCACCTTCGCGTTCGGCAGCTCGCGGCGGCCCTTCGACGAGTACGTGAAGAGCACGCCGATGCCGCCGTCGATGTCGACCCACGAGTCGCGCTGGGTCGCGCCGGTGCGCGCCGAGATCTCGTACAGCTCGGCCTTGCGCTCGGTGAGCGCGAGGGCCATCTGCTTGAGCAGCACCGCGCGCTGGTGGAAGGTCAGCTCGCCGAGGCTCTTCTGGCCGACGGTACGGGCGTGCTCGAGCACGGCGCCGAGGTCGAGCCCCTCGGTCGAGACGCGCGCGACGACCTCGCCGGTCGACGCGTCGCGCACCTCGGCAGCGGACGCCGCGGCGTCGTCGCCGGGCGTCCACCATCCGTCGCGGACGTAGCTGGGCAGGATCTCGGTCATCGGGTCGTCCTCTCTCCGCGCATCACTGCGCGTCCCACAGGTAGAAGCCCTCGCCGGTCTTGCGACCGAGCTTGCCCTCGGCGACCATGCGACGCAGCAGGGCGGGCGGTTCGAATCGATCGCCGAGCTCGCCGGCGAGGTACTCGGCGATGCCGAGCCGCACGTCGAGTCCGACGAGGTCGGTGAGCTTCAGCGGGCCCACCGGATGCCTGTAGCCGAGGGCCATCGCGGCGTCGATGTCCTCGGCCGAGGCGACGCCCTCCTCGAGCATGCGGATCGCCTCGAGTCCGAGCGCGACGCCGAGCCGGCTCGACGCGAAGCCGGGCGCGTCGTGCACGATGATCGGCGTCTTGCCGATCGCCTGGACCCAGCCGCGGGCCTCCTCGACGAGCGCCCCCTCGGTGCCGGTGCCGCGCACGACCTCGACGAGGGCCGACGCGGGAACGGGGTTGAAGAAGTGCAGGCCGAGGAACCGGCCGGGCCGGTCGAGCCGACCGGCGAGCTCGTCGATCGAGATGGACGACGTGTTGCTCGCGAGCGCGGCATCCGCGGCCAGCACCGCCTCGACGCGGGTGAGCGCGTCGAGCTTGAGGTCGAGGTCCTCGGGGACCGCCTCGACGACGAGCCCCGCGCCGTCGAACCCGTCGACGTCGGTCGCAACTCCCAAGCGGGCTCCGAGCGCCTCGGCGGTCTCGTCGGTGGTGCCGCGGGCGACGGATGCCGCGACCGAGTCGAGCACGCGCCCGCGCGCCGCCTCGGCCGCCGCCTCGTCGCGCTCGACGACGGTCACGTGCGAGCCGGCCAGCAGGAACGCGTGCGCGATGCCCGCGCCCATGCGTCCGCCGCCGAGCACGCCGACGCGCTCGGGCGCGCCGCCCGGCGGTCGAGTCGGCGCTTCAGCGCCGTATCGGGACCCGCTCACTTCTTCCGCCTCTCCAGGAACTCGGTCATGCGCCGGTGCTTCTCGGGGCTCTCGAAGAGCTCGGCCTGCGCCTCGAGGTCGACGCGCGGATGGTCGGCGCGCGGCGCCCGCAGCACGCGCTTGGTCGCGATGGTCGCGTCGCGGTCGTTCTTCGCGATGCGGTCCGCGATCGCGTGCGCCTCGGCGAGCAGGTCGGCGGCCGGGTGGACGGCGGTCACGAGCCCGATCGACAGCGCCTCGGCGGCGTCCACGATGCGCCCGGTGAGCAGCAGCTCGGCCGCTCGCGCCTCGCCCACGATCTCCTTGAGGCGCCAGGTCGCACCCGCGGCGGGGATGATGCCGAGCCCCGTCTCGGGGTTGCCGAACCGCGCGTCGGGCGTGGCGATGCGGATGTCGGCGGCGTACGCGAGCTCGGCGCCTCCGCCCAGCGCCCAGCCCTCGATCGCGGCGATGACGGGCATGGGCAGTTCGTTGACGCGCACGAACGCGTTGGCGTTGATGCCCGCGAGCGCGTCGGCGGCCCGTCGCTCGCGCAGCTGGGCGATGTCGGCGCCCGACGCGAACACCCCGCCGGCGCCCGTGAGGATCAGGATGCGCGGGTCGGCCTCGAGTTCCGCGCAGAGCGCGTGCAACGCGTCGATCGTGGCCTGGTCGATCGCGTTGCGCTTGTCGGGCCGGTCGAGGGTCGCGACGACGCGGTCGTCGGCGCGTTCGACGAGCAGTGGCGGCGCGACCTCCGGCGACACCGCGACATCCGGGGCGTTCATCGCACCCCCTCGACGATGAGCGCCGAGCCCTGGCCCACGCCCACGCACATGGTGGCGAGGCCGTAGCGCGAGCCCTCGCGCTCCATGCGGCCGAGCAGCGTCACGACGAGCCGGGCGCCCGACGAGCCGAGCGGATGACCCAGTGCGATCGCCCCGCCGTCGACGTTGACGATCTCTGGGTCGAGGCCGAGCCGGCGCATGCTCGCGAGGGACTGCGTCGCGAACGCCTCGTTGAGCTCGATGGAGCCGAGGTCGCCGACCGACAGGCCGGCGCGGGCGAGTGCCTTCTCGGTGGCGGGCACCGGGCCGAGGCCCATGATCTCGGGCGCGAGGCCGGCGGATGCGCCGACGACGACCCGGGCTCGCGGGGTCAGCCCGTACTTCTCGACCGCGGCCTCGCTCGCGACGACGATCGCCGAGGCGCCGTCGTTGAGCGAGCTCGAGTTGCCCGCGGTCACGACCGTGCCGCCCTTCACGACCGGCCGCAGGCCGGCGAGCGCCTCGAGCGACGTGTCGCGACGCGGGCCCTCGTCGACGAGCACCTCGCCCTTCGCGGTCGGGACGCCGACGATCTCGGCGTCGAACCGGCCGGCGTCGATCGCGGCCGCGGCGCGCTGCTGGCTCCGCAGCGCGAAGGCGTCGGCGTCCTCGCGCGTGATGCCGTCGACCCGGGCGACCTCCTCGGCCGTCTCGGGCATCGAGTAGGTGGCCTTGTCGCGCGCGAGCAGCGTGGGGTTCGGGAAGCGCCACCCGATCGACGTGTCGTACGCCTCGCCGGGCTTCGCCCAGGGCTTGGCGGGCTTCGCCTGGACCCAGGGCGCGCGGGTCATCGACTCGACGCCGCCGGCGACGATGAGGTCGGCGTCGCCCGCGCGGATCGCCTGGGCGGCCATGGTGATCGCCGACATGCCCGACGCGCAGAGCCGGTTGACGGTGATGCCCGGCACCGAGTCGGGGAGCCCCGCGAGCAGCACCGACATGCGGGCGACGTTGCGGTTGTCCTCACCGGCCTGGTTGGCGGCGCCGAGGATGATCTCGTCGATCGCACCCGCCTCGACGGCGGCCTGATCGAGCCCGGCCCGGCGAACGGCCTCGCCGACCACGAGGCTCGCGAGGTCGTCGGGCCGCACGCTCGCGAGGACGCCTCCGTAGCGACCCACCGGGGTCCGCACTCCGCCGACGAGGTACGCGTCCGCCATGCTCTCTCCTGACCACGTTGTCGGGGATGTCCCGTCGCCGGCCCAGCGGCGAGCGCGGCATCCGCTCTCGGTTGCGCTTTCACAACCGACCGTTCAGTCAGTAAGTATGCCGAACGGATGCCGCATCCGCCAGTCGAGCGCCGATGCGAGCCTCCATCGACCCGCGCCGCACCGCCGTCGGTCCGGTCGGGGATCGTCGTCGACGGCCTCAGCCGACGGCGGTCCGCGCCAACCGTCGCCGACCCGTCACCCTTCGTCGCCCTCGGTCGGCTCCGGGGTCGGCGATTCGGAGGGCGCCGGCCCGCCGGCCGGACCGAACAGCGTCCACTCGCCCGCGGCGCACTCGTAGAACTCGACCGTCTCGGTGTCGATGTAGAGGTCGCCGTCGGTCGTGCACCGCTCCGCCTCCGGTGCGCCGAGGCCGAGCGTCACCTGCGTGCCGGCGGCGCCGGCCTCACCCTGCTCACCCTGCTCACCCTGCTCGCCGGCAGCGCCAGGCTCGCCCTGCGGCCCCTGCTCGCCGGTGAGGTTCTCGGCGGCCGAGGTCCGGATGTTCCCCACGAGCACCCAGTCGTCCTGGAAGAGCCACACGTCGGCGCTCGAGATGTCGATGTAGACGTCGCCCTCGTCCCCCTTCCCGGCCTCGGGCGCGCCCGTGCCGGCCCGCACCGCCGAGCCCGCGGGGAGGATGTCGGCGAGCGCTTCCTCGTAGTCGACGGACTCCGCGGTCGGCGTCGGCTCGGGCGTCGGCGCCGCCTCCGTCGAGGCCGAGCGTGCCAGCCAACCGCCGAGGAACGCGGCGACGAACGACAGCACCACGATGGCGATGCCGAAGCCGATCAGCCACCCTCGGGTGATCGGTGGCGTCGGCGCGTCCTTGGCGGACGCCGGCGTCGGCTCGTCGATCGGAGGCTGCGCATCGGCCATGTCGTCCCGTCCCCACTTCGTTCCTCGCTCGGCCCGGCATGCACCGGAGCGGATGATCCGCCGCGAGGCTACGGCCGCGGGCGGGGCGCAGATGCGCCTTTGGTCCCACGGCGCCCGAAGGCCGCGGACGACGAAGGCCCCGACCGTGCGGTCGAGGCCCTCGCGTCTGCGGCGGCAGCGCGTCAGAGCGCGCTGAGCAGTTCGTCGCCGAGGCGCACATCCTCGAAGTCGACCTCGATCTCGGCGCGGTCCAGCAGCTCCGACAGGCGACGCTGGCGGTTGCGCGGCACGAGGGTGACGACGCGGCCCTCGCGACCGGCGCGACCCGTGCGGCCGGAGCGGTGCAGGTACGTCTTGTACTCGTCGGGCGCGTCGGCCTGGATCACCAGGTCGATGTCGTCGACGTGGATGCCACGCGCGGCGACATCCGTCGCCACGAGCACGTCGACCCGGCCGCTGGTGAGCTGCTGCAGGTTGCGCGTGCGGCGCGACTGGTTCAGGTCGCCGTGCAGCGCGACCGCGAGGATGCCGGCGTCGGCGAGGTGGTCGGTGAGGTCCTCGGCGAAGGCGCGCGTGCGCGAGAACACGAGGGTCTTGCCCTCGCGGTCGGCCAGCTGCGCCACGATGTCGCGCTTGTCGCGGTTGTCGATGACGAACACGCGGTGCTCGATCGTGCCCGAGGACTGGTCCTCGCCCGCGACCTCGTGCACGGCCGGGTCGACGAGGAACTCGTCGACGAGGGTCGCCACGCCGGAGTCGAGCGTCGCCGAGAACAGGAGCTTCTGGCTGCCCTCGCCGGTGCGGCGCAGGATCCGCTGCACGGGCTCGAGGAAGCCGAGGTCGCACATGTGGTCGGCCTCGTCGAGGATCGTGATGGCGACCTCGCTGAGATCGAGGCGGCCCTGCTCGATGAGGTCCTCGACGCGGCCCGGGGTGCCGATCACGATGTCGACGCCGCGCTGGAGCGCGCCGACCTGGCGGCCCTGCGGCACGCCGCCGTAGATCTGCGTGGTGAACAGGCCCACGCTCTGCGCGATGGGCTGGACGGTGCGGTCGATCTGCAGCGCGAGCTCGCGGGTCGGCGCGAGGATCAGCGCGCGGGGCTTGCGGCCGAACTGGCGCTTGCCGCCCGCCCGGCCGCCGTTCTCGCTCCACAGGGTCATCAGCCGCTCGACCGTCGGGGCGCCGAACGCGATGGTCTTGCCCGAGCCGGTGCGGCCGCGGCCGAGCACGTCGCGACCCTCGAGCACGACCGGGATGGTCGCGGCCTGGATCGGGAACGGCGACTCGGCGCCGAGCTCCTTCAGCGCACGGACGATGTTGCCCCCGAGGCCGAGGTCGGCGAAGCCGATGCCGTCGACCTCCTCGGCCTGGATCGCCTCGGCCTCGAGCCGCTCGAGCACGACGTCGTCGGCCGGAGCGAAGCGCTCCGCGCGGTCGCCGGCCGGGTAGAAGGAGGACGGACGACGCTCGGAGTCGCGGAAGCCGGGACGGTCGAACTCGCGGTCGCGGCGGGGAGCCCGGTCGTCGCGGCGGGGAGCGCGGTCGTCCCGGTCGTCGCGGCGCGGAGCCCGGTCGCCCCGGTCGTGCGAACGGACCGGGCGGTCGTCGCGGTCGAACCGGCGCGGAGCGCGGTCGACGCGATCGTGCGAGCGAGAGGGCCGGTCGTCCCGGCGCGGGGCGCGGTCGCCGCGGTCGTCCCGGCGCGGCGCACGGTCATCACGGTCGAACCGGCGCGGCGCACGCTCGTCACGGTCGTCCCGGCGCGGCGCACGGTCATCGCGGTCGAACCGACGCGGGGCGCGGTCGTCACGATCTCGAGACCCGCCGCTCCGCGGTGCTCCTCGACCGACGCCTGCACGCTCGTCGCGGTCGAACCGGCGGGGCGCGCGGTCGTCGCGGTCGGCCCGACCGGGCCGCTCGGCGCGATGCGGCGTGCGGCCGGACTCGACGCGCTCCTCGCGGCTCCAGCGCGCCTTGCGGGGCGCCACGGCCTCGTCGGCGCGGTAGCCGCGGTGGCCGGGGCTGCGAGAGCCGGGCTTGTGAGAGGCCGATCCGCCGGAGCGGCCGCCCTTCGCGTACGAGGGGTCGAAGTTCTTCGCGGGGCGTCCGCCTGCGGGCTTCTTGTTCTTCGGCATGGGTGCTTCCTGGGTTGTACTCGTGTACATGGCAGGCAGGCGCGCGTTGCTCGCGCAGCCTGACTGAGAACCCGGGCAGTCGTCGACCGGGGCCGTTCACATACGTGTGACTTTCCGCGACGGGTGCGACGCGGAACCGGCCCTCAGGACTCACAAACCCATCCGCGCACGGCGCGGTGCCCAGAACCGACTCGTCAAGGGTACCGGAGGCGGTCCTGTGAATCGGCAGGGCGCCGCATCCGCCGATCCGGAAACGTAACGACCCGGTAACGCGAGTCGCGTACGCTCTCGACGTGACCACACCGCTGTCGATCTCCATCGAGTCGCCCCGCGAGCCGGGCATCGATCGCCTGCTCGAGGGCAGTACGGCGCACGCGCAGTCCCTGTACCCGCCGGAGTCGAACTTCCTGCTCGACGTCTCGGAGCTCGAGACGCCCGGCACGACGGTGTACGTCGCGCGCACGGCCGACGGCACCGCGCTGGGCATGGCGGCGCTGGTGGAGTCCGACGACCTGGGCCCGGCCAGTGGCGAGCTGAAGCGCATGTTCGTCCTCGACGATGCGCGCGGCCTCGGCGTGGCCAGCGCCCTGATCGAGCGCATCGAGACGGATGCCGCGGAGCGGGGCATCCGCGAGATCCTCCTCGAGACCGGTCCGCTGCACCATCCCGCCCTCGCCCTGTACGCCAAGCACGGCTACCTCCGGATCGAGCAGTTCGGCCAGTACGTCGGCGAACGCTTCAGCGTGTGCATGTCGAAGTCGCTCGTCGGGTTCTCGAGCGGTCCGCGCACCGACGAGCTGCCGATCGCCGTCGGCGAGTGAGTCCCCGGCGGGCATGAGCATGCCCGGAAGGGGAGTGAGCAACCCGTACCCATCCGCCGTCCGCGCCGACGCGGCATCCTCGGATCACCGCATCGATCCCGGAGGACCTCACCCATGCTCGCGTTCATCTCGGCCGTCGCCTTCGGCGTGACCATCGGCGGCGTCGTCGGCGCCGTCGCCACGGGCGACCCGCTCTACTCGATCCTGTGGAGCATCGCGCTCACCGTCGCGATCACGGCCGGCACCTTCGCCGGGCTCCGCTCCGCGGGCCTGTTCGGCGGGCGGCCGCGTCAGGCCGGTCCCACGGTCGCCCCGGTCGGCGAGCTCGCGCTCGCCCGGGTCGAGCAGATCGGCCGCACGGGCCTGACGGTGAACGGCCAGCCGCAGGTCGAACTGGGCCTCACGGTCGTCCCACGGCATCGTCGGGCCTACACGACCACGCATCGGCAGATCGTCGACATCGTGGCGCTCGCCCAGCTGCAGCCGGGCTCGATCATCGTGGTGCACCGGCCGGACGACGCGAAGGCCAACGTCGAGATCGCGTGGAACCCGCCGCTCGACTGGGCGCGCGTGCGGGACGCCGAGCGACTGCGCACGGGCACCGACCGGACGGTGCCGCTGGCGGAGCAGGCGACGCTGTGGGCTGCGGAGCCGCAGACGCTCTCCGGCGCGGCGAAGGCGCCGCGGCGCCCGCTGCGGACGGCGCTGCTCGTCGCCGTCGGGGTCGCGGCCGCCGCGGTGACGCTCGTGCCCGCGTACGACTCCCTCGGCCGCTCGGTGCAGGCCTTCGCCGCGGGCGACCCGGCATCGGCGGGCGTCGTGCTCGGCGACCGGCACGGCGAGATCGTGGACGCGCTCGCGGCGGAGACGGGCGGCACGCAGTTCGTCCGGATCGGGTTCTACGACTCCTACGCGCTGGCCGCGGCGCCGAGCGCACCCGGCGCGCTGACGATCGACACCTACCAGTTCCGGTACGACCGCACCGAGCACCAGGGCCCCGAACTGATCCAGCCCGACGACCCTGCGGCGGCGCTCTTCGACGCCGGCGAGGTGGACTGGGCGGCGATCCCCGACTTCATCGAGACCGCGAAGCAGCACTCGGGCATCGCCGAGCCGACGTCGGTGATCGTGTCGGTCGAGCGGATGCCGGTGGCGGATGCCTCGGGCGAGCGGCCCGTCCGGGCGCTCGTCATGCTCGACTCCACGTACGAGGACGCGTCGGTGCCGATCGACGTCGCGACCGGCGCCGTGGTCGGCTGACCCCGGGCACGGCACTGCGCAGGCGAAGGGAATCCGGACGGTGGCATCCGCCTGAACCTGGGGTAGCATCACCTCACCCCTGAACCCGGAGCCCCCGTGACCCCCACCCGACTCTCCGGCGGTCGCGGAGGCCGGCGTCGCCGGTCCGTCCGGGTCGCCCTCGCCGTCACCGCGGCCCTCGCGATCGCCGCGGCCGTCTCGGCCTTCCACCAGCCCGTGCGCGAGCTCGACCCGACCGCCGAGCAGGCCTCGAGCGAGGTCGCCGGCACGGAGGTCATCGGCATCCGCACCTTCGAGCCGCCCGCCGGCCTGCGGGTCGACGCCGACCTCCAGTACGGCGTCGCCGCCGACGGCACGCTGCTCACGCTCGACGTCTGCCGCCCGCCCGCCGACGCCGTGGGCGGTTCGCAGCCGACGGTGGTCTCGGTCCACGGCGGGAGCTGGGCGCGCGGCGACAAGGCGAACAGCGACTGGCGGAACGTGTGCCTGTGGCTCGCGAGCGAGGGCTTCGTCGCGGCATCCGTCAACTACCGGCTCGTGCCCGAGGCGCGCTACCCGGCGCAGATCGACGACGTCGCGGCCGCGGTCGCCTGGCTGCGCGAGCCGGCCCAGGTCGAGCGGTTCGGCATCGACCCCGCTCGGATCGGCGTGTTCGGCGGCTCGGCCGGCGGTCACCTCGCGGCGCTGCTCGGCACCCTCGGCGACGGGCCGACCGACACCGGGTCCCGCGTCGCCGCCGTGGCGCAGCTCTCGGGCCCGGTGGGGCTCGCCGCCGCCGAGCTCGAGGCCGACGGCGCCTCCCCCTGGCTGCGGGGCATCGTGGCGGACTTCCTCGGCTGCGAGCCCGCCGACGACGACGGGACGTGCCCGCAGGCGGTCGAGGCGTCGGCGACGGCGCACGTCGACCCCAGCGACCCGCCCGTGCTCATCGGACACGCGGCCGACGAGGTCGTCCCCGTCGGCCAGGCGGAGCGGTTCGCGGCGACGCTCAGTGCGTCGGCCGTCCCCGTCGAGCTCGCCGTCGTGCCGGGCGACGCGCACTCGATCGGCATCCTCGACGCGCCGCTGCGCGAGCGGGTGGCCGGATTCCTGCATACGCACCTCGGGTAGGCAATCCCCTGCGACGGCCCGCGGTCATCCCTAGGCTCGGGTCATGCTCACGACGACGCCGACCCGTCCCGACTGGCAGGTGATCGCGACCCGTGCGGTGCACGAGTTCCGCATCAACCAGTGCTGGGACCTGGCCGCGGCACTCACGTACTACGTGGTGCTCACCGTGTGCCCGGCCATGCTCGCGGCCGCAGCCCTGATCGGCGTGTTCGGCAGCGCCGAGCAGGTCGCCGAGGGCGCGCTCGCCGCGGTGCGCGACCTCGGCGGCGAGGATGTCGCCAAGGCGCTCACGGAGCCGCTCGACCAGTTGCTCAACGCCTCGAGGGCCGGCCTCGCGTTCGCGACGGGCCTGGTGGTCACGCTGTGGACGGTGTCGGGGTACCTGGGCGCGTTCGGGCGCGGCATGAACCGGATCCTCGGCGTGCCCGAGGGGCGGCCCTTCTGGAAGTCGCGGCCCGCCATGCTCGGTGCGGCGGCCGTGCTCGTGGTGCTCGGCTCGCTGGTGGCCGTCGCCCTCGTCGTGAGCGGCACCGTCGCGACGGCGGTCTTCGCGGCACTCGGCATCGAGGACGACTGGGTGCTCGTCTGGGACCTCGGCAAGCTGCCCGTGATCGCGCTGCTCGCCGGGCTCATGCTCGCGGTCCTCTACTGGGCGGCGCCGAACGTGCGCCGGCCCCGCCGCCGGTTGATCTCGATCGGGGCGGGCGTCGCCCTCGCGGTGTGGATCGCGACGACGGTGCTCTTCGGCCTCTACGTGTGGAACTTCGCCAGCTACGACCGCGTCTACGGCGTCCTCGGGGGCATCATCGCGTTCCTGCTCTGGACGTGGCTCGGCAACATGGCCGTGCTCGTCGGCGCGGTGCTCGACTCGGAGGTCGAGCGCGCCCGGCAGTTGCGCCAGGGCATCCCCGC
This sequence comes from Agromyces sp. CCNWLW213, assembly GCF_037199545.1. Taxonomy (NCBI): domain Bacteria; kingdom Bacillati; phylum Actinomycetota; class Actinomycetes; order Micrococcales; family Microbacteriaceae; genus Agromyces; species Agromyces sp. CCNWLW213. Next base: position 381,097 of record NZ_JBBBDX010000003.1, on the reverse strand, counting down.
GCAGGAGTCCCTCCGGCTCGAGCTGCGCGACGAGCGCCTCATCAGGATCAACCGCGAGCAGCGCGAGGCCGACATCCGCGCCTCGGAGCGCATGCTGGCCCATGCACCGGGCGGAGGCGCCGAATGAGCGCGCGCGCCGGCGTCCGTTACGCGCCCGCAACGGGCGTGGGGTTCGATGGAGGCATGGCCAGCGAACCGATCACCGTGTCGATCCGCCGCGAGGTGGATCCCGACCGAAGTGCCGAGGCGACCGTGTGGGTGCAGACGGGGGTGAACCTGGCGAACCGGTACCCGGGCTTCCTCGGCTCCGGCTGGGTGCGCGCCGGCGACGACTCGACCGTGTGGCACATGCTCTACCGCTTCTCGGACGAGACGACCCTCGCGGCCTGGGAGCAGTCGCCCGAGCGGGCCTGGTGGCTCGAGATGGGCCGGGGTTTCGTGCGCGACGAGCGTTCGCGGCGCCGCACGGGCATCGAGGGCTGGTTCGACGATCCGCCCACGGGTTCGGTGCCCTCGGTGACGGATGCCGCGGCGGGCGCGACGATGCCCGCGGCGCCGCCGCGCTGGAAGCAGGCGGTCAGCATCTGGCTCGGGTTCTTCCCGGTGAACCTGGCCTTCGCGCTGCTCATGGCGTTCGTGCCCGGCTGGGAGGACGTGCCGCTCGCGCTGCGCGTGCTCGCGACGACGCTCGTGCTGACGCCGATCATGACGTACTGGGTCCTGCCGTGGGTGACGCGGATGCTGCGCGGCTGGCTGGTGCCGGCGGCATGACGCCGGACGAGCGCGAGGGGCTGCTGCCCTCCGGACGGCAGCTCGCGGTCACGTGGAGCATCCCGGACGCGCCGGGCGGCATGACCGGCGCGATGCTGCGTCGCTCCCGCTCGTTCGTGGAGCTCGCGGGCGCCCGGGTCGACGTGCTGACGTTCGACGCGCGGCCCGACTACGGCGCGGTGCGCGACCGGTTGACGCGGCTCGGCGAGCTCGTGCCGGGCCTGCGCCTGCGGAACCTCTACGAGGAGCTGCGGGGCGACGCGGCGGATGCCGGCCCGGGCACCGTCGCGACGCTCGAGGACGGTCGCGGCCTCCGCGTCGAGCACCGTCGTGCCGACGGGTCGCTCGCCGTGCTCGACGAGCGGCCGCGCGACCGCGGCGAGCGCCGCCGCATCACGCGGTTCGACCACGACGAGCGCCCGGTGCACCGGTGGGACTCGGCGTGGGCGTGCTATGCCGACTGGATCGCCGAGACGGCTGCGGGCGAGCGCGCGTTCGCGATCGTCGACAGCAAGACCGCGGCGAGGTTCATGGCGCGCATCCGGCTGCCCGAGGTGGTGACGCTGCACATGGTGCACAACGCGCACCTGGCTGGCGCGGACCGGCCGCTGGGTCCGCTCCGGGCGTCGCGCCGCGACGTCCTCGCGCGCCCCGAGCGGTTCGACGCGATCGTGTTCCTGACCGAGCGGCAGCGGGCGGATGCCACGACGCTGCTCGCTGACGGCGGCAACCTCGCCGTCGTGCCCAACGCGACGCCCGCACCGGCGCCGCCCCCCGGAGGGTCGTCGGCGCCGCAGGATGCGCCCCGCGACCCGGCGGCGGTCGTGGTCGTCGCCGGCCTCACGCGGCGCAAGCGCGTCCATCACGCGATCGAGGCGGTCGCGCTCGCCCGCGCCCAGGGCGCGCCGGCGCGGCTCCGCGTGTTCGGTACGGGTCCGGAGCTGGATCGCCTGGTCGCCGAGGCGGGCGAGCGCGGCCTCGGCGACGAGGTGGAGTTCGCCGGGCACCGCGCGGACGCCGCGGAGGCGTTCGCCGAGGCATCCGTCACCCTGCTCACGAGCACGTCGGAGGGCGCGCCGCTCGTGCTGCTCGAGGCCATGTCGCGCGGGTGCGTGCCGATCGCCTACGACATCCCCTACGGTCCCGCCGACCTCATCGAGTACGGCGTGAACGGCTTCCTCGTCGCTCCCGGCGACGTCGCGGCGCTCGCGGCGACCGTGGCGCGTGTCGCCTCGCTCCCCGAGTCCGACCGAGCGCGGCTCCGCGCCGCGGCCCGCCGCGCCGCCGCCCGCTTCGACGACGCGGCGGTCGTGGCGCGCTGGGGCGCCGTGCAGCGCCGCGCGGCCGACCGCCACGGCGCCGCCCCGCTGCCCGCGTTCGAGGTCCGGCGCCTGCGGCTGCGACGCCCGGGCGACCGGCTGCGGCTGTCGGCCCGGCTCGAGCGGGTTCCGGACGCCGCGCAGGTCATCGTCCGGCTCGAGCGACGCGCCTCGGGGGTGCTCCTGCGACGGCCCGCCGAGCACCGGCACGGACGCGTCGAGCTCCGGCTCACGCCGGAGGAGACGGCGTTCCTCGGGCCCGGCGCGCTCCACGTGGGCTTCGTGGTGCTCGACGGCGACCGGCGCGCCGAGGCGGCGGCGGGCCGCCTCCACCCGGACACGCGCTCCCTTCCCCGTCGGGTCGCCGGCGGCATCCGTTCGCGCCTGCCGCGGCGCGAGGGCCGCGGCTGAGTCAGGGCACCAGCACGATCTTGCCGCGCACGTGGCCGGCCTCGCTCTCGCGCTGCGCGTCGGCCGCGGCGGCGAGCGGGTACCGGCCCGAGACCTCGACCTGGAACCGGCCCGCGGCGGCGAGGCGCGCCGCCTCGGCGACGCCCTCGGCGCGCAGCCGGACCTCCTCCGGCCCCATCGTCGACGGAATGGCGCTCGACCACGTCCGGATGCCGAGGTCGTCGGCGTCGGCCATGCGCACGATCGTCGCGACCCGGGAACGGTCGGGCACGAGCTCGAGGCTCGCCTCGACGGCCTCGTCGGTTCCGGCGCCGTCGAGCGCGACGTCGTAGCCGCGGGGGGATGCCTCGCGCAGCCGCTCGACGAGCCCGGGGCCGTAGGCCACGGGCACCGCGCCGAGTTCGCGGAGCCGGGCGTGGTTCGCGGGCGACGCGGTGGCGACCACGTCCGCGCCCCACGCCCGTGCGAACTGGATGGCCGCCTGCCCGACGCCGCCGGAGCCCGCGTGGAGCAGGAGCGCCTCGCCCTCGCGGAGGCCCAGCGACCGCAGCACCTGGTACGCGGTGCCCGCCGGGATGCCGAGCGCGGCGCCTTCCTCGAAGCCCACCTCGGCGGGCTTGGGGACGAGCTGCGCGGGCGTCGCGACGAGGTGCGTCGCGTAGGCGCCCGCGGCGCCGTGCACGATGACCTCGTCGCCGACACGGACGTCGTCGACGCCGTCGCCGATCGCGACGACGACGCCCGCGGCATCCGCCCCGACGCCCTGCGGCCGGCTGAAGTCGCGCGCGCCGCGCCTGCCGCTGCGGATCTTGGAGTCGACCGGGTTCACGCCGGCGGCCCGCACCTCGACGACCACGCGGCCCGGCGGGGGTTCGGGCACCGGGCCCTCGACCGGGGTGAGCACCTCGGGCCCGCCGTGCTCGGTGTACCGGATGAACTGCGCCATGGTCGCCTCCTCGTCGTGGATCTCCACGCTAGCCGGGTCTCGGGGCGCTCATCGCGCGCCGCGGATGCGGCGCGACAGGGTCGTCGAGGCCTCCGCCACCGCGGCGGTCGCGTCGGCGACGAGCTCGGCCGCCGAGCCCTCGGCGAACGTGACCGCGATGGCGGCGGCCGGCCAGCCGAGGTGATCGAGCACGACCGCGCCCACGGAGGCGAGTCCCCCCGTCACCTCGCCGTGCTCGCCCGCGACGCCGGCCGCCCGCACCTCGGCGAGCACGGCCTTGAGACGCGAGTAGGTCCAGGCGGCGGCATCCGCGGACGTCGGGCCGCGATCGGCGAACGCCGCGCGGTCGGGGTAGAGCGCTCGCAGCTGCGCCGCGGGCAGCGCGGCCAGCATCGCCCGGCCCGAGGCCGTGAGGTGGGCGGGCAGCCGCACGCCCACGTCGGACACGAGCGACGGGCGGCGGGCCGCTCGCTCCTCGACGAGGTAGAGCACGTCGCGGCCGTGGAGCACCGCGAGGTGCCCCGACTCCCCGAGCCGGTCGACGATGCCCGCGACGAGCGGACGGCCGAGCCTGGTGAGCGGCTGCTGGCGGCTGAATCCGCTCGAGAGCTCGAACGCCGCGACGCCGAGGCCGTACCGGCGCTCCTCGGGCAGGTGCACGACGAAGCCGCGTTCCTGCAGCACGGCGAGGAGCTGGTAGGTCGTCGACCGGGGCAGTCCGAGGGCGCCGGCGATCGCCGCCGCCGGCGCGGGGCCCCGCTGCGACGCGAGGTGCGAGAGGATCGCCAGCGCCTGGTCGGCTGCCGGTGCCTTCGACTCGGCCATCGCCACCTCCCCGCCCCGGGTCGGGCGCGTCCGGGATCTCGGACGCCAGCGTACCGCCGGCCGTTCCGGCCCGCACCGGCGCGGTGTGGAATCGGAGGCATGAGCACCATCGCGCCCGAGAACGCCCGCACCGCGGCATCCGTCGACGCCGTGATCGTCGGCACCGGACCTCTCACGATCGACGAGGTCGTCGCCGTCGCGCGCCACGATGCGCGCGTGGTGCTCGACCCGGCCGCCCTCGACGCGGTCGCCGCGAGCCGGACGGTCATCGACGCCCTCGCCGCCGACCCCGAGCCGCACTACGGCATCTCGACGGGGTTCGGGGCGCTCGCCACCACGTTCATCGCCGAGGACCGCCGAGCGCAGCTGCAGGCGAGCCTCGTCCGCTCGCACGCCGCGGGGTCGGGCGCCGAGGTCGAGCGCGAGGTCGTGCGCGCGCTCATGCTGCTTCGCCTGTCGACGCTCATGACGGGTCGCACCGGGGTGCGGCGCGAGACGGCCGAGACGTACGCCGCGATCCTCGACGCCGGCATCACTCCGGTCGTGCGCGAGTACGGCTCGCTCGGATGCTCGGGCGACCTCGCGCCCCTCGCGCACTGCGCCCTCGTCGCGATGGGCGAGGGCGAGGTCCGGGATGCCTCGGGCGAGCCGACGGACGCGGCGAGCGCCCTCGCGGCGGCCGGCATCGCTCCGGTGCGCCTCGGCGAGAAGGAGGGCCTCGCGCTCATCAACGGCACCGACGGCATGCTCGGCATGCTCGCCCTCGCGATCCACGACCTGCGGATGCTGCTCGCCACCGCCGACGTCGCCGCGGCGATGAGCGTCGAGGGACTCCTCGGCACCGACGCCGTCTTCGCCGCCGACCTGCACGAGCTGCGACCGCAGCGCGGGCAGGCCCGGTCCGCGGCGAACCTCCGCAGCCTGCTCGCCGGGTCGCCCATCGTCGCGAGCCACAAGGGGCCCGAGTGCACGCGCGTCCAGGACGCGTACTCGCTGCGCTGCGCGCCGCAGGTGCACGGAGCCGCGCGCGACACGCTCGCCCACGCGGCATCGGTCGCCGGGGCCGAGCTGGCGAGCGCGATCGACAACCCGGTGCTGACGCCCGACGGCCGCGTCGAGTCCAACGGCAATTTCCACGGGGCGCCCGTCGGGTACGTGCTCGACTTCCTCGCGATCGCGGTGGCGGATGTCGCGTCCATGAGCGAGCGACGGACCGACCGGTTCCTCGACCGCGCCCGCAACCACGGGCTGCCGCCCTTCCTCGCGCACGAGGCCGGCGTCGACTCGGGGCTCATGATCGCCCAGTACACGGCGGCGGGGATCGTGTCGGAGCTCAAGCGCCTCGCCGTGCCCGCCTCCGTCGACTCGATCCCGTCGTCGGCCATGCAGGAGGACCACGTCTCGATGGGCTGGGCCGCCGCCCGCAAGCTGCGCCGCGCGATCGACGGCCTCGCGCGGGTCCTGGCGATCGAGGTGCTGACCGCCGCACGCGGGCTCGCGCTGCGCGCTCCGCTCACGCCCGGCGCGGCGACGGGCGCCGTCGCGGCGCTCGCAGCCGAGCACGGCGGCTCCCCGGGGCCGGACCGCTTCCTCGCGCCCGAGATCGAGGCGCTCGTCGGGGCGGTGTCATCCGGCGAGGTGCTCCGGCGCGCGGCATCCGTCGTCGACCTCGTCTGAACCCCGCCGCGGGGCACCCCCCGAACTGTGGGCACGACGTTGCGCACCCGTGGTTGTGCCGTTCCGGAGCCGATGACAGACTGGGCTTCGTCGCCAACGCGGGCGGCACCCCGGAAGCCCTATGACTCAGCAGCCACATCCCGACGAGCACGACCCGTTCCGAGCGAGACCCGCCCGGCGGTGCGCGATCGCCGTCACGGCGCTGGCCAGCGGGCTGCTCCTCTCGCTCGGCACGTTGACGCCCGCCGCTGCGAGCGAGACCGAGCAGGCGACCACCACCGAGTCGTCGACCGTCTCGACGACCGAGGAGCCGACGGTCCCGGCCGAAGAGCCGGCCCCGGCGCCCGCTCCGACCCCGACCGAGGAGCCCGCTCCGACGCCGACCGAGGAGCCGACGCCGACCGAGGAGCCGACGCCGACCCCGACACCCACGCCGATGCCAACACCCACGCCGACGCCGACGCCGACGCCCGCCCCGACGCCGACGCCCACTCCCACGCCGACGCCCACTCCCACGCCGACCCCGACCCCGACGCCCACCCCGGGCGGGACCGGGCAGCCGTCCGGACCGCGGGTCGACGCGCCGTACGTCCTGGTCGGCGACGGACCCGTCGCCCAGATGCGTTCCACGTCGCAGGCCGACACCTCGCGAGTCGAGTCGTCCGCACTCGCCGGCCTCCGCCTGAAGCTCGAGCGTGCGACGGTCGAGCTGCGCTCGGCCCAGTCCGCACTCGAGGCGGCCCGCAGCACCAAGGCGACGGCCACGGCGGTCGCCGAGCGCCTCGACGAGCGCGCGGCCGACAAGCGACGGGCCGCCGAGGTGGCGGCTGGCGTCTACCTCGACGCGGTCGAGGGCGACGGCGCGGCGCTCTCGTCGATGGGTGCCGCGTTCGACGCCGGGAACGACCTCCTCGCCGGGCTCGCCGGCATGGAGCGCCTGCAGAGCCTCGCCGGCGACTCGAGCCGGCTGCGCGAGATCGCCGAGCGACGCGACGCCGAGGCCGTCCAGGCCGAGGAGCGCGCCGCCGCCGCATGGGAAGCCGTCGAGGCGATCCCGATCGACGCCCTCGAGAAGGAGGTGCGCGCGGCGGAGACCGCCGTGTCCACCGCCCGGTCCGAGCTGAAGGGCGCGCGCACCGTGCTGGCCTCCGATGAGGTCGACGCCTTCCAGAACCTCCCGACCGACGCCGGTCAGCTGAGCGCACAGGGCTGGGCCGATCCCGTGAGCGGCGTGATCTCCGACGTCTTCGGTCCCCGTCCGGTCCGACCCGTCGCGGGCGTGAACGAGTTCCATCGCGGCACCGACATCGCGGCGCAGTGCGGCACGGGGATCTTCGCCGCGACCGCGGGAGTGGTGACCGACGCCGGTCGCCTCGGCACCTACGGCAACTGGGTGCTCATCGACCACGGCGACGGCGTCGAGACCGGGTACGCGCACATCGCCGACGGCGGCATCCTCGTCGAACCCGGCCAGCGCGTCGCGGCGGGCGAGCTGATCGCGGCCGTGGGGACGACGGGGGCCTCGACGGGCTGCCACCTGCACTTCGAGGTGCGCATCGACGGCACCGCGATCGACGCCGTGCCGTTCATGGCGGCCCGCGGCGTCCAGCTCGGCTGAGCGTACGGCCGTCCCCGCGGTGAACCGCCGCACCGTCGGCGGTCGCTCGGCGTCCCCGCTCGGGACACGGGGCGGTCCGGGATACCGGACAGCACGCCCGCGGCATCCGTTGCCCGCACCGCGCGCACGGTGTGGGATCGAACCATGACCACCGCTGCACCCACCTCGGCCGGCACCGCCGCCGGCCCCCGCACCGTCCGCGCCGCGCGCGGCACCGAGCTCAGCGCGAAGAGCTGGCAGACCGAGGCGCCGCTGCGCATGCTCATGAACAACCTCGACCCCGAGGTCGCCGAGCGGCCCGAGGACCTCATCGTCTACGGCGGCACGGGCAGGGCCGCCCGCAACTGGGAGGCGTACGACGCGATCGTCCGCACGCTCGAGGGCCTCGAGTCCGACGAGACGCTCCTCGTGCAGTCCGGCAAGCCCGTGGGCGTGTTCCGCACCCACGAGTGGGCGCCCCGTGTGCTCATCGCGAACTCGAACCTCGTCGGCGACTGGGCGACGTGGCCCGAGTTCCGCCGGCTCGAGCAGCTCGGCCTCACGATGTACGGCCAGATGACCGCCGGCTCGTGGATCTACATCGGCACGCAGGGCATCCTGCAGGGCACGTACGAGACCTTCGGGGCCGTCGCCCGGTCGCTCGCCGCCAAGCGCGGCGCCTCGGCCTCGGAGGCCGCCACGGCGACGCTCGCGGGCACGCTCACGCTCACCGCGGGCTGCGGCGGCATGGGCGGTGCGCAGCCGCTCGCCGTCACGATGAACGGCGGCGCCGTGCTCATCGTCGACGTCGACGAGTCGCGCCTGCGCCGTCGGGTCGAGCACGGGTACCTCGACGAGGTGGCGCCGTCGCTGGATGCCGCGGTGGAGCGCGTCCTCGACGCGAAGGCCGCGGGCACCGCCCTCAGCGTCGGCGTGGTCGGCAATGCCGCCTCCGTGTTCCCGGAGCTGCTCGAGCGCCGCGTGCCGATCGACGTCGTCACCGACCAGACGAGCGCCCACGACCCGCTGTCGTACCTGCCCGAAGGCGTGTCGGTCGCGGAATGGCACGCACTCGCGGCATCCGACCCGCACGAGTTCACCGAGCTCGCCCGGCGCTCGATGGCCAGGCACGTCGCGGCCATGGTCGGCTTCCAGGCCGAGGGCGCCGAGGTGTTCGACTACGGCAACTCGATCCGACGCGAGGCCGAGCTCGGCGGGTACGCCCACGCGTTCGACTTCCCCGGCTTCGTGCCGGCGTACATCCGCCCGCTCTTCGCCGAGGGCAAGGGGCCGTTCCGCTGGGCGGCGCTCTCGGGCGACCCGGCCGACATCGCCGCGACCGACCACGCGATCCTCGAGCTCTTCCCGGAGGACGCGCACCTGCGCCGCTGGATCGAGCAGGCCGGCGAGAAGGTGCACTTCGAGGGCCTGCCCGCCCGCATCTGCTGGCTGGGCTACAAGGAGCGCCACCTCGCGGGGCTTAAGTTCAACGAGATGGTCGCGTCGGGCGAGCTCTCCGCGCCCGTCGTGATCGGCCGCGACCACCTCGACTCGGGCTCCGTCGCGTCGCCGTACCGCGAGACCGAGTCGATGGCCGACGGATCCGACGCGATCGCCGACTGGCCGCTGCTCAACGCGCTGCTGAACACCGCGTCGGGCGCGACCTGGGTGTCCATCCACCACGGCGGCGGCGTCGGCATCGGCCGCTCGATCCACGCCGGCCAGGTGATCGTCGCCGACGGCACCGACCTCGCCGCCGAGAAGATCGCGCGCGTGCTCGTGAACGATCCCGGCACGGGCGTCATGCGGCACGTCGACGCGGGCTACGACCGCGCCGTCGAGGTCGCGCGCGAACGCGGGCTCCGCGTGCCGATGCTCGAGGGCTGACGGATGTCGCCCCTCGCCGGCCGCACGGCCGCCTCGCGCCTGCTCGTCACGGGCATCGGCGAGCTCGTCACGAACGACCCCGCTCCCGGACGCGAGGGCGGCCCGCTCGGCATCGTGCGCGACGCGGCCCTCCTCGCCGAGGACGGCGTCATCGCGTGGATCGGCCGCTCGGCCGATGCGCCGGTCCCCTCGTCCTCACCCGCCGGCACGCCCGACGCGCCGCACGCCCTCCACGTCGAAGTGGTCGACGCCCGCGGGCGGGCCGTGATCCCCGGCTTCGTCGACTCGCACACCCACCTCGTGTTCGGCGGCGACCGCGCCGACGAGTTCGCGGCGCGCATGGCCGGACGGGCATATGAAGCCGGCGGGATCCGCTCGACCGTCGCGGCCACGCGCGCGGCCACCGATGGCGAACTCCGTGCCAGGCTCGCCGGGTTCGTGCGCGAGTTGCATCGTCAGGGCACGACGACGTTCGAGGTGAAGACGGGCTACGGCCTCTCGGTGGTGGACGAGGAGCGGCTCGCGCGCCTCGCCGCCGAGGTGACCGACGAGGTGACATTCCTCGGCGCGCATGTGGTGCCGGCCGAGTTCCGCGAACCGGACGGGCCCGGCGCCGACGCCTACGTCGACCTCGTCTCGGGCGACATGCTCGCCGCATGCCGACCCCACGTGCGCTGGGTCGACGCGTTCTGCGAGCGCGGCGCCTTCGACGCCGCGCAGTCGCGGCGGGTGCTCGAGGCCGGCCGAGCCGCGGGCCTCGGCGTCCGCGTGCACGGCAACCAGCTCGGGCAAGGCGAGGGGGTGCGGCTCGCGGTCGAGCTCGACGCGGCATCCGTCGACCACTGCACCTACCTCGACGACGCGGATGTCGCGGCGCTCGCGGATTCGGACACCGTCGCCACCCTGCTGCCGGGGGTGGAGTTCTCGACGCGGCATCCGTACCCCGACGCGCGCCGGCTCATCGACGCGGGCGTCACGGTCGCGCTCGCGAGCGACTGCAACCCGGGGTCGAGCTTCACGAGCTCAATGCCGTTCTGCATCGCCGTCGCCGTGCGCGACATGGGGATGACCCCGGCCGAGGCGGTGTGGGCCGCCACCGCGGGCGGCGCTGCGGCGCTCCGTCGCGCGGATGTCGGCGCGCTGCGGCCCGGGGCGCGTGCCGACCTCGCGCTCCTCGACGCGCCCTCGCACGTGCATCTCGCGTACCGGCCGGGCGTGCCGCTCGTCGCGGAGACCTGGAAGGACGGCGCGCGCGTGGCGTGAGCGCCGTCCTGCGGGCGAGGAGCGACCGGCGAGCCGGCCGCGGCGAGGCCCCGACCCACGGCTCGCTCAGTCGTCGTCGCTTCGGCGCAGACGTCGGCGCGCGGAGAGCAGCGTGAATTCGGGGTGGGCGGCGACGAGCCGTTCGGCGCGATCGAGCACCTCCGTCACCCGATCGGCATCGGATGCCACGACGCCGACCCCGATGACGGCGCGACGGTGCAGGTCCTGCTCGCCGACTTCGGCGACGGATGCCTCGGTCGCCCGCCGCAGCTCGGCCAGCACCGGACGCAGCACGCCGCGCTTCTCCTTGAGCGAGTGCACGTCGCCGAGCAGCACGTCGAACTCGACCCATCCGATCCACACGGGGCCAGCCTCGCACAGGCTCCCGTGCGGAGACGGGCACGATGCGGAGCCTATCCTCGAAGGGAGCGGAACGAACGCGACGCGACCGCGGGGAGGGCACCATGGACGGACACCGAATCTTCGGGATGAGCTTCGCGAGGATCCATCCGCTCTACGTGCAGAAGGCGGAACGCAAGGGGCGCAGCCGGGCGGAGGTCGACGAGGTCATCAGCTGGCTCACCGGGTACGACGAGGCCGGCCTCGAGGAGGCGATCGACGACGGACGCGACCTCGCGACCTTCTTCGCGGAGGCGCCCGCGATCAACCCGAACGCCGAGCTCATCACCGGCGTGATCTGCGGCGTCCGGGTCGAGCACATCGAGGACCCGCTCATGCAGCGCATCCGCTACATGGACAAGCTCGTCGACGAGGTCGCGCGCGGCAAGAAGATGACGTCGATCCTCCGCGGCTCGGTCGACCGGGTCGGCGAGGTCAGCGCCGCACCTCGATCGCGCTGACGCCGGCGAGATCGATCCAGGCGCGCTCGCCCGTGTCGACGAGCACCGCGAGCACGTGGTCGCACGTCGCGCAGCGCACGACCGTGCCGGCGCCGCTGACGTAGACCATGGCGCGCGCGAGCTCCGCGACGGTGCCGCAGGCGTTGCAGCGCCCGGTCGTCGTCGTGATGTCGAACGAGAAGAAGTCGGCCAGCGGCCCCGCGAGGGCGTTGCCGTCGAGGTGACCCGTCATCACGTGCCTCCGTAGCGTTCGGTGCGGATGTCGCGGGGCTCGTGTCCGAGCTCCACCAGCCAGTCGGCGACGCGCTCGACGAACCCCGTCGACCCGCAGGCGAAGACGCGGGGGCGCTCCTCGGCGGGCACCACGGCGGCCGCGAGGGCCTCGCGCGTGATGCGCCCGGGCGGCGCCGGCCATCCGTCGGGCGCGCGCCGCGTGTACACCAGGTCCAATCGCAGGGGCGCGGATGCCGCGGCGAGCTGCTCCCACTCCGACGCGAAGTACACGTCGTCCGGCGTCCGCACCGAGTACAGCAACCGGAAGGGCGTGAGGTCGTCGGCCGCCGCATGGGCGCGTGCCATCGCGTAGAGGGGCACCACGCCCGAGCCTCCGGCGATGAGCTGCACCGGCCGCGGGTCGTCCGTCACCGCTGCCGGCCGCCAGACGAAGAACGCGCCGAGCGGCCCGTGCACCTCCAGCCGGTCGCCCGCGCGCAGCTCGTCGACCAGGTACGGCGACACCTCGCCTTCGGGGAGCTTGTCGACCGCGAGCACGACGCGGGACCCGGGCCCCGAGGACGCGATCGAGTACGACCGCGTCGCGGTGTAGCCGTCCGGAGCGGTGAGCCGCACGTCGAGGTGCTGCCCCGCCTCGTTGCCGGGCCAGCCGTCGACCTCGAGCTCGAGTCGCGCCGCGTTGGGCGTCTCGCGGCGGGTCGCGGCGACCGTGGCGAGGTGCCATCCGGCCCGTGGCATCGCGCGGATGGGCGCGGCCCGCGACGCGACCGGCGCCACCCCGTCGGCGCTCACCAGTACCGCTCCTCCTTCCACGGGTCGCCCCGCAGGTGGTACCCGTTCTGCTCCCAGAAGCCGGGCTCGTCGTCGGCCATCATCTCGAGCCCGCGGACCCACTTCGCGCTCTTCCAGAAGTAGAGGTGCGGCACGAGCAGCCGCGCGGGCCCTCCGTGCTCGGGATCGAGCGGCTCCCCGTCGAACTCGAACGCGACCCACGCCTTGCCGTCGAGCAGGTCGTCGAGCGGCACGTTCGTCGTGTACCCGCCGTAGCTGTGCGCCATCGTGTACTCGAGCTCGGTCTCGACGTCGGCGAACAGCGTGTCGAGCGAGACGCCGCGCCATCCGGTTCCGAGCTTCGACCAGTGCGTGACGCAGTGGATGTCGGTCGTGACGTCCTCGATGGGCAGCGCCATGAACTCGTCCCACGTCCACGAGTGCTCCGTGCCGGTTTCGGTGCGGATCGTGAACGACCAGTCGGCGGTGTCGATGTCGGGCGTCGGCCCCGCCGACAGCACCGGGAAGTCGCCCACCAGCGTCTGGCCCGGCGGCAACCGGTCGTCCCGCTCGCGCCCTCGACCGGTGAATCCCCTCGTGATGAACGACATGCCCGTCTCCTCCCGCTCGGACCGGACGCCGTCGGGTTCGACCCTAGCCACGCGAGCCCGTCATGTCACGAGCCGATCATCCGACGCGCCCGAGGTCTACCGTGGGGTCATGCCGACGTTCACGCCGGCGCCCCACGGCGTCGCTGCCCGGGTCTCGGTGGACGCGCACCTCGAGCGGGTCCTCTCGACCGTCGCGCCGTTGCGCCGGGTCGAGGCGGTGCGGCTCGCGGATGCCGCGGGGCGGACGCTCGCCGCATCCGTCGACGCCCGCGTCGACCTGCCCTCGTTCGACAACTCGGCCATGGACGGGTACGCGGTGCGGCGGGCCGATGTCGCGAACGCCGCCGGGGACGCGCCGGTCGTGCTCGAGGTGGTCGCCGACCTGCCCGCCGGGTCGGCCGGCGACGTCGCCGTCGGACCGGGCCGCGCGGCGCGCATCATGACGGGCGCACCGGTTCCCGCGGGCGCCGACGCCGTCGTCCCGGTCGAGCGCACGGATGCCGGCACCGACCGGGTCGCGATCCTGGCCGCCCCGCGGCCCGGGCACCACATCCGCCGGCGCGGCGAGGACCTGCACGCCGGCGACCGCGTGCTCGGCGCGGGCCTCATGCTCGACGCGCGGCGCGTCGCGGCCGCCGCCGCCGCGGGACTGGCCGAGCTGCCGGTCGCGGCACCGCCGCGCGTCGCCGTCGTCGCGACCGGCAGCGAGCTCGTCGAACCGGGCGCCCCGCTCGGGCCCGGACGCATCCACGACTCGAACTCGCTGCTGCTCGAGGCGCTCGTCGCCGAGGCCGGCGGCATCGTGAGCGAGACCCGGCGGATCGCCGACGAGCCGGGCGCCCTTCGCGACTGTCTCGCCACGCGGCATCCGTGCGACCTCGTCGTCTTCGCGGGCGGCGTGAGCGTCGGCGCGCACGACGTCGTGCGGCACGTGCTCGCCGAGTTCGGCACGGTCGGCTTCGCGCGCGTGGCGATGCAGCCCGGTGCGCCGCAGGCGTTCGGCACCCTGCCGGGCGGCACGCCCGTGTTCGGCCTGCCCGGCAACCCGGTGGGCGTGGCGGTGTCGTTCGAGGCGTTCGTGCGGCCGGCGCTGCTGCGGATGCTCGGGCGCGCCGACATCCGACGCCCGACGTGGCAGGCGGTGGTCGAGCTCGGCTGGCGCTCCCCCGCGGGCCGTCGCCAGTTCATGCCGGTCGCACTGTCGATGCGCGACGGTCGCCCCGCGGTGCGCCCGGCGACGACGGGCGGCGCCGGATCGCACCTGGCCGCCGGGCTCGCGATGGCCGACGGCTTCGCGATCGTGCCGGAGGACGTGGAGGACGTCGCCGCGGGCGACCTCGTCGAGGCGGCGATCACGCGATGAGCGGGCTCGGCGCGGTCATCCTCGCCGGCGGGCGCGCGACGCGGCTGGGTGGCGTGAGCAAGCCCGACCTGATGGTCGGCGGGCAGCGACTGCTCACCACCGCGATCTCCGCCGCGCGGGCGGCGGGCTGCGAGCGGATCGTGGTCGTCGGGCCGCCGGAGCTCCGGGCCGACGGATGCCTGCACGTGCAGGAGGATCCGCCGTTCGGCGGTCCCGTGGCGGGGCTCGCGGCCGGGCTCGGCGCGCTCGGCGACCGGCCGGAGCACGTCCTGGTGCTCGCGTGCGACATGCCCGAGGCCGGCGCCGCCGTGGCACGTCTCACCGCCGCGCGGGCGGCCGACCCCGACGCCGACGGCGTCTGCCTCGTCGACGCGTCCGGGCGCACCCAGTGGCTCGCGGCGATCTACTCGCGAGCCGCGCTCGACGCCGCGCTCGACGCCGCCGCCCGACCGGAGGGCGACCGCGCCGCGCTGCACGGCGCCGCGATGCGCCGGCTCGCGGCATCCCTCGACCTCGTCACCGTCGCCGACGGCGGCAGCACGCACGACATCGACACGTGGGGCGACCTCGCTCGCGCCACCGGACCGGAGGGAACCCCATGACGGAACCGCTCGCACCCGAGGCGCTCGACGACTGGGTGGCCGAGGCCGCCGAGCTGCTCGGCCTCGACCCCGCCGACGTGCCCGTCGCGACCGTGCTCGACCTCGCGCGCCGGGTCGCCCACGGCGTGGCCAGGCCGGCGGCGCCCGTGACGGCCTTCCTCCTCGGGCTCGCCGTGGGCGCCGGACGCCCCGAGGGCGTCGGGGTGCTCGCCGACCGGCTCGGCGACGCCGCCGAGGCGCACGCCTCCGGAGCCTGAGGATTCCCGCCGTGTCATAGGCCGGAAACGTGGGCCTGCGTATCGTGGGGGCATGACCGCGATCGCCCTCGGGATGCCCGCACTGCGCCGGGCGCCGTCGGCGGCGCCGTCGACCGAGGGGCGGCCGGATGTCGCCGGGCTGGTCGACCGCTTCGGCCGGGTCGCGCACGACCTGCGGATCTCGATCACCTCGGCGTGCTCGCTGCGGTGCACGTACTGCATGCCCGCCGAGGGGCTGCCCGTGATCCCCCGCGACGAACTGCTCTCCGCGGAGGAGATCGCGCGCCTGGTCGGCGTGGCCGTGCACCGCCTCGGCGTGCGCGAGGTCCGCTTCACGGGCGGCGAGCCCCTGACGCGCCCCGACCTGGTCGAGATCGTGCGGCTCAGCGCGCTGGCCGCACCCCGGGCGTCGCTCTCGATGACCACGAACGGCATCGGGCTCGACCGCAAGGCGGAGGCGCTCCGCGCGGCCGGGCTCGTGCGCGTGAACGTCTCGCTCGACACGCTCGATCGGGAGCACTTCACCCGGCTCACGCGACGCGACCGGCTCCCCGCGGTGCTCGCCGGGATCGCGGGCGCGCACCGGGCCGGGCTCGGCCCGCTGAAGGTGAACGCCGTGCTCATGCGCGAGACGCTGCACGACGCCCCCGACCTGCTGTCCTGGGCGATCGAGCACGGATGCCGCCTGCGGTTCATCGAGCAGATGCCGCTCGATGCCGACGAGGCGTGGCAGCGGGCGAACATGGTCGACGCCGACGAGCTGCTCGCGGTGCTTCGCACCCGGTTCGCCCTCGAGCCCGTGGGGCGCGAGGATCCGTCGGCTCCCGCCGAGGAATGGCTCGTCGACGGCGGGCCCGCGACGGTCGGCGTGATCGCGTCGGTCACTCGACCCTTCTGCGGGGCGTGCGACCGCACGCGCCTCACGGCCGAGGGGTCGGTGCGCTCCTGCCTGTTCGGCGACGACGAGACCGACCTGCGCGGGATGCTGCGCGCCGGCGCGTCCGACGACGAGCTCGCCGACCGGTGGCGCGCGGCGATGTGGGCCAAGAAGGCCGGGCACGGCATCGACGACCTCGACTTCGTGCGCCCGGTGCGGACGATGGGAGGCATCGGTGGCTGACGGCACGACGACCACGAGCGCGACGGAGACCGCCACGCGAGCCGGAACGGTGCTGGTCCGCTACTTCGCCGCCGCCGCCGAGGCCGCGGGGGTCGAGGAGGAGCGCCTCGGTCCGACGCCGACGCTCGGCGAGCTCCGCGACGTGCTCGTCTCCCGCTACGGCGCCCCGATGGCGCGGGTCGTGGCGAACGGCTCGTTCCTCGTCGACGGGGTGGTGCGACGCGATCCGGCGACGCCGATCGGCGCGCAGGTCGACGTGCTCCCGCCCTTCGCGGGCGGCTGAGCGCTCGGCGCGATCCTCAGTCGCGGCTCGGCCGCACGGGCAGGTCGGCGAGCGTCCTGATCAGCTCGCCCGCGGTGTGCGCGGCGTTCGACGGATGCCGCAGGGGCCGCTCGGGATGCAGGATGTAGTGGTTCCGCCGGCCGCGCCGCTCGCGTTCGAGGTACCCGGCGTCCTCGAGGTCGTTGAGGATCGTGACGGCGGCGCGCGTCGAGATGCCCACCGTCCCGGCGATGGACCGCACGGTGGCGTCGCGATCGTTGGCGACCGCGAGCAGCACGTGCGCGTGATGGGTCAGGAAGGTCCATTCGCGCATGAGCCCATCCTCGCAGCTTCGGCGCGGCGCGGCGTCAGAGGTTGACCCACTCGGTCGCACCGCCGTCGAGGTGCTGGCGCTTCCAGATCGGGGTCCGCTCCTTGATCCGGTCGACGAGCAGCGCGCACGCCGCGAACGCCTCGGCGCGGTGCGGCGCCGCGACGGAGGCGACGAGCGCGACCTCGCCGATCGCGAGCGCGCCGACGCGGTGCGCCGCCGCCACGCGCAGCCCGGTCTCCCGCGCCACCTCAGCGCACGTCTCCCTGAGGAACCGCTCGGCGTCGGGATGGGCGGAGTAGTCGAGCGCGGTGACCGCCTCGCCGTGGTCGTGGTCGCGGATGACGCCCTCGAAGGTCACGAGGGCGCCGTCCCGTCGGGACAGCACGAACGCCTCGACCGCCGCGCGGTCGATGGGCGCGTCGGTGACGAGCGCGAGCACCTCGGGCTCAGGCATGCGGGGCGCCTCCGTGCTCGAGGCGGTCGGCCTCGCCGGAGGCCTCGCCCGCGCCGCCGTGCGCGAGGTGCGCCGATCCGGGGTCCGGGTGCCGCGGATGCCGCGGCCGGGGCGCGTGGTCCCCTCCGGAGACCTGGTCGAGCAGGTGCGGCAGCAGCTCGGCGAGCACGGCCAGCCCGTCGGCGACTCCGCCCCGGGATCCCGGCAGGTTCACGACGATCGTGCGGCCGGCGACGCCCGCGAGCGCCCGGCTCAATGCCGCCGTCGGCGTCGCCGGCCGGCCCGCCGCGCGGATCGCCTCGGCGACGCCCGGAAGCTCCTGGTCGAGCACCGCGCGAGTGGCCTCGGGCGTGCGGTCGGTCGGGTTCACGCCCGTGCCGCCCGTCGTGAGGATCACCGCGGGCGCCTCGGCCACCGCGGCGCGCAGGGCGTCGGCGAGGTCGGCGTCGGCGACCACGCGCGGGGCGTCGGGCTCGAGGCCGCGGTCGGCCAGCCAGGCGGCGATCGCGGGCCCCGTGGTGTCGTCGGCCGTGCCGGCCGCAGCGCGCGTGGACGAGACGAGCACGATCGCGCGTCGGGACGGCGCGGCATCCGCGGGCTCGTCCGTGCCGTCGGCGCGGGCGGTGCCGGCGGCGCCGTCCGTTCGCCAGACGCCGCGCTTGCCGCCGCGCTTCTCGACGAGTCGGATGCCGCCCAGGGTCGCCGCGGGGTCGACGGCCTTGACCATGTCGTGCAGCGCGAGGCCCGCGACGGCGACGGCCGTGAGCGCCTCCATCTCGATGCCCGTGCGTGCGGTCGTCGTGGCGGTCGCGCGGATCGTGACGGCGGCATCCTCGAAGCCGAAGTCGATCGACACCGCGTCGAGCGGAACGATGTGCGCGAGGGGGATCAGCTCGCTCGTGCGCTTGGCGCCCTGGATGCCCGCGATGCGGGCGGTGGGCAGGACGTCGGCCTTCTTCAGCCCGTCGCTGCGCACGAGCGCGACCACCTCGGCGGTCGTGTCGAGCCGCCCCTCGGCGATCGCGACCCGGCGCGTGACGGGCTTGCCGCCGACGTCGACCATGCGCGCGCGGCCGTCGTCGTCGAGATGGGTGAGCTCGCTCATAGGTCCACGGTATCGACCGCGTCGCCCGCGTCGAGCGCCTCGACGTCCTCCGGCACGACGATGAGCAGCTCGGATGCCGCGAGCGCCGCGACGAGGTGCGACCCCGGCCCGCCGACCGGCAGGGCGCGGCCGTCGTCGGTGCGACGACCGCGGAGGAACTGACGGCGGCCGGGGATCGAGCGCACGGGCTCGGCGAGCGGCATCCGGTCGGTGCGCGCGGGCGGCAGGCCGGCGATGGCCCGCAGCGTCGGCGCGACGAAGAGCTCGAACGAGAGCTGCGCGCTCACGGGGTTCCCGGGGAAGCCGATGACCGGAGCACCCCGGTACACGGCGGTCGCCTGCGGTCCGCCCGGCTGCATCGCGACCGAGCCGACCCAGGCGCCGAGCGGCTCGAGCAGCTCGCGCACGACCTCGTACGCACCCTGCGAGATGCCGCCGCTCGTGAGGACGAGCTCCGCGCCCGCGTCGACGGCGGCGTCGAGCTCGCCGCGCAGTCGCGCGGTGTCGTCGCGGACGCGCGCGGCGTGCACGACGACGGCGCCGGCCGCGCGGACCGCCGCCGCGAGCGCGATCCCGTTCGCGTCGGGGATCTCTCCCGGTCCGGGTGCGTCTCCCGGCGCGACGAGCTCGCTGCCCGTGCTCACGACGGCGACGCGCACGCGCTCGCGCACGAGCAGCCGGGTGAGGTTCGATGCCGCGGCGGCGGCGAGGTGCCGCGAGCCGAGCCGCACGCCCGCGGGCAGCACGTCACCGCCCGCCTCGAGGTCGGACCCGGCCTCGCGCACGTACTCCCCTGCCGAGCGCGCCCGCCGGACCCGGACGCCGTCCCCGTCGGGCTCCGTGTCCTCGACGGGCACGACCGCGTCGGCGCCGTCGGGCACGGGCGCCCCGGTCATGATCCGCACCGCGGCACCGGGCGGGAGCGGCGCGGGCGAGCCGGGTGCGGCGGCCACCTCGCCGGCGATCGGGAGCACCACGGGCGCATCGGCGACGTCGGCCGCGCGGACCGCGAAGCCGTCCATCTGGGAGTTCCGGAACGGCGGCAGGTCGAGCGGCGATTCGACGGGCGAGGCCGTGACGCGGCCGAGCGCGTCCTCGAGCGCGACGACCTCCGACGGGCGCGCCCCGAGCGGCGCGAGCAGCGACCGCACGAACCGCGCGTGCTCGTCCACCGGGATCCGCTCGCGCATCAGTACCGCACCACGCCCTCGTCGACCGTGCGCGACCATGCGTCGATGCCGCCCGCGAGGTTGCGCACGTCGGCGAAGCCCGCGCCCGCGAGCATGCGCGCGGCGTACTCCGACCGCACCCCGAGGTGGCAGTACACGACGACGGATGCCGCGGGGTCGAGCTCGCCCAGCCGGTCGCCGAGCTCGCCGAGGGGGATGAGCACCGACCCCTCGATCGCGGCGATCTCGGCCTCCCACGGCTCGCGGACGTCGAGGAGCACGGGCGGCGCGGCGTCCGCCAGCTCGGCGGCGAGGGTTCGCGGGTCGAGGTCGGCCGGTCCCGTTGCGGGTTCCCCGCGGACCGCGGTCCGCGGTGTCGGGACCGGCGCCTCGCGTCCGCCTCGACCGGCGGGGGTGTCGCGTCGGTATGCGATCTCGCGCGTGCGGCCGGAGAGCGCGTCGTAGAGCGCCACACGCCCGAGCAGCGGCTCGCCGATCCCGGTCAGCAGCTTGAGCACCTCGCTCGCCATGAGCCCCCCGGTCACCGTGCACACCGAGGGGAGGATGCCGTCGATCTCGCAGCTGAGTCCGGCGTCGCCCGGCGGCTCGGGGAACAGGTCCCGGTACGACACGCCGCGGGCCTCCCACGAGACGCCGACCTGCCCGCCGAACCGCGCCGCCGAACCCCACACCAGCGGGATGCCGGCACGCGCGGCCGCCGCGTCGGCCACGTAGCGCGTGAGGATGTCGTCGGTGCCGTCGACCAGCAGGTCCGCGCCGGCGAGCAGTCCGTTCGCGTTGGTCTCGTCGAACCGGCGGGGCACGGGCACGACCGCGGTGGCCGGCGAGAGCGCGGCCGCGGCATCCGTCGCCGACTCGACCTTCAGCCGCCCCACGTCGGCGGGAGCGTGCATGATCTGGCGGTGCAGGTTGGTCTCGTCGACGCGGTCGTCGTCGACGAGCGTGAGGCGGCCCACCCCGGCCGCCACGAGGATCGGCACCACGGCGCTGCCGAGTCCGCCCGCACCGAGGAGGACGACGTGCGCCTCCGCGAGGCGTCGCTGGCCGGCCGCACCGACGCCGGGCAGCACCCGCTGGCGTGCGTACCGCGGCGAGGAGGGGTCGAGTGGCGGCATGCCTCGATTCTCGCAGCCCGCCGGGAGGTCCGGACCGGAATCGGTTCTGTCAACCCGTCGGATATGAGGCGCTCTCACAGGCGGGATTCCGCGAGAATAGGGGCAATGCGACCACGAAGGGGCCGCCGATGAGTCGAACGGGTGAGGGGCCACCGAAGCGCGAGGCCGGCCTCGGGCATGTGATCCGCTCGCTCCTGCCGCGTCGGCCGCGGTTCATGCGCGGCGCGCGCATCGCCGATCCGGTCCGATCGCCCGTGATCCGCACCGAGCGCCTGCTCCTGCGCCCGCACCGCCTCGCCGACGCCGGCATCTGGTACGCCTGGCAGTCCGACCCCGCGGTCATCGAGCACCTGTCGTGGCCGCTCCGCACGCGCGCCGAGTCGTTCATCCACCTCATGCACCGCACGCGCCACACGCGGCTCGAGCAGCTGAACGACTTCCTGGCCCTCGGCGTGGAGTACGAGGGCACACTCGTGGGCGACGTCTCGCTGCACCTGCGCTCGCTCGACCCGGCGACCCGTCGTCTCGAGATCGGCTGGCTCGTGGGGCCCGAGTGGCAGGGCCGCGGATTCGCCCGCGAGGCCGCCGAGGGCATGCTCGGGCTCGCGTTCGACCGCCTGCACGCCGCCTCGGTCGAGGCCGTCATGACCATGGGCAACGAGGCGTCGCTCCTGCTCGCGACCCGGCTGGGCTTCGAGGAGGTCGGCGAGCGCGACGGCGAGCGGCTCACGGTGCTCACCGCCGAGCGCTACCGCGCCCTGCGCCGCGACCCGTCGTCGGGCGGTGCCGCCGACGGCGGCGAGACCGTTCCGCCCGCGGCGTGATCGCTCAGCGCGGGGTGTCGAGGCGCACCTCGGCCGGCTCCGCGTCCGGCACGTCGGCCCACGACCGCGCGTCGAACCGGAACTCCGCGACGGCGCACGTCGGCATGTGCTCGATCTCGCCCGAGAGCCGGAACGCGAGGTGCGACATCCCGGGATCGTGCGCGACGACCATCGCCGTCGTCAGGGCGTCGTCGAGTTCGGCGACCACGTCGAGGATCGTCTCGGCCGACGAGCCGTAGAGCCGGTCGTCGAGCACGACGGCGGTGCCGACGTCGAGCGCCTCCGCGATGGCCTCGGCGGTCGTGCGCGCTCGCACGGCGGTGCTCGACAGGATCGCGTCGGGCGACGTGCCCCGTTCGCGGAGCCGCCGGCCCATCTCGGGGGCGTCTCGTCGGCCGCGGTCGTTGAGCGGCCGGTCGTGGTCGGAGAGCGTCGGATCGTCCCACGCCGACTTCGCGTGGCGGACCAGCACGAGCGTCTTCATGCGCCGAGTCTGCCACCGGGCCGCCGCCACGTCACGGTCGCGGGTCCGCGGCCGTCACCGGCGCAGCGCCAGCCCGGCGGCGAACTCGAGCACGCACAGCGCGGCGAGGCGCACGGTGCGACCGTCCGCGACGTCCGTCGTCGCGTCGATCTCGACGAGGTCGGCCGAGCGCACGCGAGGGTCGGATGCCGCAGCGCGGACCAGCGCGCGCAGCTCCCACGCCGCGAGTCCGCCGGGGACCGACGCGGGGCAGGCCGGCGCGACGCTCCGGTCGCACGCGTCGACGTCGACGTCGAGGTGCACGGGGCCGCCCGCAGCGCCCGCGATCTCGAGCGCCTCGGCCATGACCGCCGCGGGGCGCCGGTGGTGCAGCTCGTCGCGGTGGACGACGGTGATGCCCAGATCGGCGGCGCGGCGCGCGTACGCCGCGGAGTTCGCGAAGTCCTGGATGCCGACCTGGACGATCCGGCTCGGGTCGAGCCCCGCCTCGACGAGCCGCCGGACGGGCGAGCCGTTCGAGACGCCGTCGCGCAGGTCGAAGTGGGCGTCGATCGTGACGAGCCCGGCCCGGCCGAGGTCGTCGCCCCATGCGCCGAGGGCCGTCGCGAACGTCGCCGAGTTGTCGCCGCCCAACGCCATGATCGCGTCCGAGCGCGCCAGCACCTCGGCGACCCGCTCCCGCGTGCGCGCCTCGCCGGCCTCGCCGTCGGGGTCGCGGACGTCGCCCGCGTCGACGATCCGGAGCTCGCCGAGGTCGACCGGCCCGGGAGCCGGGTCCGGCGCGAGGTCCCGCGACCGGTCGGGAACCAGGGCCGGGCTGTACCTCCGGAGCGCGCCCCGGATCGCGGCGGGCGTCGCGTGCGCCGCGGTCGGCGAGAGCGACGTGCGGAAGGCGGGCACGCCGAGCAGCGCGAGGTCGGCTCGGACGTCGGCCGGCAGGTCGTCGAACGCCGGCCGGTCGCCGGCCCGCGGCCAGAGCGGATCGTGCGAGAGTCCCGTCGCGGTCATGCGACCGACGCTAGCAACCGCGGATGCCGCGACCCGGGACGCGCGCGTCGCCCCCGTCCGCGATCCCGGACGACGCGGGGCCCCCGCGACGCGGTGCTCAGGCTCGGAGCGCCGCCAGGAGCTCGCGTTCCCGAGCCGCGTCGAGCCCCGCCCGGCGTTCGCGGTCGAGGCCGGCCTCCCGCTCCCACGCGAGCACGTCCGCCAGGAGTTGCCGCGTCGACCGCAGCCGGAGGCCCTCGCGCACCGCGGCCGCATTCGAGCGGTCCAGGAACGCGTTCCAGGTCGGATCGGCGACCCACAGCGGAAGCGAGTCGGGCCCGGACCACTCGGCGACGCCGAGCTCCGCGAGCCGGTCGCCGGACACCGCCACGACCTCACCCCCGCGACCCCCGAGCTCCCGGGACGTCGCGAGCCAGTCCGCGAACGTCGTGCGCTCCCCGACCGCGTCGAAGGTGCCCGCCAGGCCGTGCTCGACGCCGTCGAGCACGAATCGCACGAGGTCGCGCACGTCGATCGCCTGCACCGCGGCATCCGGGATGTCGGGGACGAGCATGGGCTCGTCGCTCCGCGCCGCGCGAGCGACCCAGTAGCCGGCTCGATCGCTGGGATCGCCGGGGCCCGCGATCAGCCCGGGTCGCACGATGAGCAGTCGACGCGGCCGCGCCGCACGCCACGCCGCCTCGCACGCGACCTTGCCCTCGCCGTAGGTCTCGGGCTCGGCCCGGTCGGCCTCGAGCGCCGGCAGGAGGGCGGCGGACTCGTCGGCGCCGGGCTCGTCGTGCCGGGCGTAGACGCTGACCGACGACACGAGCGTCACGTGCCCGGCGCGGGCCCCGAGCGCTGCCGCCGCACCGCGCGCATGACCGGGCTGCCGCGTGAGGTCGATCACCGCGTCCCAGTCGGACCCGGCGACCTCGGCGTAGGGGCCCTCGCCCGGCCCGTCGCGGTCGCCGACCACGAGTCGGGCGCCTGCCGGGACCCCGCCCGCCCCGCCGCGCGCGAGGCAGGTCACCGCGTGCCCGCGCTCGATCGCCTCGGCGGCGATCGCACGTCCGAGCCACTGGGTTCCGCCGAGGATGAGCAGGTCCATGCCGTCATCCCAGCACGCCCGAGCCCGCGGGCGCGTGCGTGTTCACCCAGCGCGTACCGGTGCGGCTGCGGCGTCCGCGCGTCGTCGCCCGGCCAGGCGGATGCCGGCTTCAGCGGCATCCAGCGGGGACGCTGCCGTCGCGTGCAGGGCCGCAGCAGCACGTCGGGCGCCATTGCCGAGCCCCACGAGGTCGCCACGCTCGTGCCGGCGGGCGGGCGGCATCGTCTTGCGCTCGAAGCGCCGCCCGGCGGGAATGGATGCGCGTCGTGAGCGTTGTGGATAATACCCCCTAGGGGTATGCTTCACCGCAGGACAGGGAAGGCACCATGGACACGAGCTCCGGATCGCCCGCACGCGACCGCCACGGCGGCGACGACGCCGCCGCACTCGCCGAGGGGCACGAGATGCATGCCGGGCACGAGGCGCATGCCGGGCACGACCCGCACGCCGGGCACGACCCGCACGCCGGACACGACCCGCACGCCGGGCACGACCCGCACGCCGGACACGACCCGCACGCCGGGCACGACCCGCACGCGGGCCACGCCGGGCATTCCGGCCACGGCGACCACGTCGGCCGGTTCCGCCGGCTCTTCTGGATCATGCTCGTCATCGCCGTCCCGACGATCGCGTTCTCGGGCATGTTCGCCGGTCTCATCGGCTACGAGCTGCCCGACGACCCGATCGTGGCCTGGATCCCGCCGGTGCTCGGCTCGGTGCTCTACTTCTGGGGAGGATCGCCCTTCCTCACGGGCGCGTGGTCGGAGTTCAAGGCCCGCAAGCCCGGCATGATGCTCCTCATCGGCCTCGCCATCACCGTGGCCTACGTCGCCTCGCTCGGCGCGAGCCTCGGGTTCTTCCCGCACCACCTCGACTTCTGGTGGGAGCTCGCGCTCCTCATCGTCATCATGCTGCTCGGCCACTGGATCGAGATGCGCTCGCTCGCCGCGACCTCGTCGGCGCTCGACGCCCTCGCGGCGCTGCTGCCCGACGAGGCCGAACGCGTGGTCTCGACGGGCTCGACCGGCTCTCCCGGGATCGAGGTCGTCTCGCCCTCCGACCTCGTCATCGGCGACATCGTCATCGTCCGCCCCGGCGGCCGCGTCCCGGCCGACGGCGACGTGGTCGACGGCACCGCCGCGATGGACGAGTCGATGATCACGGGCGAGTCCCGCACCGTGAGCCGTGGTCCCGGCGACCGGGTCGTCGCCGGCACGGTCGCCACCGACACCGCGATCCGCGTGCGCGTCGGGGCGATCGGCGACGACACCGCCCTGGCCGGCATCCAGCGGCTCGTCGCCGAGGCGCAGGCCTCCAGCTCGCGCGCGCAGCGCCTCGCCGACCGCGCCGCGGGATGGCTGTTCTGGTTCGCGCTCGTCGCCGCCGCGATCACCGCGGTCGCCTGGTGGTACGTCGGGCTCCCCGACGAGGGCGTGATCCACACCGTCACCGTGCTCGTGATCGCGTGCCCCCACGCGCTCGGCCTCGCCATCCCGCTCGTCGTGCAGATCGCGACCGAGCGCGCAGCCCGCGGCGGCGTGCTCGTGACCGACCGGCTCGCACTCGAGACCATGCGCACCGTCGACGCGGTGCTCTTCGACAAGACCGGCACCCTGACCAGGGGCGAGCCCGCGGTGACGGATGCCGCGACGGCACCCGGACACGACCTCGACGAGGTGCTCGCGCTCGCGGCATCCGCCGAGCACGACTCGGAGCACCCGCTCGCGAAGGCGATCGTCGCCGACGCGGGCCGGCGCGCACTCGCCCTGCAGGCGGCATCCGCGTTCGAGGCGTCAGCCGCGGTCGGCGTCACCGCCCGTGTGGGCGACCGCGAGGTGCACGTGGGCGGGCCGGGCATGCTCGCCCGCGAGGGCCTCGAGCCGCTCGTCGAGTCGCACGCGTGGGCCGATGGCGGCGCCACCGTGCTGCACGTGGTCGTCGAGGGCGAGGTCGCCGGTGCACTCGCGCTCGCCGACGAGATCCGGCCCGAGTCGCGCGAGGCCGTCGACGCACTGCACGCGCTCGGCATCCAGGTCGTGATGATCACTGGCGACGCCGAGACGGTGGCGCACACCGTCGCCGTCCAGATCGGGATCGACCGCGTCTTCGCGGGCGTCCGCCCCGAGGACAAGGCGGCGAAGGTGCAGGAGCTGCAGCGCGAGGGCCTCTCGGTCGCGATGGTCGGCGACGGCGTCAACGACGCCCCGGCGCTCGCGCAGGCCGACGTGGGCATCGCGATCGGTGCCGGCACGGATGTCGCGATCGCCTCCGCCGGGGTCATCCTCGCCTCGAGCGACCCGCGCTCGGTGCTGTCGGTGATCGAGCTCTCGCGGGCGTCGTACCGCAAGATGCAGCAGAACCTGTGGTGGGCGGCCGGGTACAACCTGGTGTCGGTGCCGCTCGCGGCGGGCGTGCTCGCGCCCATCGGGTTCGTGCTGCCGATGTCGGTCGGCGCCATCCTCATGTCGCTGTCCACGGTCATCGTCGCGGCGAACGCGCAACTGCTGCGCCGGCTCGACCTGCGACCGGAGGCGTCGGCGAAGGCCGTGCTCGAGCGTACCGGGTGACTCCGGCGGGGCGGATCGTCGCGCTCGCGTCCGGTCCGCCTCGGCGCGCGCCTGCCGACGGGCGTAGGCTCGCGGCATGGAAGACGAGTCCATCGCCGTGCTCGTGACCGGAGCCGAGCGCCGACTGCTCGAGCCCGAGACCCGACGCGACGCCAGCGCCCTCGAGGACCTGCTCCACGAGTCGTTCCGCGAGATCGGCCGCAGCGGGCGGCTGTGGACGCGCGACGAACTCATCGACGTGATGACCGGACCCGACGCGGTCGACCTGCAGTCGGCCGTGGTCACCGGCGAGCACGTCGAGCTCGTGGCGTCCGATCTCGCGCTGCTGACCTACACGCTCGACGCCGACGGCATGCGGAGCCGCCGGAGCTCGCTCTGGCGGATCGCCGGCGACCGCCCGCGGATGCTGTTCCACCAGGGGACGCCCCTCGGCCCGCACGTCGGCTGACGCCGTCGAACCCGGAGCCCGCCGCCATCCCGCACGGATGGCGGTCGGATCCGAGGCCGTGGGACCCGGCCGGGAGATTCGAGCGGTGACGGACTCACTGCGCGATGAGACGAGGCGCGGAAGCGACCTGCGGAGACTCACCGTCGCCGACGGCGGAGCCGATGCCGTCCTCGCCTGGTACTCGATCATCCACACCCGACACGACGATCTCGCCGGCGTCTGCGCCGAGTTCCGCCGCGTCCTCCGACCCGACGGCGCTGTCCCGCCCATGTCGATGGCTGCGATCCTGATGTCGCCCTCGACCGTGATCGTCGCGGCCGACGCCCAGCTGCTGCGCCGCCTCGATCTCCGGCCGGAGGCGTCCGCCAGGGCGGTGCTCGAGCGGGCGGGACCCGCCGTGTCGGGGGTGGACTGTAGCCTCGCGCTGTGGCCACCCTCGACGACGTGCGGCGCCTCGCCGACGCCCTGCCGGGCAGCGAGGAGCGAGCGATGACCGGCGGAGCGGCCTGGTTCGTCCGCGGCCGGTTGTTCGCGTGGGAGTGCCATCCGTGGCCGAGCATCCCCGACGACGTGCGCCGGGTGATCGCGAGCGAGCTGGTCGTCGGCGTGAAGGTCGCCGACCGCGTCGACGCCCTCGCCCTCGTCGAGATGGCTCCCGACGTGTTCCTCCGCACCACGACCTCGTGGGGCGAGCCGAAGGTCGCCTTCCGCATGGCCGGCATCGAGCACGATCACCTCGTCGAGCTCGTGACCGAGGCGTGGCGCGTGCAGGCGCCCGAGTACCTGCGACGCGAGCACGACGACGCCGACGAGCAAGGCCGGCCGCCCGCGCCGGACGCGACGATCAGGGCGCCGGAGCCGCCGGCATCGCGAGCGTGATCATCGGCGCCGCGCCTCGGTGCTCGGGTGCGACCGCCGCAGGGGCGTCCGGCGGTCGACCTCGTTCTCGATGGTGAAGGTCGCGAGCTCGGGCCGGTAGCGGTCGTCGGCGTACGAGAGGGGCCGGCGCGCGGTGTCGAAGGTGATCCGGCGCTCCCTCAGGAGCGGGCTCCCGGCGCCGACGTCGAGGACCTCGGCGTCGAGGGGATTCGCGGCGACCGCGTCGATCGTGTGCCGCGCACGGCGGAGGTCGACGCCCTTCCCGATGAGGTGGGCGTGGAGGGAGCCGCGATCCGCGTCCATGTCGGCGAGCAGCGCCCCGATGTCCGGGGCGAACGACGTGCGCTCGACCATGGTCGGCACGTCGTCGAGCAGCCGCACGCGCACCACCTGCACGACCGACGCCCCCTCGTCGAGCCCGAGCACGCCCGCGACCGCGGACGGGGCGGGACGCCGTGCCGCCTCGATCGTCCGCTGTCCCGGAGTGCGACCGATCGACCGGGCCCACTCGGTGAAGGAGGAGAACGTCGAGAACGGCTGCGAGGGCACCACCCGCGCGACCACGGGAGCACGCCCGCGCCCCCCGACGATGTAGCCCTCCTCGCGCAGGGCGAGCAGCGCGCGCCGCACCGGGCCGCGCGAGGTGCCGAACTCGCGGCACAGCGCGGCCTCGCTGGGCAGCCGCATGCCGGCCGTCCACGTCCCGCGCCCGATGCGCTCGCGCAGCGCGTCGTGCACGTGTTCGTGGAGCGGCACCTCGGTGGACATGCATCGAACGTACGGACTCCGCATCGCGCCGCGAGTGGGCGCAACGCGACCTTCCGGTGAAGGTTCGGTGAACCGCGATGCGCGCGGGACCGCCCGGGACCGTGGTCGACCGTGCGAACGGCGCCTCGTCAGCGGCCGAGCAGCTCCTCCATGCGCTCGATCTCGGCCGTCTGCGACTCGATGATCGACGCCGACAGCTCGAGCGTGTCCTCGTTCTCGCCGTTCTCCTGATGCTGCTCCGCCATGGCGATCGCGCCCTCGTGGTGCTCGATCATGCCCTCGAGGAACAACCGCTCGCCGGTCGCGCCATCCGCCGACTCGATCTCGTCCATCTCCTCGTCGGTGAGCATGCCGTCCATGCCGCCGTGCCCGCCGTGCCCGCCGTCCATCATGCTCGGGACGCCCCACTCGTCGAGCCAGTCCTCCATCTGCTCGATCTCCGGGCCCTGTGCGGCCTTGATCTCCTCGGCGAGCTCGGCGACGTCCGGGGCGACCCCCTCCTTGTCGAGGATCAGGTCGCTCATCTCGATCGCCTGCTCGTGGTGCGGGATCATCATCTGCGCGAACATCACGTCGCCCTGCGAGAAGTCCTCGGTGGACTGGGAGCCGCCCGACATGCCGCCCATGCCGTCGTGGTCGCGATCGGCGTCCCGATCGGGCGTCACGATGACGCAGCCGCCGAGTCCGGCGACGAGCAGTGCGGCGACGGCCCCCGTCATCGCGAGCCGGCGGGCTCCCGCGACCGAGTACGGCGACCGGTTCGGATGGCGCATCAGCGGACCTCCGCGAGGATGGGGAATGATACCCCTCAGGGTACTCCTCGAACGCAGGTACGCGCCCGCTCGCCGCGACTCCTAGACGCGGGGCTCGACGGATGCCGCGCCATCCGGACGCTCGGTCGCCGTCGTCGCCGCCGTGGGCGACGCCGCGCCGGTCTCCGCCTCACGAGCCGCTCGCTTGACCCGGCGTCGCTCGCGCGAGCCCTCGACGAGGTCGTACAGCGCGGGAAGGACGAGCAGCGTCAGCACCGTCGACGACAGCAGGCCGCCGATCACGACGAGCGCGAGCGGCTGGGAGATGAACCCGCCGCTGCCCGTGAGGCCGAGCGCGAGCGGCAGCAGCGCGAAGATCGTCGCGAGCGCCGTCATGAGGATCGGCCTGAGTCGCCGGGACGCGCCGTGCAGCAGCGCGTCCCGCACGGTCATGCCGCGATCGCGGTACTGGTTCACGAGGTCGATGAGCACGATGGCGTTCGTCACCACGATGCCGATGAGCATGAGCACGCCGACCAGCGACGCGACGCCGAGCGGAATGCCCGTCGCGACCTGCAGCAGGATCGCGCCCGTCGCGGCGAACGGAACCGAGACGAGCAGCAGCAGCGGCTGCAGGAGCGACCGGAACGTCGCCACCATGACGATGTACACGATGAGGATCGCCGCGAGCAACGCGAGGCCGAGCTGCGAGAACGACTCCTGCTGGTCGGCCGTGACGCCGCCGATCGACGCCGACGTGCCCTCGGGCAGGTCGACCTCGGCGACCGCGGCCTGCACCTCGGCGCTCGCCGTGCCGAGGTCGTCGCCGTCCGGCGTCGCGGCGACGGTCGCGCTCCGCAGGCCCTTGACGGTCGTGACGGACGCCGGCCCGTCGGCCTGCTGCACGGTCGCGAGGGAATCGAGCCGCACGGTGCCCGCCGGCGTCGGCACGGGGAGCGCCGAGAGCGCCTCGATCGTCGTGGGCGGCTCCTCCGCCGCGAGGTAGATGGTCAGCGTCTGCTCGTCGATGACGATCGATCCCGCCGACTGCGGCTGCATGGAGGCCGACACGATGCCGCCGAGCGCCGCCTCGGAATAGCCCGCCTCGGCAGCGGCCGTGCGGTCGATCGCGACCGCGATGTAGGGCCGGGACTCCTCGAGGTTCGAGGTCACCTGCGTCAGCGAGTCGAGCTCGGCGAGCTCGTCGACGACGGCCTGCGTCGCCGCGCGCAGGTCCTCCTGATTGGAGGCCGTGATGTCGACCTCGATGTCGCTCGACGCGCCGAAGCCGCTCTGGGCCGTGAGCGTGAGCTCGCCGACGTCCTCGAGGTCCTCGAGCTCGGCGCGCACCTCGGCCTGCAGGGCCACCTGGTCGGCGCCCTCATCGGTCGTGACGTTGTACGCGACGGTGTCGCCGCTGCCGCCGAACGCGGCGAGCGCGCCGCCGCCGGTCGCGGTGCCGATCGACGCCTGCACGGTCTCGACGCCCTCGACCCCGCGGATCGCCTCCTCGACGGGCACCGCCGCCTCGGCGAGGGCGGTGAGGCTCGAGCCGACGGGGAGCTCCTGGGTGACGCGGAAGGTGTTCTGCCCGCTGTCGCCGAGGAAGTTCGTCTTCATGAACGGCGCGAGCGCGACGGTGCCCGCGAGCACGAGCACGGCCGCGATGATCGTGATCGCCGAGTGGCGGAGGGTCCAGCCGAGGACCGGCAGGTAGCCCTTCTGCAGTCGCGAGGGGTGCTCGAGCTCGTCGACGGGTGCGCCGGCCCCGGCCGGGCGGGCGGATGCCGCGGCGCCGGGCGGCGTCGCGGTCGCGGTGGCGGGCGCCGCGGCGGGCGGCGCCGCCGTCGCCGACCCCGGCTCGGGCTTGGGCTTCGGCCGCAGTCCCGTGCCGCCGTCGGGGTCCCGCAGCTCGGGGGCGAGCCACACGTCGTCGACGAATGCGGCCGCGGCCGCGGCATCCGCCTCGGTCTGCCCCTTCGCCGGCTTGGCCGGCTTGAGGAACCAGTACGCGAGCACGGGCACGATCGTGAGGGACACGAGCAGCGACGCGAGCAGCGCGATGGTGACCGTGAGCGAGAACGGCCGGAAGAGCTCGCCCGTCACGCCCTCGACCAGCGCGATCGGCAGGAACACGGCGACCGTCGTGATCGTGGACGCGGTGATCGCGCCGGCGACCTCGCGCACCGCGTGGATGATCGTCGAGGCCTTGTCGACGCCCGCGACGTAGTGCCGCTTGATGTTCTCGATCACCACGATCGAGTCGTCGACCACGCGTCCGATCGAGATCGTCAGCGCGCCGAGCGTGAGGATGTTCAGCGTGTAGTCGGCGGCCTGGAGCCCGATGAACGTGATCAGCACCGAGGTGGGGATCGAGATCGCGGTGACGAGCGTCGCGCGCACCGACAGCAGGAAGACGAGGATGACGAGCACGGCGAAGACGAGGCCGAGCAGGCCCTCGACCGCGAGCGACTCGATCGACTTCTCGATGTACGGCGCCTGGTCGAAGACGACCGTGAACTCGGTGCCCGGGTTGGTGGTGTCGAGCGATGCCTGCAGGTCGGGCAGGGCGGCGGCCACCGCGTTCGACACCTCGACGGTGTTCGCCGACGGCAGCTTCGTGATCGAGATGGCGAGCGCGGGCTCGCCGTTCACGCGCGAGATGCTCGCCTGGGGGTTCGGCGCGAGCTCGACGGTGGCGACCTCGCCGATCGTGAGCGGGACGGGGACGGCCACGGTCGGGGCGCCGTCGACGCCGGGGAGGCCTTCGGCGCCGGGGAGCTCCTCGGCGCCGGGGAGCGCGCCCTCGTCGGTCGTGGGCTCGCCTTCGGGGAACTCGGGCGCCGGCTGCTGCTCGGTCGCGCCGATGAGCGGGAGCGCGGCCACGTCCTCGACGCTGCCGAGGCGCGTGCCGGCCTGCACGGCGAAGGTCGAGTCGTCCTCGGTGATCTCGCCTGCGGGAAGCAGCACGCCGTTCTGGGCGAGCGCGTCGCGGATCGCCTGCGTCGTGAGGCCGTACTGCGCGAGCGCCGCCGGGTCCGGCGTGATGACGACGCGCCGGCCCTGGTCGCCGACGAGGGTCGCCTCGCGCACCCCGTCGATGTCGCGCAGCTCCGGCAGCGTCGTGCGGCGCAGCTCGTCCGACAGCGTGGAGGGGTCCTCGGCGCCGGTCACCGCGACCGCGGTGACGGGCAGGTCGTCGAAGCTGAACGCCACCACCTGCGGGTCGACGTCCTCCGGCAGCTGCGGCGCGATGCGGTTGACCGCCGAGAGCAGCTTCTGCTCGGCGAAGGCCAGGTCGGTGCCGAAGGTGAAGCTCGCGACGACGCGCGAGACGCCCGTCGAGCTCGTCGTGGAGGTCGAGTCGAGGCCGCTGATGCCCTGGATGGCGGTCTCGATCGGCGTCGACACGTCGGCGTTGACGACATCCGGCGAGGCGCCCGGGTACGCGGTGATGATGCTCAGCTGTGGCAGCTGGATCGAGGGCGCGAGCTCCTGCTTGAGGTTGGTGAGCGCGATGCCCCCGAAGATGGCGACCACGATCGTGACGAGCGCGATGAGGGCGCGATTTCGCATGCTGAGCTTCGCGAGCAGGGACATGGACTCGATTCTCTCAGCGGCGCATGCCGCCCCGAGTCCTCCGAAAGGAGGAACATCCCGCCGAGGGGATGGATTCCGATCCGCTCCCGCGATATGGTCCGAATCACCTGTCGACGACGCGCGAAGGGGGTGGGCCGTGCAGACCGCGATCGCAGTGGACCGGATGCCGCTCCTGCGCGCCGCTCTCCTCGGGTCCGGCCTGGCCGCCGCCTGGGTGGTCGTCAGCCTCGTCTCCGGGCCGTCGAGCGCCTCCGCCGACGAGCGCCCCGACGGACTCCTCGGCACGGTGGGCTCCGTCGCAGGCGTCGTCGACGGCACGGTCGACTCCGTGGTCGACGAGGTCGTCGCGCCGGTCGTCGGCGCCGTGGCCGCTCCGGTGGCCGAGACCGTCGAATCGGTCGTGCCGGTCGCCCCGACCCCGGTCCGGCCCGTCATCGCCGCCGTCCCGCCGGTCGTCGAGACCGCGACGGATGCCGCGGGCGGCACGGTCGACGCCGTCGACTCGATCGCGACCGGCGTGGTCGCCGAGGTCGGCGGCGCGGTCGGCGACCTCGCCGGCGGCTCGCCGGTGTCCGGGATCGCCGACCCCGTCATCGGGACGATCGACGGCCTGACGGGCGCACTGCCGGTCATCGGACCGGTGCTCGGCGACCAGACGCTCGGGGGACTGCTCGGACCGGTCGTCGACGGAGTCGACGGCACGATCGGTGCGGTCGTGGGCGACCTCGGGCCGCTGCCCGACGGCGGCATCCTGCCCTCGCTGCCCGACCTCGGGATCCCACCCGTGGTCCCCCCCGGCACCGTGGATCCGGCCGACCCGGGTTCCGTCCCCGCCGAGGCGTCTCCCGGGGCCCGGGACGGCACTGCCGATCCGGTGACACTGCGGGGCGATGCCGGCGCACGCGGGCCCGCGTCCGACGCCCTCGGCACCACGGGCGTCAATGGGGCGTCGGCACTCGGCGCGATCGCGCCCGCCACGGGTTCGCCCGGCGGCGGGTCCGACGCCCCGCTCGGCACGGGCGCGCCGTCCGGCGGCTCCGCCGCGGGCACCTCCGGGTCCGGCGGCATCGCCGGATCCGACGCGGCCTTCGCCGCCCACGATCTCGACGCACTCGCGTCGCTGGTGCTCCACGCGGTCGACGACGCGCTGCCGTCGTCCCCGGTCTACGACACCGACACCACCCCTGACTGACGGGTGCCGTTCCGCCGCTCCGCCGGCGGAAGACGGTCGCCGCTGCCATCCGGCAGCGCGCACACCTAACCAGTTCAGGAGTACGAATCATGAAGCGATACGTCTCGAGGGCGCTGTACGCGACCCTCTTCACCGGGGGGCTCATGCTCCTCGGGGCCGGCGTGGCGAACGCGTCGGAGACCACGGGCGAGGACGGGATCCTCTCGGGCACCCAGCTCGGGATCTCGGTCGAACTGCCCGTGACGATCAGCGGCAACGCGGTCTCGGTGATCGGCGACTCCGAGTCGTCGGATGCCTCCACCGAGGTGTCGACGGGTGACTCGGCCGGCTGGTCGAGCCCCGTCGCCGTCACCTCGGGCGAGGACGGCATCGGCTCCGGCAGCCAGGCGATCGTCGAGGTCGCCGCACCCGTGACCGTGGGCGGCAACGCCGTCTCGGTCGTGGGCGACTCGTCCTCGAGCGGCGCGACCACCGAGGTCGCATCGGGCGGCGGCGCGGGAGACGCGGATGCCGCCACCTCCGGCGAGGACTCGATCCTCGGCGGCACGCAGGGAATCGTGGACGTCTCGGCCCCCGTGACGATCGGCGGCAACGCCGTCTCGGTGATCGGCGACTCCTCCACCGAGGACGCCCGCACCGAAGTCACCACCGGACCGGGCTCCGGCTCGGACGGCGACGCCTGGACCTCCGGCGAGGACTCCATCCTCGGCGGAACCCAGGTGATCCTCGACGCCGTCGCGCCCGTCACCATCGGCGGCAACGCCGTCTCGGTGATCGGCGACTCCTCCACCGAGGACGCCCGCACCGAGGTCACCACCGGACCGGGCTCCGGCTCGGGCGGCGACGCCTGGACCTCCGGCGAGGACTCCATCCTCGGCGGAACCCAGGTCCTGCCGGACCTGTCGCTGCCCATCACCATCGGCGGCAACGCCGTCTCCGTGATCGGCGACTCGTCGACCGGGGGCTCGACGACGATCGTGAACCCGACCGACCCGACCGACCCGACGGACCCGACCGACCCGACCGACCCGACCGACCCGACCGACCCGGCGCACCCGTCGACCCCCGGCACGCCGGGTGACGGCGGCCACGCCGGCACGTCGGACGCCGGTTCGACGGTCGCGTCGGCGGGCACGCCGATCGCGGCGGGCGCGGACGCGCTCGCGTCGACCGGCCTCGACGCCGGGTTCTGGGAGCGGCTCGCGCTGATCCTCCTGCTGACTGGCGCCCTGCTCGTCGGGATGCGGCGGTTCGCCGTCCGCCGCTGATCGGGTGACGGCCCGGCGCCGCCCTACCGGCGCCGGGTCGACCCGCGGCGGCGCCCGCTCGGTCGACCGCGACGCGCCGTCTCCCCAGCAGGCACTCGTCGGGTGGCGACGAGTACGTTGTGCCCAACCTGCCGCCACGAGGCGGCGGCCATCGGAGGGTGCTCGTGGAGATCACGAATCGGTTCGGCGAACCCGTCTGCGTCTACCAGTACACCCCCGGCGACCTGCTCTGGGCGCTGACGGTGGACGGCGGCCCTCCCCTGGCCCTCGCCCACTCGGAGCTTCCGATCCACGTCGGCGGGATGAAGGAGCTGTTCGATGCCGGTCACCTCGGCGTCAAGCGAGGCGTCGGCGGCCCCCTCGCCGCATTCGAGCCCTACCTCGGCACGCCCACCTCGGAGGTCTACCCCTCCGACGCGCAGCTGGAGATCGACGCCGCGGGCGAGATCGTCTGGTTGAACCGGCCCCGCGAGGCCGATCCCACGCCGCGACTGGACGAGGAGGAGCTGCGTCGTCCGCTTCCCGACGCCGACGGCTACGTCGTGGGAGTCGGGCTGGCCGAGGTGACGGATGCGGCGGCGTACCACGACGGCAGCTCGCTGCCCCTGCAGGGCTGGGCCGACCCCGGCCAGCTCAGCTCCGGCGTCGAGTCCCCGCTGATGGCGCGGGCGTTCATCGTCGGCGATCCGTCCAGCGGAGAACGCGTCGTGCTGGTGGTGGCCGACATCTGGAGCTGCTCGATCGCGCTGAAGGAGGCGGTGATCGAGCGCCTCGGAGGCGACGGGATCCCCTACCGGATGGACAACGTGCACATCGCCGGGACCCACACCCACTCGGGGCTCGCCGGGTACACCCACCACCTGCTCTACAACCTGACGGCCGGCGGGTTCGACCCGCATGTCTTCGAGTCCCTGGTCTGCGGGATCGTCGCAGCGATCGAGCGCGCCCATGTCGACCTCGCGCCCGGGACCGTCCGCGTCAGCACGGGAGACCTGCGGGGCGTCGGGTTCAACCGGTCCCTGGAGGCGTTCCAGCGCAACCCGGAGGACGTACGACGACGCTTCCCCGAGGGCGTCGACGAGCGGATGACGCTCCTGCGCTTCGATCACGGCGATCCCCGTTCGGGCGACGCGGTCGGGATCGGCGCGATCAACTGGTTCGCGGTCCACCCCACGAATCGCGGCGAGGCGAACACGCTCGTCAACGGCGACAACAAGGGATGGGCGTCGATCCGGTTCGAGGAGCGGGCACGAGAGCTTCCGCAGACGCGGACCGGTTTCGTCGCCGCCTTCGCCAACTCCGCCGCCGGAGACGTCTCCGGCAACTTCGATGCGAGCCGCGGGGTGTTCGATCCGGTCCCCGACGGCCGGGAGGCGCTGCAGGCCCATGCCGAGCGGATGCGGGATGTGGGCGAACGACAGGCCGAGTTCGCCATGCAGCTGTTCGAGCGGGCCGAGTCCGTGCTCAAGGGGCCCATCGGCAGCGTCCACCAGCGGATCAACCTCGTGGAGCGGACCGGCGCGTGGGGCGCACTCGGCCTGTCGATGGGAGCCGGCAGCACCGAGGACGGAGGTCCGGGACCGGTCCCCGAGGGGCTCCGCCTCGATGCCGACGGCCTGCTCGAAGTGCCCGACCTCGTGACGACCGGAGCGTTGTCCGCAGTGGCGTCGTATGTGGTGGACCCCATCGTCCAGCTGCTGCTCGCGCTTCCGAACCCCGTGGCGTGGATGCACTCGCTGGCCCGTTCGGTGGCCGACGAGACCTTCGCATCCGACGGAGCCCACCATCCGAAGCCCATCATGCTCCGGACCGGTGCCACCCGGCCCAAGCCGCTCACCCCGAACGTCGTCCCGCTCCAGCTGATCCGGATCGGCGACCTCGTCCTGCTGTCCGTGCCTGCGGAGCCGACCACGGCCGCGGGCCTGGCGATGCAGAGGGCCGTCGCCAAGCGGTTCACGGGCGCCGGCGTCGGCCACGTCGTGGTCGGCGGGTACGCCAACGGGTACGCGTCGTACATCACCACGGAAGCGGAGTACCGGGCTCAGCACTACGAGGGCGCGTCGACGCTGCACGGTCCCCGCACCTGCGACGCCTACGCGGGCGCGTTCGCCGGACTGGCGAGCGCGCTGCGCAACGGCACCGCACCGGCGGCCGACGACCCGCCGCCGTTCGACGAACTCGACGCCGGCGTGTTCACCAAGACCCGCATGACGTTCCGGAACCACACCGCCGCACCGATGCGGGTGCGC
Source organism: Agromyces sp. CCNWLW213 (assembly GCF_037199545.1). Classification (NCBI taxonomy): domain Bacteria; kingdom Bacillati; phylum Actinomycetota; class Actinomycetes; order Micrococcales; family Microbacteriaceae; genus Agromyces; species Agromyces sp. CCNWLW213. Next base: position 342,994 of record NZ_JBBBDX010000003.1, on the reverse strand, counting down.
ATCTTCCTCGCAGACGACCGCCAGCGGAAGTGGGCGCTCTGGGCCGGAGGCGAGTTCGAGGTCGGCGCGGCACGGACCGAGGTGAGCGGCGAGGTCGTGCCCTCCGATCGAGCCCTCGTCTTCCCGCTGCACCTCGCCTGGCTTCAGCGCGTGCAGGTCGAGATCGAGTCCACCTCCCCCCGCACCGGCCGTACGACGCAGCGGACGGCGCACGCGCGGACGAACGAACTCGTCTCCCTCCTGCCCGACGGGCGGGTCGCGAGCGGCCCGTACGTCGCGCAGCGACGGTGAGCCGGTGCGATCAGACCACTGCGGCCAGCACGCTCTGGTCGGGCACGGGCGTGCGGGAGAGCGAGCCCCAGGCGCGCCCGAGCGCGCGCACCGCGGCATCCGTCACGTCGGCCGGATAGCAGATCGGCAGGCGGAGGAACCGCTCGAAGGCGCCGTCGATGCCGAATCGCGGACCGGCCGCCACGATGAGCCCCTGGGTGCGCGCGGCGAGCGCGAGCTGCGAGCTCACGGGCGCGCCGAGGCCGACCCAGGTGACGATGCCGCCGTCGACGTGCGGCACGTGCCAGTCGGGGAACGCGTCGGCGAGTCGTGCCTCGAGGTGCGCTCGTCCGGCGCGGAGCTGTTCGCGTCGGAGCGCGAGGATGTCGTCCATGCGGCCGAGCAGCCGGGCGACGATGAGCTGCTCGAGGATGGGCGTGCCGAGGTCGCCCGGTGAGCGCACGGCGAGCAGGCGTCGGATCAGCGCCCGGTCGGCCCGGATCCATCCCACGCGGATGCCGCCCCAGACCGTCTTGCCGACCGAGCCGACCATCACGGCGGGGCCGTACGCGGCGAGCGGGAGCGGGTGCTCGCGTCGGTCGATGTCGAGCTCGGCCGTGGTCTCGTCGGCGATGACCACGGACCCCTGCCGGGCCGCGGCGTCGAGCACGCGTTCGCGGGCATCCGCGCTGAGCGACCGGCCCGTGGGGTTCTGGAAGTCCGGCATGAGGTACGCGGCGACCGGGTTCGAGTGGCGGATGGCGCGCACGAGGTCCTCGGCCTCGTCGACGGCGCCGAACCCCTCGGGCCCGGCATCCGCCGGCGACACCGACACGGGTACGAGGCGCGCGCCCGAGCCGCGGAGCGCCTCGTACGCGTGCGGATACGTCGGCGCCTCGATGAGGGCGCGGTCGCCGCGGCCGATGAGCGCCCGCGAGAGCAGCGCGATGGCGTGCTGGGCGCCGATGGTCACCATGACCTGCTCGGGGTTCGTCGGCAGCCCGCGCGCGGTGTACCGGTCGGCGATCGCCGAGCGCAGCGCCGGGGTGCCGATCGGGTCGAAGCCCGGGTCGCCCAGGTGCGCCGGCAGCTCGTCGGCCGCCTCGCGGGCGACGTCGGCGAGCCACGGGACCGCGGGCGGGGCGGCCTTCGAGAAGTCGACGTAGTCGGCACCCGGCGGCGCGGGCAGCATCGCGGGCGCGCCGGGCAACCGGGCGACGCTGCCGGACCCGCGGACGCTGTGCAGCAGGTTCTGGTCGCGCAGCTCGCGGTACGCCGCCGTCACGGTCGTGCGGCTGAGCCCGAGCCGCTCGGCGAGGTCGCGCTCGGCGGGCAGCCGCGTGCCGACCGGGATCCGGCCGTCGAGCACGAGCAGGCGGACGCGGTCGGCGAGCGCACGGTAGGCGCTGCCGCCGCCCGAACGCCAGTCGCCGAGGAGGGTGTCGAGTGCGCGGGCACTCAGGGTGGCATCCATGTTGCGAGCCAGAATAGGCGAATTGGCTCTTTGCGGAAAGGCCAATCGGCGGATTGGATTGTCAGCATGTCGTTCCGTCTCCCGCGCGGCCTTCGCACGACCGACTCCGCCCCGATCTTCGCGCGCCGCCTCGTGCAGCTCGTCGTGGGCCTGTACCTCTACGGGCTCGGGATCGCGCTCATCGTGCGCGGCGAACTCGGCGTCGCCCCGTGGGACGTGCTCACGCAGGGCATCGCGAAGCAGACGGGCCTCGGTTTCGGCCTCATCACGATCCTCACGAGCGGCGTGGTGCTCCTGCTGTGGATCCCGATCCGCCAGAAGCCGGGCTTCGGCACCGTCATGAACGCCCTGCTCGTCGGGCCGTTCGCCGACCTGTCGCTCTGGATGATCCCGACCGGCCTCGACCTCTGGGCGCGCATCGTCATGCTGCTCGGCGGCATCGTGGGGCTCGCCGTCGCGACGGGCCTCTACATCGGCGCGCACTTCGGGCCCGGACCGCGCGACGGCCTCATGACCGGCCTGCACCGCCGCACCGGATGGCGCATCTGGATCGTCCGCACCGGCATCGAGGTCACCGTGCTCATCACGGGCTTCCTCCTGGGCGGCAACGTCGGCATCGGCACGCTCGCGTTCGCTCTCCTCATCGGCCCGCTGTGCGGGTACACGATCCCGCTGTTCGCGGTGCGACGCCGAGCGGATGCCACGACCACTCGTGGCGGGGTGCCGGAACGGGACATCCCGCACCCCGTCACGGGCGCCACTGCCGCCCAGGCCTGACCGGACCGCGCCGGGCCTCGCGAACGCCGGGGGCCGCGCGGCGCGCCGCGCCCGGGAGCGGAGACCATCCCCCGATAGCGTGAGCCGCATCAGTTCGCGGGAGCGGACCCGGGTGGCCCGATCGCGTCTCGCGACGAATGAAGGGGAAGCACATGCGTCGACGCACCATCGCCCTCTCCGGCGCCGGACTGGCGGTCATCGCCTCGCTCGGCCTCACCGCTCCGGCATCGGCCGCCGAGCCGGCGGCCAACCCGAACGCCTCGTGCGTCGGCCAGACGTTCGTTCCCCAGGCGACGGGCGATCCGGGCGCGATCGCGGAGCGCATCGCCGAGATCAAGGGCTTCGGCTTCGGCAGCTTCGGCAGCATCATCAGCGACTTCGCGCGCTGGGAGGACTGCGCCGGGTGAGCCCCATCGGATGCCGCGGGGCGCGCTCCCGCGGCATCCGACTCGGTTCGCGCCGACGGCTGCGACCGCGCCTAGAGGTTCGCTTCCGCGGCCGCGCCTAGAGGTTCGCTTCCGCGAACGCACGCAGGGCGTCGCGCACGAATGCCGCCCCTGCCTCGCCGCCGTAGTTCGCCGCGAAGCGCTCGTCGGCCACGTACATCTCGCCGAGGCCGATGACGTAGCCCTTCACGTCGCCGCCCGGCTGGGCGGCCGGCGTGCCGGGCACCCCGGTGAGCCACTCCACGTGGCGCCGGGCGAGCTCCTGCGCTTCCGCGCCGTCCGGCGCGACGCCCGACTCCGCGGCCGCGATCCAGTCGCGGCCGAGGGCGGCCGTGCGCTCCTTCCACGCCCGCCGCTCGTCGTCGCTCATTCCGCGCCACCAGCGGTCGCCCTGCGCGTACGCCTCGGCGCCCCAGCGCTGCTCGACCTCGTCGCGGTACTGCGTGTGGTCGAACCCGTCGAACATGTCCTTCGCCATGATCTGTTCACCTCCTTCCAATGCCTCGATGGTCCGCTCGACCGACGCGACCTGGCGCGCCAGCCGGTCCTGCTCCTGCCGGAGCCACTCGAGGTGCCCGGCGAGGGCGCGCGACTCGTCGCGCTGCCCATCGAGCACCTCGGAGATGGCCGGCAGGCCGAGCCCCAGCTCGCGCAGCAGCAGGATGCGCTGCAGGCGCACGAGCGCGGCCCGGTCGTAGTAGCGGTAGCCGTTGGATCCGACGCGGGCGGGCTCGAGCAACCCGATGTCGTCGTAGTGACGCAGCGTGCGGCTCGTCGTGCCCGCGAGCCTGGCGACCTCCTGGATCGACCAGTCCATCACCGCCTCCTCTCCTCCGGCATCCGCTTCACCTCGATGGTAGAAGTTGACGCGACGTCAAGGTCAAGCGGGTGCCGCGAGCCGACGCTTGACCGCCGCTCGAACGCGATATATCGTGATTGCGACAACGCGATATATCGCGATCAGCGCCCGAGGAGGCGCCGGCGCAGCGGCATCCGCTCGCCCAGGAACGAAGGAGAAACCGCATGGCCATCGAGAAGTGGGTCGTGAACCCCGGCGAGACCCGGGTCATCGACCTCGAGCTCGTCCGCAAGCTCAAGGTCAGCCTGATCGGCGGCAAGGTCGACATCATCGCCCACGACGAGCCCGGCGCCCGCATCGAGGTGTCGAGCGTCTCCGGCAAGGACCTCATGATCCAGATCGACGGCGACTCGCTCGAGATCGACCACCCGCAGCTGCGGTGGGACAACTTCATCGAGGTCTTCAAGGGCTTCCGCGGCAACGCCAAGGCCGAGATCTCGATCCTCGCGCCGCGCGCCGTCGCGATGAAGCTCGGCGTCGTGTCCGGCGACGCGCTCGTGTCGGGCTTCGACAACGACGGCAGGTTCAGCGCCGTCAACGGCGACCTCGTCATCGACAACCACTCGGGCGACATCGAGTGCTCGAGCGTGTCGGGCGAGGTGTCGGTGGGCGACCACACCGGTCGCGTCGTCGCCCACACGGTCTCGGGCGACGTCACCGTCACGGGCGAGGTCGGCTCGTTCAAGGCCGACACCGTGTCGGGCGACATGATCCTCGACGTCCGGGGCACCCCGAGCCGCGTCGACACCAACACGGTGTCGGGCGACCTCACGGTGCGCTTCGACGCCGGCAGCGGTGCGCGCTACCGCGTCAACACGGTGAGCGGCTCACTGCTGCTCGACGACACGCAGATGCGGGGCATGCTCGGCAAGGGCTTCGAGCGCATCACGGGCGAGCTGCAGGGCACCTGGCTCGACCTCGCCGCGAACAGCGTCTCGGGCAGCATCTCGGTGATCCGCCGCCAGACGGCGGGGACCGCCGCCGGCGCAGGCGAGGCGTCCGCATGACCCCGCCCGTCTTCGCCCACGGCAACCTGCGCCTCTACCTGCTCGCCCTGCTCGAGGAGCAGCCGCGTCACGGGTACGAACTGATCCAGGCCCTGTCCGACCGCTTCGGCGGCACCTACTCGCCGAGCGCGGGCACGATCTACCCCCGCCTCGCGAAGCTCGAGGAGGAGGGCCTCGTGACCAAGCGGACCGACGGCCGGAAGTCGGTGTACGAGATCACCGGGGCCGGTCGCACCGAGCTCGAGTCGCGCCGCCACGAGCTCGACGCGATCGAGGACGACGTGACCGACTCGGTCCGCCGGCTCGCGCAGGGCGTCCGCGCCGAGGTGGATGCCGCGATGCGGACGCTGCGCGCCGAGCTCGCGAACGCCGCGCGCGAGGCCAAGAAGGCCGCCACGACCGAGTCGCCCGCTCCGCACCCGAGCGCGGAGTCGACCCGCGCGATGCACGAGGCCGACCTCGCGATCACCGAGTTCCGGCAGCAGATCCGGCTCGAGCTGCGCAACCAGGCGAACCGCAGCCGGGTGAACGCCGACACCGTGTCGCTGCTGCGCTCGCGCCTGGCCGACGTGCGCTCGGAGGTGCTGCGCGAGCTCGCGCAGCGCTGATCCCGCCGCGAGCGACGCACTCGATCGGGAGGACCCGCATCACGGCCGCCATTCCGGCCGACGGTGCGGATCCTCCCGCTCTCGAGACGCGGGTGGTCGCGGCGACGCGAGCGGATGTCGGCGGCATCCGCTTCACTCGGATGATGACGGATGTCGCACTGATCCCCTGGTCCGAGGACGACCTCGACCTGCTCCGCCGGGCGAACACCCCCGAGCTCATGGACCAGCTCGGCGGCCCCGAGACCGACGACGAGGTCCGCGCCCGCCACGAGCGCTACCTCCGCCTGGGCCGTGAGGGCGCGGCGCACCAGTTCCGCATCGTCATCCCGGATCACCCCGAGGGCGTCGGCATCGTCGGCTACTGGCAGCGCGAGTGGCGCGGTGAGCCGGTGCTCGAGGCCGGTTGGTCGGTCGAGGCGGCCCACCGCGGCCGCGGCATCGCGCCGGCCGCGGTGATCGAGATGCTCCGAACCGCCCGCGAACGGGGCGACCGCCTACCCGTGCACGCGTTCCCGCGCGTCGACAACCCCGCGTCGAACTCGGTCTGCCGCAAGGCGGGCTTCCGGCTCGTCGGCGAGGCCGACTTCGAGATCGCACCGGGGCGCGTGCTGCACGCGAACGACTGGGTGGCCGACCTCGTCCGGGCCGGCGACGGTGCGCCCGCGACGGCCTAGATCATCGCCATGATCTGGCGGGCGATCATGCGCCCGGCGCGGTTCGCGCCGATCGTCGACGCCTGGGGACCGTACCCGGCGAGGAAGACGCGAGGGTCGTTCCACGACGCGCCCTGACCCACCGTCACGCCGCCGGCCTTCTCGCGGAGCTTGAGCGGAGCGAGGTGACGCAGCTCGGGCCGGAACCCGGTCGCCCAGATGATCGCGTCGGCGCGCGCCGACGTCCCGTCGCTCCACACGACCCGGTCGGCCTCGATCCGGTCGAACATCGGCTTCGCGACGAGCAGGCCGCGGTCGATGCCGGCGGCGATGCGGCGGCTCTTCGGCACGCCCGTGCCGCTCACGATCGACGGCAGCGCGCGGCCCGCGCGGGCCGCCTCGTCCTGAGCCGCGACCGCGGCCGAGGCGCCCTCGAGGTCGAGCTCCTGGCGGTCGAGCCAGTCGATGGGACGCCGCGACACCCACGTGAGCCCGGCCGCGACGCCCTCGAGCTCGAGCATGAACCCGATGGCCGACGTGCCGCCGCCGACGACCACGACGTGCAGGTCGCGGAAGTCCTCGGCGTCGACGTAGTCCGACGTGTGGACGTGCCGGCCCCGGAACTCGGCCATGCCCGGGTAGTAGGGCACGAACGGGGATCCCCACGTGCCCGTGGCGTTGACGAGGAACTGGGTCCGCACCTCGCCCGAGGGCGTCTCGGGTTCCTCCGCCTCCTGGAAGGTCCGGCGGCGGCGGGCGAAGAACCCGCGGGCCTTCTGCTCCTCGACCGGCTGGGGCGTCAGGTCGCCGTACTGGATGCGCAGGTCGACGCCGTCATTCGTGACCCGGCGCACGTCGATGGGGCGGTGCACGCGGAGGTCGTAGTGCCGCTCGAAACGGCCGTAGTAGTCGGCGACGACCTCCTTCGCCGGAAGCGAGCGATCGGCCGTCTCGAAGCTGATGCCGAGCTCGGCCATGCCGGGGAGGTCGTTGACCTTGTGGGCCGTGCCGAGGCGCAGCGACGACCAGCGGTGCTGCCAGGCGCCGCCCGGCCCCGGGGCGCGGTCGAGCATGACGAAGTCCTCGTCGGCGACGAGCTCGAAGCGGCGCAGGTAGAACGCGACCGAGAGGCCCGCCTGACCGGCGCCGATCACCGCCACCTTCACGCGCTCGGGGATCGCATCCACCCGTCTATCTCAGCATGTCCGCGCACTCCGTGCGGTCGCTCCGGCCCTCCGCGCACCGCCGCGGGGGACGGCGTCCGGACCTCGCGGCGGTGCTAAACTATCGGCCGGGATTGATCATTATCAGAAGAGCCGGGTGACGCATATCCCACCCGGCCAGACGTCGTAAGGGGGTCACGCATGGGGCGCGGCCGTCAGAAAGCCAAGCACACCAAGGTCGCGCGGGAGCTCAAGTACTTCAGCCCCGCCACCGACTACAGCGCTCTCGAGCGCGAGCTCACGGCTTCCAACCACGACCACTACGACGACGAAGCGTCGAAGTGGGCGGAGTACGCCGCCGACGACGACTCGTTCGTGGCCGACGACGGAACCCACCGGGCCTCCTGACCACCACGGCACGCTCCCGCTGAGGCGTCGCTCGGCCGACCGAACGGCGCGATCACCGCGGGGCGTACGATCGTGCGCCCGTCGGGCCGAGGTCGCCCGAGCGCGGCCGCGAAGCGGCGACGGGCGTCGGCGCGGGCGCGACGCGAAGCTCGTACCTGCTCACGTCGAGGCCCGGCACCGTCGCCTCGCGATCGGTCGAGGCCATGACGAACCCGGCGCCGGTGAACGGTCCGCGCACCTCGCCGGGCTTCAGCACGACGCGCCCGCCGTCGGGCAGCCGCACCTCGAGGGTGTCCGTCCGGTCGCCGGACCGCTCGGCGACGAGCTCGAGCGCCACGTCGTCGCCGTCGCAGCCCGCCTCCTCGATGCGGTCGAGCGCCTGGCTCCGCCCGTCCCAGACGGCGAGCACGTAGGCGCTCCCGTCGGTTCCGCACGCGACGCCCCACCCGGCCCCCGATTCGCCGAGCACGGTCACGCCGCCGACGTAGACGGCGTCGGCGTCGGCGGCGGAACCCGCGGGCAGCGCGAGGGTCGCCGCGACGGCCATGGCATCGGTCGCCGGCGAGGCGGTCCAGAACGGGTGCATCGCTCCGGGGTGGTCCGCCCGCAGCTGCAGCACGGAGCCGACCACCTCGGCGGTCCAGCCGTCGTCGGAGACGACCGGGCCGTCGGGCTCGTCGGCGAAGTCGACCGACTGGAGCGGGACGAGGTCCGCCGCGGGATCCGAGCCGAGGAGCTGCACGCCCAGCACCGCGGCGCCGGCGATCGCGAGCACGAGGGCACCGGCGCCCGCGATGGTCCGCGCGCGACCCGGGCGACGTTCGGGCGCGGACGGCGCACCCGCGGCCTCCGGTCCCGTCCGGGACGTCGACTCGATCGGCTCCCCCATCGCGCTCCCCCCACGATCGGTCCTCCGGCACGCCCCGTCGCTGCCGGCCGCCGCGCCCGGGGACCGTGCTCGCGGCATCCGTCGTCGGCGACTGCGATCACCGTACCGGCGTCGCGCCCGACGCCCGGAAGGCACAAGGTCCCGCGTGCCGAGGAACGATCAGCGCCGCGTCATCCGCCGCAGGCCCCACCCGGTGACGATCGCGACGGTGAGGGCCATGAGCACGCCCGCGACGGCGAACCCGGCGAACACCGCGGCGGGCGCCGTGGATTCGTCGACGAACGGCGACGGCAGGAACGTGAACACGAGGCCGACGAGCCACGCCGCCATGTTGAGCGGGATCCAGCGCCACGCCCGCGTGATGCCCGCCGCCCGCAGCACCGGCCACTGCGCGACCGGGATCGTCGCGAGCAGGACGAGGCCGCCGACGCCGACGGCGATCCACGTCACGGGTGCACCGAAGTCGAGCGGCATGCCGAGGTCGTCGAGCGTCGGCGGCAGCATCCCGATCGACCAGGCGACGGACGCCGCGGCCGCGGTCGCCGCGACCCAGCGCCCCACCGGGACGGCTGCACGCGTCCCGCGCAGCGCGAGCGACTGGCCGAGCCCGAGGAGCGCGCCCTCGCCCGCCCCGGCCACCACGAGGACCGCCCACGTCGACCACGCCGGGAGGCCGAGCGACGCGGCGAGCCAGAACCCGGTGACCGGGACGAGGAATCCGACGCCCTCGCCGACCACCGTCAGGCCGACCCACCGGCCGAGCGCCACGGGAACGCGATCGCGTTCGCCCGCGACCACGGGCGGCGCCTCGGATCGGGTCGTCATGCGCGCCACGGTAGCCCGCCCTCGCGGCGCACGACACGGCCCATGGTCCCGTCGGACCGTGGGCGCGCCGGGTCAGCCGGCGGACGCCCGCCAGCGCGCCGCCTCGTCGGCGAAGCGCTCGAGCTCGTCGAGCGTGCCGCCCGCGGTGATCGCGCGCAGGACGACCTCGTCGACCACGTCGTAGGCGGCCAGGCGGGCGCCCCGGTCGATCGTGGCGTCGATCGGCTGGACGCCGAGGCGCGCGAAGTTCGCGGCGTAGGACGAGTACGACCCGTACCGGTCCGCCTCGCGCTGCAGCGCCGCCCGCGCCACCCCGTCGACGATGGTGCGCACGTACAGCACCCCGCGCACGGCGCGCGCGCGCCGGCCCGCGTCGTGCCGCAGGTCCTCCATGGCGTGCGTCGCCGCCGTGGGCGTCAGCCAGTTCAGCACGACGGCGTCGGCCTGCTCGGCGGCCACCCGTCGCATGCGCGGACCGAGCGCGCCGACGGCGATCGCGGCCCCGGTGCGGGCCCGCAGCTCGGCGATGCCGTCGGCGACGACCTCGAGCGGATGCCGCGCACCGCCCGACCCGATGCCGATCGTCGTGCGATCGGCGGGGAGCCCCGCGAGGTCGAGCTTGGACGCCGGTCGCCGGTCGAGCGGGATCACGCCGGTCGCGAGCCGGAGCCGTTCGGTGACCTCGGCCGCGACGCGCAGGCCCGCGAGCGAATCGCCGCCCGGAACGTCGTTCAGCCAGAGCGCGTCGAGGCCGAGCCGCTCGATCCGCGGCGCGAGCGCACGGAGGACGTCGTGGTCGGTCGTACCGGCCAGGCCGATCGAGACGGACGCCCGCACGGTCAGTCCGCGTACGACCCGACCAGGCGCACCGCGCCGCCGTCGACGCCCTTGGCGCCCTGCTCCCACCCGTCTGCCGGTGCGATCGCGCGCAGCTCGCCCATCGCCACCGTGCCGACCTGCCAGGCCGGCAGGCCGAGCGCGCCGAGTTCGTCGATGACGGATGCCGCGGCATCGGCTGCGACGACCGCGAAGAAGCCGATGCCGAGGTTCCAGGTGCCCTCGGTGGACTCGAGCGTGGTGCCCGCGAGGTCGTTGAGCACGCGGAAGACCGGCTGCGGCGACCAGGTCGACCGGTCGACCTCGACCCGGGAGCCGCGCGGCAGCACGCGCGCGAGGTTCGCGGCGATGCCGCCGCCCGTCACGTGCGACAGCGAGTGCACGGCGGTGCCGAGCGCGTCGTGCGCGAGCAGCTTCACGAGCGGGCCGGAGTAGAGCCGCGTGGGCTCGAGGAGCGCCTCGCCCCAGGTGGTGCCGAGGTCCGCCGCGGCATCCGTGTACCGCAGGTCCGCGTTCGACAGGATGTGCCGGACGAGCGAGAACCCGTTGGAGTGCAGGCCGCTCGACTCGATCGCGATGACCGCGTCGCCGTCGAGGACGCGCTCGGCGCCGAGGGCCCGGTCGGCCTCGACGACGCCGACGGCCGCACCCGCGACGTCGTAGTCGTCGATGCCCATGAGTCCGGGGTGCTCGGCCGTCTCGCCGCCGACGAGGGCCGTGCCGGTCTCGGCGCACGCGCGCGCGATGCCCGTGACGATCGACGCGATGCGCTCGGGCACGACCCGGCCGCACGCGATGTAGTCGGTCATGAAGAGCGGGGTCGCGCCGACCACGACGATGTCGTCGACGACCATCCCGACCAGGTCCTGGCCGATGGTGTCGTGGCGGTCGAGCGCCTGGGCGATCGCGATCTTCGTGCCGACCCCGTCGGTCGACGTCGCGAGCAGGGGACGGCGGTAGTCCTTCGCGAACGAGAGGTCGTAGAGGCCGGCGAACCCGCCGACGCCGCCGAGGACGTTCGGGCCGTGGGTCTTCGCCACCGCCTCCTTCATGAGCTCGACGGCGAGGTCGCCGGCGGCGGTGTCGACTCCGGCAGCGGCGTAGGACGAGTTGGCGCTCACCTGTCAAGGGTACCGGTGCGACTGCGCGGCGCCGGGCCGCATGCCGGGGGCGGACGGTAGAATCCGGGTATGCACGCGGGGTCCACGCCGTCGTGGGTGATTCGCGAGAACGCGAGCACCGGGGTGCTGCTCGCGCTCTACCTGCGCGAGGTGCTCGGCATCGCCTCACCCGCCGAGCTGCCGCGCCTGCGCGACGTGGGGCGCGTCGGCCCCGACGCCCGCCCGCGCGACGTCGACGCCCACGACGCCCTCGAGAGGCAGTGGCGCGAGTGGTGGACCATGACGGTCGAGCCCGAGGAGCACCCGTCGCCGGTGCCGCTCGAGCTCGTCGACGAGTACGGCACGGCCGTCGCGCTGCCCGTCTCCGGGGCCGAGGCGCTGGCCGCCGCCATCCCACCGCACGCCGAGGCCGCGCTCGCGTGGACCGAGTGGGCGCACGAGCGGTACCGCACGGCATCCGCGGCGCGCTCTGGAGACACCTACCGGGCCTACGCGGGCACGATCGCGGAGCACGAGCGCGAGGTGGGGCGACGCGCGCACTCGTTCGAGCTGAACGTCGAGGTGCTGCCGCTCGGGGCATCGGGTGTCTGGTGGATCGGCCGCAAGACCGTCGCCGTCACCGACCAGCTGCGAGCGGATGCCGCGGCGTTCGACGACGCGATCCACCCCATCATCGCCGAACTCGCCTGAGCCGGGCGGCGCCGAGCGGCACCCGGGCGTCGTGGCAGACTCGAGCGCATGAGCATCTGGTTCGGCGAGCCCTCGCTGGAGTGGGCGAACTCGCGCGGCGAGCAGGCCATGATCCGCACCCTCGGCATCGAGATGACCGAGCTGACCGAGGACTCGCTGAAGGGCCGCATGCCGGTCGACCACCGAACGCGGCAGCCCGCGGGGGTGCTGCACGGCGGGGCGTCGGTGGCGCTCGCCGAGACGCTCGCGAGCTGGGGCGCCTCGTTCACGGTGGATCCCGCGCAATACTACTGCGTCGGCATGGAGATCAACGCGAACCACGTGCGTCCGGTCACCGAGGGGTGGGTGTACGCAGAGGCGCGCCCGATCACGCGCGGCCGCACGACCCAGGTCTGGGACATCCGCATCACCGACGAGCAGGGCCGCCTCGTGTGCGTCTCGCGCTGCACGATGGCCGTGCTCGCGACGCCCTCGCAGTACTGACGCCCGACGCGACCCGCGCGTATCGTGGGGCCGTGAAGCCGTTCGTCCTCCTCGCCACGCGCGCCGAGGACGTGCCCGCGGACGAGGAGTACGCGCTCTTCCTGCGCGGCACGGGCCTCGACGAGCGCGACCTGATCCGGGTGCGCCTCGAGGCCCGACCCATGCCGCCGCTCGACCTCGACGCGCTGTCGGGCATCTTCGTCGGCGGCGGGCCGTTCAACGCGTCCGACCCGCCCGAGCGGAAGTCGGCGGTGCAGCACCGGGTCGAGGCCGAGTTCGCGGCGCTGCTCGACGAGGTCGTCGCGCGCGACTTCCCGTTCCTCGGCGCGTGCTACGGCGTCGGCACCGTCGGCGTGCACATCGGCGCGACGATCGACCGCACGTTCGGGGAGCGCATCGGCGTCGTGCCGGTGACGCTGACCGAGGCGGGGGCCGCCGACCCGCTGCTCGCGGGACTGCCGCCCACGTTCAACGCATTCGTCGGCCACAAGGAGGCGATCCGGACGCTTCCCGGCCCGGCGACCCTCCTCGGGTCCTCGCCCGAGTGTCCCGTGCAGGCGTTCCGGGTGGGCCGGAACGTCTACGCGACGCAGTTCCACCCGGAGCTCGACCTCGAGGGCATCGTCGTGCGGATCCACGCGTATGCGAGCTACGGCTACTTCGCCGACGGCGAGCTCGAACTCACCCTCGCGGCGGCCCGGCGGGCGCCGGTGTCGGAGCCGAGCCGGATGCTGCGGAGCTTCGTCGAGCTGCACGCCCGGTGACCATCGCCCTCCGGGCCGCCCGCCGGCACGACGGAGCGCCCCGCACCGACGAGTGCGCGGGGCGCTCCGGTGCAGCGGATCAGCCCGCCGCGGCGGTCGCGTAGGTCGACTGCGCGACCGACCCGTAGTACGGCCCGAACATCACGTTCGGGATGTTGTTGTACCCGAAGCTGTTCACCGAGTTCTGCGCGCCCGACGAGAGGAACCAGGGTCCGCCCGACGACCCGCCCGTCATGTCGCACGGGATGCCCTGCGACTGCGTCTGGCCGTACGGGTCGGCGCTCGCGGTGCCCGCGCAGGACTGGAGGGTCTGCCCGTCGAACGGCGCGGCGGCGGGATAGCCGAACGCCTCGTACGCGAGGCCGCGGGCCTGGTTGAAGGCGATCGGCGTGGCGCCGACCGCGGCCGCGAGCGTGCGGCCGTTCAGCGGAGCGACCTTCGCGAACGCGGTGTCGTAGGTGATGTCGCCGCCGCGGGTCCACTGGGTGGGCGCGGTCAGGGTCGTCGCCGTCCAGCGGCCGTACGGCGCGCTCCCGTTCTGGTACGCCGGCACGAACACCCAGTTCGTCGCGTACTTGCCCTTCCCGGCGTGCACGCAGTGCGCGGCCGTCGCGACGAGGCTCGCGTTCGCGGCGCTCACCGAGTTGCCGGAGCACACGTAGTTCTTCCCGCCCAGCGTGAAGAAGACCTTGCCGATGTTCGCCACCGGGGCTTCGGCGGCCGCCATCGGCGTCGCCGACCCGCCGCCGGCGCTCGGCTTGCCGTACGTCACGGGCGCACCGGCGGCGACCTGCTTCGCCGGCGTCGACGCCGACTTGCCGGCGAGCAGCACGTCGGCGGGGATCGCCGAGCGCATCCGTTCCGCCGTCCAGTACGAGGCGGCGGCGGCCGCCTCGGCGGCGGGCACGGCGCGCTGGTCGATGCCGGGCGGCGGGGCGGGCGGTGCGGCCGAGGCCGCGGTCGGCACGGCCAGCAGGCCGCACGCGACGAGGGCCGCGCCGGTGAGGGCGGCGCGGAACGAGGTGAGCTTCATGGACGGATGGTCCTTTCGTCGGGCGGCGGCCCGGTCGTCGGTGAGCCGGTCGTCGCGTCGTCGTCGATCGCCGGGAGCCGGATCGGCTTCCCGCTCCCGGGAACGCCCGGAAGTCGTTGCTCGGCACCTCGGGACGCGGGGTGCGCGCCCGGGGAGGGTGCGGGGCGCCCGTCCCGCGGCGCCCCGCTGATCGCGTCAGTACGACGCGATGGCCGAGTAGGTGCTCTGCGCCACCGAGCCGTAGTACGGCCCGAACATGGTGTTGCGGATGGCGTTGTAGCCGAAGCTGTTCACGGAGTTCTGCGCCCCCGAGGAGAGGAACCACGGGCCGCCCGAGGAGCCGCCGGTCATGTCGCACGGGATGCCCTGCGACACGGTCTGCCGGTACGGGTCCTGGGTCGCGGTGCCCGAGCACCCCTTGAGCGTCTGGCCGTTGAACGGCGACGCCGCCGGGTAGCCGTACGCCTTGTACCAGAGGCCGCGCGCCTGGTTGAAGGCGACGGGCGTCGAGCCCACGGTCGCCGAGAGGGTCCGGCCCGAGAGCGGGGCGACCTTGGCGAAGGCGACGTCGTAGCTCAGGTCGCCGCTCTGCGTCCACTGCGACGGGGCGACGAGCGCGGTCGCGGTCCAGCGACCGTAGGGTGCGCTGCCGTTCTGGTACGCGGGGACGAAGACCCAGTTCGTGGCGTACGAGCCCGGGCCCGAGTGCACGCAGTGCGCCGCCGTCGAGACGAGGCTCGCGTTCGGAGCGCTCACCGAGTTGCCGGAGCACACGTAGTTGGCGCCTCCGAGCGTGAAGAAGACCTTGCCGACGTTCCGCACCGGGTTCTCGTTCGTGGCGTTCGGCTGGGGGGCGCCGCCCTTGACCGGCTTGCCGTACGTCACGGGCGCGCCCGCGGCGACCTGGGGCGCGGGCGTGGCGGCGCGCTTGCCCTCGACGAGCACGTCGGCGGGGATGGCCGAGCGCATGCGCTCGGGCGTCCAGTACCCCGCGGCGGCGGCCTGCTCGGCGGCCGGGACGGCACGGCGTTCGACGCCCGGCGGCACCTCGGGCGGGGCGGCGTTCGCCGTGAGCGGCGCGGCCAGCAGGCCGCAGGCGACGAGCGCCACGCCGGCGAGGCCGGCACGGAAGGAGCGTTTCATCGGTTGCCCTTTCTGTAGGCGGTCCGAGCCGGAGGTAGGGTTCCGGCCCGGGGTGTTCGGTGCGGTGAGCCTGCCACGTGACCCCCGTACGGGGGTAGGAGGGGGTCCGGATTTCGCGGATTCCGACAGCGTGGTCGCGCTCACCCGAAAAACTCCGCGCGAAACCGACGAGGTGCAGTAGCGTTCACCGTTTGCGCGGTCGGCATCCACGCCGGGCGTCGCGCGCGGTCGCGTGCTCACGTGAGCAGCGCCATCCGCCCAGCCGGCTCACACGCGCGCGTGTGGGAGGATTGATCGTCCAGCTCGGACTCCCACCCACCCCCACGAGGAGCCATCGCGCGCATGTGCGGCATCGTCGGCATCGTCTCCACCGAGCCCGTCAACCAGCAGATCTACGACAGCCTGCTGCTCCTGCAGCACCGCGGCCAGGACTCGACGGGCATCGCCACGGCCGACGGTTCCGTCTTCCACATGCACAAGGCGCGGGGCCAGGTGCGCGAGGCGTTCCGCACGCGCGACATGCGCTCCCTGCTCGGCACCATGGGCCTCGGGCACGTGCGCTACACGACCAAGGGCGCCGCCGAACGCGAGGAGGAGGCGCAGCCGTTCTACGTGAACGCGCCGTACGGCATCATCCTCGTCCACAACGGCAACCTCACGAACACGCGCGAGCTCTCGGGCGACCTCTTCCGCATCGACCGGCGCCACGTGAACTCCACGAGCGACACCGAGATGCTGCTCAACGTGCTCGCGACCGAGCTGCAGGGCCGGATCACGGGCCTCGAGCTCGATCCCGACCAGGTCTTCCGCGCCGTCGAGCTCGTGCACGAGCGGGTCGAGGGCTCCTACGCCGTCATCGCGATGATCGCGGGCTACGGCCTCCTCGCCTTCCGCGACCCGTTCGGCATCCGGCCGCTCATCCTCGGCAAGCGCACGACCGAGGGGGGCAGGGACGAGTGGATCGTGGCCTCCGAGTCGCTCGTCCTCGAGAACGGCGACTACGAGGTCGTGCGCGACGTCGAGCCGGGCGAGGCGATCTTCGTCACGCTCGACGGCGAGATGATCTCGCGCCAGTGCGCTCCGGACCACCGGCTCGTGCCGTGCTCGTTCGAGTACGTCTACCTCGCCCGCCCGGACTCGATCATGAACGGCATCTCGGTGTACGAGGCGCGCCTGCGGATGGGCGACCGCCTCGCGACGACCATCGAGACCCACATGGACAAGGGCGACGTCGACGTCGTCATGCCGATCCCCGACTCGTCGCGGCCCGCGGCGATGCAGGTCGCCCAGAAGCTCGGCATCGAGTACCGCGAGGGGTTCTACAAGAACCGCTACGTCGGCCGCACGTTCATCATGCCGGGCCAGGCGCAGCGCAAGCGCTCGGTGCGCCAGAAGCTCAACGCCATGGGCACGGAGTTCAAGGGCAAGAACATCCTCATCGTCGACGACTCGATCGTGCGCGGCACGACCTCGAAGGAGATCGTCGAGATGGCCCGGGCCGCGGGCGCCAACAAGGTGACCTTCACGTCGGCGGCGCCGCCCGTGCGCTACCCGCACGTGTACGGCATCAACATGCCGAGCCGCGCCGAGCTCATCGCGCACGGCCGCAGGATCCCCGAGATCGCGCGCGAGCTGAACGCCGACCACATGATCTACCAGGAGGTGGCGGACCTGCAGGCCGCGATCACCGACGGCACCGGCATCGGCGAGCTCGACCTCTCGTGCTTCACGGGCGAGTACGTCACGGGCACCGTGACGCCCGAGTACCTCGACTGGGTCGAGCGCACCCAGCTCAGCTGACGCCCGGTCCGGGCGGCCTTCCAGCCGCGCCACGGCATCGCCCCAGCCTTCGCTGCGAACATGCCGTCATGGGTGAGACGACGGATGCCGCGGCATCCGCTGCGGCGACGATCGAGTACCTCGGCGTGTACGACGCGGACGGCGGCGTGATCGGCGAGGCGAGCTACGTCATCGGGCACCTGCTCGGCCGGGCGGAGTGCGCCCTGTGCGACATCACGCACACGTGGCGGCGCAAGCCCGCGTGGGACGCGATGGTGGTCCGGCTGGGCGCGCCGTTCGCGCTCGCGCACCGCAACGAGGTGACGGATGCCGCCGCGCTCGCCGCGATCGCGGTCGCGGGGCTGCCCGTCGTGCTCGTGCGCGAGTCGGGCGGCCCGTGGCATCCGGTGCTGCGCCGCGCCGACCTCGAGCGCGCGGCCGGCAGCGTCGACGCGTTCGAGCGGATGCTCGTCGCCGCTCGGGCGCGCTGAAGGCCGCGACCCGACCCCGGCCCGGCGGCGCCCTCGGTCAGGAGGCCCGGTCGTCCTCGACGTAGTGCGTGGCCTCGTGCTCGGCCACCGCCTCGCGGCCGCGCTTCGTGAGCATCCGGTCGACCACGAGCGCCACGACGCCGCCGAGCGCCGCGCCGATCGCCCCCGCCCACAGCAGGAGGAACCCGAACACCTGCCCGCGATCGAACTCTGCGTTCTCGGGGAACGCGAACGTCAGCACGAGCGCGACGACGACGCCGACGGCGACGCCGGCGAGGATGAACGCCGGGTAGCGCGGTGCGCGGCGCACCGTCACGGCGTCGCTCGTCACCTCGGTCTCGAGGTGCTCGCCCGGCTGGTCCGGGTCGACCTCCATGCGCTCGACCCTGGGATGCGCGGCGTCCGGGTGCTCGACGCGCTCGACGGATGACTCCGGCGCCCCCGGCGATGCGGACTCGCCGGGGGCCGTCGGCTCGCGCTCGGTCGGGTCGGGTCGGTTCGGCGCATCGGTCACGGGGCCATTCTCCCCCACGCACCTCGGCGCGCGATGGATGCGGTGCCCGGTGCGGGGCTCACCGCAACCGGTCGGCGTCGATGACGGGGACCGCGCCCGTGAGGTCGGCTCGCTGCCCGGAGGCGTGCACGCGACCGGTCGCCCGCGCGCCCTCCCAGTCGAGGCGACCGGTCGCGAGCGCGAGCCAGGTCGCGGGATCCGTCTCGACGACGTTCGGCGGGGTGCCCCGGGTGTGCCTCGGGCCCTCGACGCACTGCACGGCGCCGTACGGCGGCACGCGCACCTCGACCGAACCGCCGGGCGCCTGCTCGGCGAGCAGCTGCAGCGTGTACCGCACCGCGAGCGCGAGGGTCGTGCGATCGACCGCCGGCGGCTCCCCCGCAGCGAGCCCGTCGCCGCCGACCCGCGCGACCACGCCGACGGCCGCCCTCCCGATGTCGTCGCCGATCCGCGCGCGTGCCATGCACCCCATCCTCCCCCACGTCACGCCCGGTGTCGCGGCGAGGGCGCTCCGGTAGCCTGACGGAGTGAGAATCCTCGTCCTCGGTTCGGGCGCGCGCGAGCACGCCATCATCCTGGCCCTGCTCGACGAGGAGGCGGGGCACGAGATCGTGGCCGCCCCCGGCAACGCGGGCATCGCGGCATCCGCCACGTCGTCGGCCCGCGGCAGCGTCGAGACCATCGCGCTCGACCCGACCGATCCGGTGATCGTCGCCGACTACGCGATGGACAACGACATCGAGCTCGTCGTGATCGGCCCCGAGGCGCCGCTCGTGGCCGGCGTGGCCGACGCCCTCCGGACCCGCGGGATCGCGACGTTCGGCCCGGCCCGGGCCGCCGCCCAGCTCGAGGGCTCGAAGACCTTCGCGAAGCGCGTGATGGAGGCCGCCGGGGTGCCCACCGGCCGCGCCGCGCTCGTAGACTCCCTCCCCAAGGTCGTCGCCGCGCTCGACGAGGTCGGCTCGCCGTACGTCGTCAAGGCCGACGGGCTCGCCGCGGGCAAGGGCGTGCTCGTGACCGACGACCGCGAGGCCGCGCTCGCGCACGCCGCCCACTACCTGCAGCAGGGGCCGGTGCTCGTCGAGGAGTTCCTCGACGGACCCGAGGTGTCCCTGTTCCTGCTCTCCGACGGCTCGAACGTCGTGCCGCTGTCGCCCGCGCAGGACTACAAGCGCCTCCGCGACGGCGACGAGGGCCCGAACACCGGCGGCATGGGCGCCTACTCGCCGCTGCCCTGGCTCGACGAGCGCTTCGGCAGCGAGCAGGCGTTCGTCGACGAGGTCATCGAGACCATCGCGCTGCCCACCATCCGCCGCCTCGACGAGGAGCAGACGCCGTTCATCGGGCTGCTGTACGCGGGGCTCATCATCACGAGCCGCGGCATCCGCGTCATCGAGTTCAACGCACGCTTCGGCGACCCCGAGACGCAGGTCGTGCTCCCCCGTCTGTCCACGCCGCTCTCCGGCCTGCTCTACGCCGCCGCGACGGGACGGCTCGCCGAGCACCCGCGGCCCGAGTTCCGGCCGGATGCCGCGGTGACGGTCGTGCTCGCCAGCGAGGGCTACCCCGAGGCGCCCGAGACGGGCCGCCGGATCGACGGGCTGCTCGCCGCGGCATCCGTGCCCGGCGTGCACCTCGCGCACGCCGCGACCGCCGTCGGGTCGAGCGCCGACGACCGGGAGCCGCACCTCATCGCGACCGGCGGCCGCGTGCTCAACGTTGTCGCGGTCGGGGACGGGTTCGCCGAGGCCCGCCGCCGCGCCTACGAGGCGCTGGGACACCTGCGGCTCGAGGGCGGGCAGTACCGCACCGACATCGCCGCGCGGGTCGCGGACTGACGAACGCGCGGCCGGCCGACGGTCGGCGGCGGCACCGAGAAGGAGACGGGCATGAACCATGTGACGGACCTCGCCGGCTGGACCCTCGTGTACTCGGGGAAGGTGCGCGACCTGTACGTTCCGACCGCGCTCATGACCGACGACGACACGTGGACCGGCGACCCGCTCGGTCTCTCGCCCGTCGTCCTCGTGGTCGCGAGCGACCGGGTCAGTGCGTTCGACCAGGTGCTCGACCCGGAGATCCCCGGCAAGGGCGCGCTGCTCACGTCGCTCACCCGGTGGTGGTTCGACCAGCTGCCCGAGGTGCCGAACCACCTCGCCTACGCCGAGGACGACCGCTACGCCGACCTGCCGGAGATCCCCTCGCACGTCGCCGACCGCGCGATGCTGTGCCGGGCGCTCGACATGTTCCCGGTCGAGTGCGTCGTGCGCGGCTACCTCACCGGCAGCGGATACAGGGAGTACGTCGCGACCGGCGGCATCGGCGGCATCCGCCTGCCCGCGGGCCTGTCGGACGGCGACCGCCTGCCCGAGCCGATCTACACGCCCGCGTGGAAGGCCCCGCTCGGCGAGCACGACGAGAACATCTCGTACGAGCGCACGGTCGAGCTCGTCGGCGAGACCGTCGCCGAGCAGCTGCGGGCGATCTCGCTCGAGGTGTTCGCGCACGCCTCGGAGGTCGCCGAGGAGCGCGGGCTGATCCTGGCGGACACCAAGTTCGAGTTCGGCGCCGATCGCGAGCTCGGCATCGTGACCCTCGCCGACGAGGTGCTCACGAGCGACTCCAGCCGCTACTGGGACCTCGAGGCGTACCTCACCGGCCCCACCCCTGAGGTGCGCATGGCGAGCTTCGACAAGCAGATCGTGCGCGACTGGCTCGCCGCGAACTGGGACCGTTCGGCGTCCGAGGAGCCGCCGACGCTGCCGGCCGAGATCGTGGAGCAGACCGCGGAGCGCTACCGCGCCCTCGTGGACCGGCTGACGCAGGCGGCCGACGCGGGCTAGGAGGCGATCGCCTTCGCGATCCGGTCGCCGCCCTCGTCGATCGCCTTTTGAAGCGCCTCGTAATCGTCGGCGTCGATCGCCTTCTCGACCTTCCTGAGCGACTTCTCGAGCGCGGCGTCGACGCGGTCGAGGTAGCGATCGTCGATGATCGCCACGATGGCGGACGAGTCCGGCGGCAGCGCCTCCTCCAGGTCGACGCCGATCTTCTTCTCCTCGCGGCGCTCCGCGATCTTGCCGGCGACCGCCCCGATCCCGGCGCCGACCGCGGTCGCGGCGAGCAGCGGCGGGGCGAAGAGGCCGACCACGAGGCCCGCGGCTCCGCCGATGACCGCGCCCGTCGGAACCTGCCCGGTCCCGTGCTCGTCGACGCTGACCTTCCCGTCGGCGTCCCGGTGCATGACGACCGAGGAGACGACCTCGAGGTCGGCCTCCCTCGCCGCCTGGAGCTGCCGGTAGTCCTCCGCCGCGGAGGCGGCATCCGGATACGTCGCGATGTAGAGCATCAGGTTGTCGGTCGACATGTCCACTCCCTTCGGATCGGCCCGGAGGGCCGCGGTGCACGACAACCTACGAAGTGCTCGGCCGGTCCGTCGGGCCCTTCGTCCCGGGGGCGGCGTCGCCGAGCGGACGGCGGTCGATGGAGCCGGCTCAGCGCGCGCCGTCCAGCGCCGACGTGGCGGCGCGCCGACCCTCCGTGATGAGCCGCGGGACGTCGGACGTCGACCACTGCGACATGCGCTCCATCTCCGGCTGGATGAGCACGACCGTCGGGTCGCGCGCCAGCTCCGCTGCGCGAGCGTCGGTGCGCATCATGCGCGCGTTCTCCCACTTCGCGTGCAGCCGCACGACGATGACCCTCGACGCGCCGAGCGCGCGGGCGGCCGCGACGGGGACGTTGTCGACCATGCCGCCGTCGGCGAGGAGCGCGCCGCGGCGAGGCACGGGGGCGAGAAGGCCCGGGACGGCGATCGTCGAACGCAGCGCGAGGCTCAGCGGCCCGTCGTCGATGACGACCGCCCGCCGGGTCCTGAGATCGGTGGCGAGCGCAGCGAACCGACGGGGAAGCTCCTCGATGAGCGGGTCGCGACCGAGCGCGCGGCGCACTCCGGCCTCGAGCACGCGGGAGTCGAGGAGACCCCAGCGCAGGCGCGGGGACCATCCGGCGATCGTGCGCCAGCGGAACTCGAGCGTCGCCCGCTCGATCGCCGCGGGGTCGAGCGCCGCCGCGTACGCGGCGGCGACGAGTGCGCCCGAGCTGGTGCCGACGGCGATCCCCGGCGCCAGGCCGCGCTCGGCGAGCACCTGGAGGACCCCCACGTGCGCTGCACCGAACGCGCCGCCGCCGCTCAGCGCCAGGCCCAGCGACGGGTCGTCGCCCTCTGGTGGTCCTCCCGGGCGCGGAACGGCCACGACGTCGGCGGGCATTCGGCCGGCTCGTCAGTCGGCCGGGCGCTTCCGGTGCGACATGTCGTGGAACTCGCCGAACTCGAGCGCCGCGCCGGGGAGCGGCGTGGCATCCGGTCGCGCGCGGAGCCCGTCGGTCACGACGGTGAGCTGCCGACGCCAGTACGGGAGGTAGGCGCCTCCGTACTGGCCCAGCGAGCCCAGCATGTCGATGAGGATGCTGAGGTCGACGGCGGTGACGTCGGGGCGCAGCGACCCCTCCGCCTGGGCGCGTTCGACGATCCCGTCCAGCAGCTCCTCGAACTCCAGGCCGGGTCGATGATCGGGGTCGATCTGGGCCATCCGGCGCAGGATCCCGGGAATGTAGGGGCGCTCGGCGAGCCAGCCCGAGAGCAGTTCGAGCCACCGTTCGACCGACTCCCATGCGGTCGGCGCGGCGAGGATCTGCGGTCCGTAGGCGTGGAGCTCGGCGACTGCGTCGTCGTAGAGCGCCTGGATGAGCGCGTCGCGCGAGGGGAAGTGCCGGTAGAGCGTGCCGGCGCCGACCTCGGCGCGATTGGCCAGCTCGTCGAGCGGGGCGTCGATGCCGCGCTCCGCGAAGAGCCGCTTGGCCTCGGAGATGAGGCGCTCGCGATTGCGTCGCGCATCCCTGCGCATGGTGACGGTCGTTTCCACGAGCACAATCTACGCCGCCCGCAGTGCGGCGCCCCGGGTCGTTGTGCCCGCGGACGGCTTTGGCCGGGCGGGGTCTCACGGGTACTATTCGGAAGGTCTCCTCCGCTTCACCCGAACCGGAGGAACCTCGCCCTCGGGGCGAGTTCGCGGCGCGGCGGATGGCGGGCAGCCCACTGCCCGGGGGGCCATCCGCCGCACCGCCCCTTCCCCGTTCCCGGGCGGCGCACGTCAGTCGAGCGTGCGGATGACGACCTCGACCCGCTCGCCGGGCTCGACGCCCTCGGCGTCCCGGACGGCGCGCTTGAGCGGCAGCGCATAGCGCTCCCGCCCGGGGAAGATCGACGTGCGCCACCTCGTGCCGCCGATCGTCGCCTCGACGCGGACCGAACCGAACCCCCGGGGCATCCTCGGCCGATCCCGGATCTCGTCGGACTCCTCCTGAGGCACGTCGACGAAGTACCAGGAGTCGGACGCGCGCTCGGTCCACCGGTAGACCTCGCTCGTGAAGCGGTACGTCTCCTCCATGGCGCCGACCCTACCGCCGGCCCCCGACGCGGCCGTCCGGGTGCCCGGACCCGCGCCGGCCGCCACCCCTGACGGACCGCCGGGCCCGCTGGCTAGGCTGGCCGGGTGGCAGCACACGACGAGCAGCGCGCCGACGACGGCGTCGAGGCGAACACCCGGCGCATCGAGGCATCCGTCGTCACCGACTTCAGCGACCGCATGAGCTACGGGGGCTACCTCGACCTCGACACCCTGCTCGCGGCGCAGCGGCCCATCTCGCGGCCCGAGCACCACGACGAGCTGCTGTTCATCATCCAGCACCAGACCACCGAGCTCTGGCTGAAGCTCGTGCTGCACGAGCTCGAGACCGCGCGCGACCTCATGCGCGCCGACGAGCTCGCCCCGGCGCTGAAGTGCATCGCCCGCGTGAAGCACATCCAGAAGACGCTCACCGAGCAGTGGTCGGTGCTCGCGACGCTGACGCCCACCGAGTACGCGCAGTTCCGCGGCGTGCTCGGCAACGCCAGCGGGTTCCAGTCGTACCAGTACCGCGCCGTCGAGTTCGTGCTCGGCAACAAGAACGCCAAGATGATGCAGGTCTTCGAAGCGGATGCCGCGGCGACCGACATCCTGCGCCACGCCCTCCAGTCGCCGAGCGTGTACGACGAGTTCCTGCGGCTGCTCGCGCGCGCCGGCTACGACATCCCCGCGGAGGTGCTCGACCGGGACGTGACGCAGGCGTGGACCTTCCGGCCGGAGCTCGTGCCGGTGTTCGCCGCCATCTACGCCGACCCCGAGCACAACTGGTCGGCCTACGAGACCTGCGAGGAACTCGTCGACCTCGAGGACAACTTCCAGCTCTGGCGGTTCCGGCACCTGAAGACCGTCGAGCGCATCATCGGCGGCAAGACCGGCACCGGCGGATCGAGCGGGGCGCCGTTCCTGCGCCGCGCGCTCGAGCTCACGTTCTTCCCCGAGCTGTTCGCCGTCCGCACCGAGATCCCCGGGTGATGCGGATGACGGATGCCGCCGTGCTCGGGCCGCTCGCGCGTCGCGTGCGGCGCTCGATGAACGGCGACCACCCCGGCGAGACGGGCACGATGCTTCCGCCGCTCGTCGACCATCACGTGCACCTGCAGCTCGCGCACCCCGACGATGCGGTCGCGGGCGGCATCGCCGCGGTGGTCGACCTCGGCGCCGACCCTGGCGCCATCGCGACCATCGCGCGCACCGAGGGCCTGCCCCGCGTCCGGTACGCGGGCGCCTTCCTCACCGCGCCGGGCGGCTACCCGTCCGGTCGGCCGTGGGCCCCGGCGGGCAGCGTGCGCGAGCTCCGCCCGGTCGACACCGGGGGCGACGCCCGCGAACGCGAGCACCACGCGCTCGCGAGCCCCGTCGAGGCGGCGGTCGACGAGCAGCGCCGATTCGGCGCCTCCGTCGTGAAGGTCGCGCTGAACACCGCAGCCGGTCCGGTCTTCGACCGCGCGACGCTCGTCGCGGTCGTCGCGGCCGCCCGGGCGAACGGGCTCCCCGTCGCGGTCCACGCCGAGGGCGCCGGGATGGCGGCCCTCGCGATCGAGGCCGGCGTCGACGTGCTCGTCCATGCGCCCTTCACCGAGCGGCTCGACGACGCCCTCGTCGCCCGCGCGGCGGACGACGGCCAGGCATGGATCTCGACCCTCGCCGTCCACGTCCGCGACGACGCCGCCGCCGCCGAGATCGCGATCGACAACGTGCGCCGATTCCACGGCGCCGGCGGACGCGTGCTCTACGGCACCGACCTCGGCAACGGCGACCTCGCTGCCGGCGTGAATCGCGACGAGATCGCCGCGCTCGTCCGCGCGGGCCTCGCGCCATCCGCCGTCGTCGCCGCCCTCGCCGATCCCTGGCCCGAGCGCAACGTCGACTGGACGGACGCGGGCGTCGCCACGTTCGTCCCCGACCCGATGCCCGCCGGAGCCGACCCGGTCGACCCCGACGAGTTCGCCGCCTGGCTCGCCACCGCCCGGATCGTGCCCACCGAGGAACTGGAGCCCAGCTGACATGGACCCCCGGCTCGCCTACGCCCGCCGAATGGACCGCTCCGACGGCCTCGCGCACCACCGCAAGCGCTTCGTCGGCGCCGACACCGACCTCGTCTACTTCGACGGCAACTCGCTCGGGAGGCCGCCGGCCTCGGCGATCGACCGCGTCGCCGCGTTCATGCGCGAGGAATGGGGCGGTCGCCTCATCCGCGGCTGGGACGAGTCGTGGCTCGGCCTGCCCTACGAGATCGGCGACCAGATCGGCCGCGCGGTCATCCAGGCCAGGGCCGGCCAGACGGTCATCGGCGACTCGACGACCGTGCTCATCTACAAGCTCGCCCGTGCGGCCGTCGACGCCCAGCTCGCGCGCGATCCCGAGCGTCGCGAGATCGTCGTCGACCGCGACAACTTCCCCACCGACCGCTACGTGCTCGAGGGCATCGCCCACGAGACCGGATGCCGCCTCCGCTGGATCGACGTCGACCTCACGCGCGGCGTGACCTCCGAACAGCTCGCGCACGCCGTCGGTCCCAAGACGGCGCTCGTGGTCCTCAACCACGTCTCGTACCGCTCGGCCTACCTCGCCGACGCCCCGGAGCTGACCCGCATCGCGCACGACAGCGGCGCGCTCGTGCTGTGGGACCTCTGCCACTCCGCCGGCTCGGTGCCCGTGCACGCCGACCTGTGGGACTTCGACCTCGCCGTCGGCTGCACGTACAAGTACCTCAACGGGGGCCCGGGCTCGCCGGCGTTCGCCTACGTGCGCGACGACCTCCACCGCCTGCTGCGGCAGCCGATCCAGGGCTGGTTCGGCACCGCCGACCTGTTCGCCATGGGGCCCGAGTACGTGCCCGCGAGCGGCATCCGTCGCTTCGTCAGCGGCACCTCGCCGATCTCGGCGATGATCGCCATGCGCGAGACCCTCAACATGATCGAGGACGCCGGCATGCCCGCGATCCGAGCGAAGTCGGTCGCGCTCACCGAGTTCGCGATCGACCTCGCCGACGAGTGGCTCGCCCCCCTCGGTGTCACGCTCGGCTCCCCGCGCGACCCGGAGGAGCGCGGCGGCCACGTGATCCTGCAGCACGACGCCATGCGCGAAGTCACCGCCCGGCTGTGGCAGCGCGACGTGATCCCCGACTACCGCGACGTCGGCGGGCTGCGCATCGGGCTCGCGCCGCTGTCGACGAGCTTCGAGGAGCTGCATCGCGGGCTCGAGGTGACGCGCGAGGTGCTTCGCGCGGTGCTCGCCGAGCGCGCCGGGCTCGGCTAGGGACGGCAGGACCCGGCTGGCGGGCTCGAAGGCTCGCGCGGTCGGCGGGATACGCGCTGACCGGCCGCCTGTCAACGGCCTCGACCCCGTGCGTGGAACGGACGAGACTGCTTCGGCGGCGTCTCCCCTGCACGGTGGGGACGCCCGGACCGAAGGAGCGACGAGCATGAGCGACGACAAGACGACACGCACCGACATCGGAGGGGGCGCGGGAGCCGAGGCGCCGACCACGATGCCCGCGACCGCGCCGATCGGATCGGAGTCGGTCACCGGCACCTCCACCGCCTCGGGCTCGACGGCCCCGACCACGCCCTCGAGCGGACCCACGGCGGCGCCGGCAGGACCCGGCGAGGACGTCGACAGCGGTGACCGCGAGGCCGTCGACTCGGTCGGCGCGCCCTCGGGCTCGCCCATCGGCAAGGCGACGGATGCCGCCGCCGAAGCCGCCAGGAACGCCGCCGCCCGCTTCAGGGAGGCCGCCGACAACGCCGACCTCGACAAGTTCGCCGAAGACGCCAAGCGCGTCACCGGCGAATGGAGCGAGAAGGTCAAGGAGGAGTACCGGCGCCGCCCGGGCGTCGTGATCGGTGCCGCGGTCGCCGGCCTCGTGGTGCTCGGCACGATCGCGCGGGCACTCGGACGGCGCCGATGAGCAAGGCGGGGGCCGACGAGGCCATCGACGGAACCGACGGCATGGGCGGATCCGACGGCACCCAGGACACGGGCGCCTCGAGCGGCGCGAGCGGTTCGTACGGCGTGCGGGGCAGCGCCTCGCCCGATCCCAAGCGGCCGGTCACGTCGATCGACACGGCGGCCGCCGACGGCGACGCCGCCTCGCCTGAGGACCCGGCGGCGCACGGCGGGCCGGACCTCCGCGACCTCCCCGCGACGGAGGACGGCGTCGTCGCGGACGACGCCTCCAAGGACCACGGGGTGGGCGGACGCGCGTAGCATGACGGCATCACGCGACCGCCCTGCCAGAGGCGACCGCGCGTCGAGGGAAGGAGCGGTTCCATGACCGATGCGACGAACCCGTCGAACGAGGAGCTCGACGACCGGGTCGAGGCCGCGATCGACGAGGCGAAGGCCGCCGCCGACCGCGCCGCACGCGAGGCCGACCAGACCCTCGACGCGATGCGCACCGCCGCCGCCGATGCCGCCGAACGCGGCGCCGCGGCGCTGGCCGATGCCGCGAGCCAGGCCAGGGCCGTGACGGTGGACGCGCTCGACGACGCCGAGGACCTCCTCGAGGACGCCTCGGACTGGCTCGAGGAGAAGTACCGCGAGAACCCGGCGCTGGTGCTCGGCATCGCGGCGGCGGCGGGCATCGCACTGCTCGTCGGCGTCGGGGCGATCGCCCGGGCGATCTTCCGTCGCTGATCCCGCGGTGAGGGCGGTGGACGCGCCCAGCCGGCCCGGGCTGCTCGCGACACGACGGCGGCAGGTGCTCTGTAGAATCGGAGCGACCCTCACCGTCCCCACCGAACGGAGCACCGCCGTGCCCACCATCGTCGTCGACGTGATGCCCAAGGCCGAACTGCTCGACCCCCAGGGGAAGGCCGTCGCCGGCGCCCTCGCCCGCACCGGGCACGGGTCCATCAGCGGCGTCCGCGTCGGCAAGCGGTTCGAGCTCACCGTCGCGGGACCGATCGACGACGCCGTCAAGGCCGAGGTGGCCGCCCTGGCCGAGAACGTGCTCTCGAACTCGGTCATCGAGGACGTCGTCGGCATCCACTACGAGCAGTCGAACGCCGAGCTGGCCGAAGAGGCCGCCGCCGCGGCATCCGCCCACCACGACGGGTACGAAGCGCCCGCGGGCGAGACCCACTGACCCCGACCCCTCCCGGAGGCACCCGCATGCGCATCGGCGTCATCACCTTCCCCGGCTCGCTCGACGACCGCGACGCGCAGCGCGCCGTGCGGCTCGCGGGCGGCGAGCCCGTCGCGCTCTGGCACGGGTCGCACGACCTCGAGGGCGTCGACGCGCTCATCCTGCCCGGCGGGTTCAGCTACGGCGACTACCTGCGCTGCGGCGCGATCGCCTCGCTCAGCCCGATCATGACCGAGGTGATCGACGCAGCGAACGCGGGCATGCCGGTGCTCGGCATCTGCAACGGCTTCCAGATGCTCACCGAGGCGCACCTGCTCGAGGGCGGCCTCATCCGCAACGACCACGGCGCGTTCATCTGCCGAGACCAGGTGCTGCGCGTCGAGAACGACTCGACCGACTGGACCCGCGACTTCGAGTCCGGCCAGGAGATCACGATCCCGCTGAAGAACGGCGAGGGCGGGTTCATCGCATCCGAGGAGACCCTCGACCGGCTCGAGGGCGAGGGCCGCGTGGTCTTCCGCTACGTCGGCGTGAACCCCAACGGCTCGCTGCGCGACATCGCCGGCATCTCGAACGAGCGCGGCAACGTGGTGGGCCTCATGCCCCACCCCGAGCACGCCGTCGAGCCCGGCTTCGGCCCCGACACCCCCGCCGCCATGCGCTCGGGCGTCGACGGGCTCGGCTTCTTCACGAGCGTCGTGCGCCGCGCCCTCGTCGAGGCGTAGCCGCGCGCTCCCTCCCGGGCGCACTCACCCCGTCGAGTCGCCGGGAACCGACCTTCCGCGGCTCGGGTGGCGCGCTTTTCGGCGACTCGCTCGACGGCCGCGGCATCCTGTGGACGAGCAGCGTGCCGGTTCGCCGCCGTCGGGCAGGGTGAGGTGCATGCCGCGACTGGTCCCCCTCCCGACCGAGTTCCGCCACCGCGCGTTCTCGACGGACGAAGCGCACCGAGCCGGCCTCGGTGACGGCCGCCTGCGCGGCGGCGACCTGCACCGACCATTCCACGGCGTGCGGTCGACGGCCGAGGCGACGGACCTCGCGGATCGGTGCCGCAGCTACCTCCCGCGCCTGCGCGACGGGCAGTTCTTCTCGCACGAGACCGCTGCCCGCCTGTGGGGCGTGCCGCTGCCGGCCGAGGAGGGCCCGTGGGCACCGTTGCACGTGTCGGCGTTCGCGCCGAACCGACCACCGCGCACTCGCGGCGTGGTCGGTCACGAGCTCCGGCCCGGCACGGTGCAGGTGCGCCTGCGAGCGGGACTTCCCGTCGCCGCCCCGGCGTCGACCTGGCTGCAGCTCGGCTCCGTGCTCGGGGTCGCCGACCTCGTCGCGGCCGCGGATCACCTCGCCCTCGATCCCGTCGTGCTCGACCCGCGCGACCCGCGACCGTACGTCGCCGAGTCGGAACTGGCGGCCGCGCTGCGCGACTTCCGAGGGCGAGGGCGACGCGCACTCGTCGCGGCGCTCGAGCTCACGCGTCCCGGCGCCGAGTCGCGGCCGGAGACCCTGCTCCGGCTGCTGCTCGTGCGAGCGGGACTGCCCGAGCCGGAGGTCAACGTCGCGGTGCGCGACGCGCACGGCCGGTTCGTCGCACGAGTGGACCTGGCGTACCCGGACCTCAGGGTGGCCGTCGAGTACGACGGCGATCACCATCGCACGAGCACGCTCGCCTACGAGCACGACATCGCGCGGTTCGACCGACTGCACGAGGCCGGATGGCGCGTGGTGCGCGTGCGCGCACGCGGGCTCTTCCGGCATCCGGATGACACGGTGGACCGCGTTCGGCGCGCACTCGCCGCCGCTCGACCCGGCGCCTGAGCGCCGCACGCGTCGCGACGCGAGGACCCGCCCCGCGAGTTGCCAGAGACTGCTCCGACCGCGGACGGTTGGGTCGCTTTGTGGAGACTCGCCGCGGGCGGGGACGGGGCGGGGACGGACCAGGGTGGGCGGGACGGGGAGGGCGAGAGGGGTGGGGCGGGGACGGGGCGGGAACGGCGAAGGGCGGGGTGGCCGCCGGCCGCCCCGCCCTCCTGCACCGCGAAGGGTCAGTACCCGATCGGGATCACCCCGGTGTCGGTCTGGTAGCCGGTCACCGGCGCGTGGGGGATGTCCTCCCAGCGCTCCGGGTCCTCCTGCTGCACCTCGCCGGTCGCCATGCCGACGAGCAGCTCGGTGAGCGCGAGGACGTTCTGGCGGATCGACTTGCCGCGGGCCTTCTGGCCGAGGCTGCCGTCGCTCGTGTTGCCGCTCGTCTCGAAGAAGATCGCCGGGTTGCTGTGGCCCTCGGGGTTGAGCCCCTCGTGGTCGAGGCCGAGCATCATCGCCGAGACGACGCCGCCCTTGATGTCGATCTCGAGGCTGCCGCCGACCTGGTAGCGGTCCATGTTGACGTAGCCCGCCTTCTGGAGCTCGTCGTACACGTGCACGTGCATCTGGCGGGTCAGCACGTCGTACGCGCCGCCTTCGACGCCGGGCAGCGTCGGGCCGCCGGGGGCGAGCGAGATGCCGAGCGAGAGCGTGACCTCGTCGCCGGTGCCGTACTCGCGCTTCAGGCCCTGGTGGTGGATGTCGACCGCGAACGCCGGGTCGACCATGGTCCAGTACTCGTAGAACGCCTCGGACTCGGCGGCCTCGAACTTGCCCACGCCCCAGTCGCGGTTGAGGTCGATGCGCTTGTCCGTGCCGTCCTGCAGGACCGTCTGCCGGATGTTCAGCTCCGACCCGTCGGGGTTGTACATCGGGATGACGTGGAAGGTGTAGGTCTCGCGCAGCAGCGTCCAGTCGGGCGAGCCGTTGGTGCCCATCTCCTTGAGCACCGCGAGCAGCGACTCGGTGCCGTACGGCTCGTTGCCGTGGATGCGGCCCTGGAGCCACACGTGCTCGTCGCCGTCGCCGACGGTCGCGACGTAGAGGTCGCGGCCCTGCTCCGACGTCGACACCTCGGTGCCGGCCTCGGCGAGCGTGAACACGTCGACGCCGAAGCGCGAGGTCTTCTCGAGTCGCTCGAGCTCCGCGATCAGGTCGGCGTAGGTGGCGATGCTCGAGATGTTGGTGTTGCCCTCGGTCGACGGGAAGTTCGGGTCGGCGAAGGCCGGCGCTCCGGCGGTGAACGGGATGGCGACGGCGAATGCCGCTGCGGCGGCGATGGCGGTGGTGGTGCGACGGCGGCGCGGTGGCCTCGGGTGCAGGATCATCTTCGACTCCCCCTTGAGACGGATGCGCCGGTGAAGGCGGCGCAGACCCTCGGGCCCGCTCTCCGGAGAGGGCTTTCCCGAGGGCTTGCGCCGAGCCTACGGAGCGCGCCCGGGCGCGGCAAGAGACGGGCGTCCGGAGTCGACCCTCCGCTCCGCACCGATTGTCCAACAATCGGCGCGAAGCGGAGCAGTCGGGTGCCGCCGACTAGGCCGCGGCCTCCTCCTCGGCCTCCGGCTGCTGCGGCGCGTCGGCGTTCACTCCCGCGGCGTACGCCGAGCGCAGCGCGGCGCCGAGCCCGGCGTCGACGTTCGTCCAGTGCTCGAAGAACCGCTCGCGGATTCCGTCGATCGTGATCGCATGCGCCTGGCCCGAGAGGGTCACGAGGAGGCGCGCCTTCGCCTCGGCCGAGAACACGTCGCGGTAGAGCGTGCCGGCCTGCCCGAAGTCGGAGTCGTCGGCGCGGAGCGTGTAGGCGGTGCGCACGAGTGCGCCGTCCGCCTCCCAGCCGCCCTCGCCCGCGGCATCCGGCGACGCGACCGGGCCGCCGAACGAGTTCGGCGCGTACACGGGCGCGTTCGGCGCGTTGAAGCGATGGCGCTGCGCGCCGTCCTGCGAGTAGTCGTGCACGGATGCCGCGTGCGGCGCGTTCACCGGCAGCTGGTTGTAGTTGGTCCCGACGCGGTAGCGCTGCGCGTCGGGGTAGCTGAACACGCGCGCCATGAGCATCTTGTCGGGGCTGATCGCGATGCCCGGCACGGTGTTCGCCGGCGAGAACGCCGCCTGCTCGATCTCGGCGAAGAAGTTCTGCGGGTTGCGGTCGAGCGTGAGCGTGCCGACGGGGATCAGGGGGTAGTCGGCGTGCGGCCACACCTTGGTGAGGTCGAACGGGTTGAAGCGGT
The DNA here is from genome assembly GCF_037199545.1 of Agromyces sp. CCNWLW213. NCBI lineage: Bacteria > Bacillati > Actinomycetota > Actinomycetes > Micrococcales > Microbacteriaceae > Agromyces > Agromyces sp. CCNWLW213. The sequence continues at coordinate 310,115 of NZ_JBBBDX010000003.1, read as the reverse complement.
AGGTCTTCGCGTCCTCGTACGGCATGACCTGCACGTGCAGGTCCCACTGCGGAAACTCGCCGCGCTCGATCGCCTCGTAGAGGTCGCGCCGGTAGAAGTCGGCGTCGGCGCCCGCGATCGCCTCGGCGGTCGCGGCATCCAGGTGCAGGTCGCCCTGCCGCGAGCGGAAGTGGTACTTCACCCAGAACCGCTCGCCGGCGGCGTTGATCCACTGGTACGTGTGCGAGCCGTAGCCCTGCATCTCGCGCCACGACTTCGGCAGGCCGCGGTCGCCCATGAGGTAGGTGACCTGGTGCGCCGACTCGGGCGAGAGGGTCCAGAAGTCCCACTGCATGTCGGCGTCGCGCAGGCCCGAGCCGGGCAGGCGCTTCTGCGAGTGGATGAAGTCGGGGAACTTGATCGCGTCGCGGATGAAGAACACCGGGGTGTTGTTGCCCACGATGTCGTAGTTGCCCTCGGACGTGTAGAACTTCACCGAGAAGCCCCGCACGTCGCGCCAGGTGTCGGGGGAGCCCTGCTCGCCGGCGACCGACGAGAAGCGCAGGAGGGTCTCGGATTCGGCGCCCGGCTGGAACACCGCGGCCCGCGTGTAGGCCGACACGTCGTGGGTCGCCTCGAAGCGGCCGAACGCGCCGCCGCCCTTCGCGTGCACGATGCGCTCGGGGATCCGCTCGCGGTTGAACTGCGCGAGCTTCTCGACGAGGTACCGGTCGTGCAGCACGGTGGCGCCGTCGGCGCCGACCGTGAGCGAGTGCGCATCGCTCGCGATGGGCGTGCCCGTCTGCGTGGTCGTGACGGGCGGGGTCGCGGGGTTCGACATGTGTCCTTCTCTCTTCGGTGACGGATGCCGCGGCCGCGGCGGCGCACGACGTGCGGGCACGACGAGCACCGCCCGGGTCGGGGCGGGTCGGCGCGCAGGGGCGCCGGGGGCGAGCGGATGCCGCCGGGCTAGCCGGCGGCCTGCCGCTGGCAGTCGGCGCAGAGGCCCCAGAAGGTGACCTCGGCGGTGTGGATGGCGAAGCCGCTCGCGGCGGCCGGCACGAGGCACGGCGCCTCGCCGACGACGCAGTCGACGTCGGCGACGGCGTGGCAGCGCGTGCACACGACGTGGTGGTGGTTGTCGCCGATGCGGCTCTCGTACATGGCGGCGGACCCGGCGGGCTCGATGCGACGGAGCAGGCCGGCACCGTGCAGTGCGCCGAGCACGTTGTAGACCGACTGCAGCGGAGTGCCGGGGAGCGCCTCGACCACGCGCGCGTGCACCGCGTCGGCGTCGAGGTGCCCGTTGCCGGTCACGGCCTCGAGCACGGCGAGCCGCGGCGCCGTGACCTTGAGTCCGGCCGCGCGCAGGTGCGCCTCGGCCTCGTCTCGGTGCATCGCGGTCGCCATGCGCTCGAACGTAGCAGTTGTTTTGAATGGCTCAAAACAACTGAGGCATGCGCAGGTCTGACCGGCGACGCGGGCCGGGGCATCCGCCGCCGGGTCAGCGGTACTCGGGGTTCGGATCGTCGGGCGCCGGCACGAATCCGAAGTGCCGCCCCGACTCCCAGTCGCTCCGCACGTTGCCGTACGCGGGGATGCCCCCGGCATCCTTCAGCATCTTCGCGACGTGCATGAGGTTGTACGTCATGAACGTCGCGTTGCGATTGGTGAAGTCGTTCTCGGGCCCGCCGGAGCCCTCGTCCAGGTAGCTCGGGCCCGGGCCGGCCTCGCCGATCCATCCCGCGTCGGCGGCGGGCGGGATCGTGTAGCCCATGTGCTGCAGGCTGAACAGGATGTTCGCGGCGCAGTGCTTGACCCCGTCCTCGTTGCCCGTGATGATCGCGCCGCCGACCTTGCCGTAGTAGACGAACTGGCCCTTCGCGTTCTGCTCGCTGCTCATCGCGTAGAGCCGCTCGATGAGGCGCTTCGTGATCGACGAGTTGTCGCCCAGCCAGATCGGTCCGCCCACCACCAGGATGTCGGCCGCCTCGACCCGGGGCCAGATCTCGTCGGGCCAGGCGTCGAACTGCCACCCGTGCTCGCGCATGTCGGGGTAGACGCCCGTCGCGACGTCGTGATCGACGAGGCGCAGGTCCTCGACCGAGACGCCGTGTTTGCGCATGAGCCGGATGCTCGCATCCAGGAGGCCCTGCGTGTGGCTCGTCTCGGGCGAGCGCTTGAGGGTGCAGTTCACGTACAGCGCGGTGAGGTCGCTGAAATCCGGTTCGCCTGCCATGGGCCGACGCTACCTCGACGACGAGCGGATGCCACGGGGTTGCCAGCGAACGCACACGTGACGCACGGCGCGCGTCGCGGCATCCGTCGACCGTGCTCAGTACCGCAGGATGCTGTGCACCGGATACCGGTCGCCGAGCGCCGCGCGGCCGCCGAGTCCCTCGAGCTCGATCGCGACCGAGATGCCGGCCACGGTCCAGCCCGCACGCTCGACGAGCCGTGCGGCGGCGCCCACCGTGCCTCCCGTCGCGAGGACGTCGTCGACGATCAGCACGCGCGAACCGGGCGGCAGCTCGCCCTCGTGCACCTCGAGCGCGGCCGTGCCGTACTCGAGGTCGTACTCCTCGCGCAGGACGGCGCGCGGAAGCTTGCCCGCCTTGCGCACGGGCAGGACGCCCGCCCCGCACAGCGCCGATGCGGCGCCCGCGAGGAGGAACCCGCGGGCCTCGACGCCCGCGAGGTCGTCGAAGCGGCCCGCGAACGGCGCGGTGAGGGCCTCGGCGAGCGCGTGGAAGGCGGGCCCGTCGGCGAAGACGGGCGTGAGGTCACGGAACACCACACCGGGCTCGGGGAAGTCGGGGATCGTGGCGAGCTTCGACTCGACGAGCTCGCGGACCTGGTCATCGTCCACCGGCCCACCCTAGCCGCGGAGCGCGGCGGCGGCATCGGGGCGCCCGCGCGGACGAGCAGCGCGGGGCGAGTCAACCCCGTGCGTCGGAGCGGACCGGGCGCCTACCGTCGGGAGATGACCGCTCGGCATGGCCTGCTCGCGGCCGCGGCGACCGCACTCGCGGTGCTGCTGGCCCTGTCGGGCTGCGCGGCGCCTTCGTACGAGGCGGAGACGGCCGAGCAGCTGCGCGGCGACGTGCACTCCATCGCCGCGGCGAGCGCCGCCGGCGACTGGGGCGGCGCCGTCGCCGGCCTCGACGAGATGGCCGACCGGCTCGACCGGGAGCACTCGCGCGGGCGCATGGACGACGACCGGTTCGAGGCGATCGCGGCGGCGATGCGGCTCGTGCGCGCCGACCTGGAGACGGCGATCCTGGCAGCGGAGAGCGAGGCCGAGCGACAGCGGCTCCTCGATGCGCAGGCGACCCTCGAGGAGCGCCTCCGCGAACTGACCGAGCAGCAGGAGTCGTCGGGCGGCGAGTCCGGTGCAGGTCGGGACGACGGCCCGTCGTCGGGCACCGATGAGAAGCCGGGCAAGGGCGCGGACTCCGGCAAGGGGAAGGGCAAGGGCAAGGGCAACGGCAAGGGCGGCAAGGGCTGAGCGGCGGCGGGCTCCGGGCGCGGCCGGCCCGCACCCGGCCTCCGCGTCACACCTTCGATCGATGCGCCGCTCCGGCCGACTTGCGAAGATGGTTCGGTGAGCTCCCCCGACTCCCCCATCCTGCCCGCGCCCGCCACGACCACGACCGTCACCTCGGTGGCACCCGGCCTCACCCCGAAGCGGCTGTTCCGGCTGCTGGCGATCGCCGAGGCGATCACGTGGACGATCCTCATCACCGGCCTCATCATGCGCGCGACGCTCGGCCTCGACTGGGCCGTCCTCGTCGGCGGGTCCATCCACGGCTTCGTGTTCCTCGCCTACGCGTTCGTCGCGCTGCTCGTCGGCGTGAACCAGCGCTGGCCGATCGGGCTCATCGCCCTCGGCGTGCTCTTCGCGGTCGTGCCCTACGCCACCATCCCGTTCGAGCTCCGGATGCTGCGCGACGGCCGCCTCGAGGGCGGATGGCGCCGCGAGGCGACCGGCCACCCCGCCGACGGCAACGCGATCAACCGGATGCTGCGGTGGTTCCTCGCGCGTCCGCTGCTGCTCACGATCGTGTCGGTGCTCGGCATCGCCGCGGTGTTCACGATCCTGCTCATCATCGGCCCGCCCGGCGGTCGCGACGCCTAGACCGGCGTGCCGGACAAGAATCTCCACATCCCTGTCACCTTCTCGGCTCGGCCGACATCGCCTGGGTGAGGGAGGTGCACGTGGAGCACATCGGAACCACCGACGCGGAACTGCTCGGGCGGCTCGCTGACGGCGATCAACAGGCGCTCGCCATGATCTTCGACCGCCACGCCGCCGCGGTGACCAGGTACGCATGGGCGCTCGCCCCGAGCCGCATGGATGTGGAGGAGGTCGTCCAGGACACCTTCCTCACCGCGTGGCGGAAGGCGTCGACGATCACGATCGCCGAGGCGTCGATGCTGCCGTGGCTGCTGGTCACCTGCCGGTACCTGGCGTTCAACGCGAACCGGAAGCAGGCGAGGAACCGGGCCGACGCCCTGTCGGACTCCCACTCGGCGCACCGCGCCGGTCTCGGCGGCGCGTCGGAACGCGCCGACCAGGCCCGCGAAGAGCTGCGCTGGGTCATGGACGAGATCGAACGGCTCGAACCGACCGACCGCCGGATCTGCGAGCTGTGCCTCGTGGAGGGCCGGCCCTACCAGGAGGTCGCCGACGAGCTCGGCCTCACCGTCGGCGCCGTGAAGCAGCGCGTCTCCAGAAATCGCGCACGACTGAGGAACGCGGTGACCGTCGATGAGAACTGAACCTCCTGCCGGTGACGAGCTCACCCGCATGCTCGTCACCATGAAGCGCAACGTGCTCGACGAGGCATCCCGCGAGCCGGCGCCCGCCCGCCGACGAGCCCGCAACCGGACGATCATCGCGAGCACCGCGATCCTGCTCACCCTGGGTCTCGGAGCCGGGGCGTCGATCGCCGCGGGCATGATCGGCGAGGACGAGGAGCCGGGCTCGGAGCCGCAGCCCGCCGCGACGGTCGCGGCTGCGCCCGTCCCGGCACCCGCGCCGACGCCGTTCGGGATCGAGACCGCCCCGCCCGTCGACCCGCTCACCCTCGTGACGACCATCTCCGTCCGACCCGCCCAGCTCGAACTGCTTGACGCCAGCGGCGTCGTGGTCGCCACCATCGGATACGAGGACGATGGCGCGACGGCGGCCGCCGTGCTCAGCACCGTGTTCGGCGAGCCCCCGCAGGTGGAGGAGCGCTTTCAGACGAGCGGGGAGCTGTCCGACCGTGAGTACCTGTGGAACGGGGTGACCCTGATGGAGTACTTCGCCGAGAACAGCCACCGCGCCGGCACTCGCCTGTGGGTGCAGTTCGGGCAGCCGACCATCGGAGACGGCGTCGCAGTCGACGCGGACGGATTCGCCCCCGGCGAGGACATCGAGGCGTACGCGATCGAGAACGGGAAACACTACATCCCCGACACGGGAGGCGCCGAAAGCCTCATCATCATCGAAACCGGACCGCCTGCCGTCACCGACGAACCGGACCACTACCACTCGGTCATCGCCAACAAGTTCCACGATCGGCCCGGGTCGACGGTCTCCGCACCGTTCGACTTCGGGAACCTCGACTTCAGCTGACGGGTCGCCCCACGACGAAGGGCGGGGCGGATGCCGCGGCATCCGCCCCGCCCTCGTTCTTCGGGCTAGGAGGCGATCACTCGACCGTGACCCGGTCGACCGAGACCTGCCCCTTGCCGGCGAACGTCAGGGAGTAGCCCTGCACGTCCGTCAGCGTGAGGCCGTCGTCGGGCGCTCCCGCGGGCTGCTCGTCGGCCCGCTCGAACTCGTCGAACGGGATGGTGACCTGCTGCCAGCCGGTGCCGCGCACCACGGTGCTCGCGGTGAACCGCTCGGCCGTGTCGGGCGCCTGGTAGACGCGCACGTAGTCGACCGTGAGCGACTGCGGGAACTCGAGGTCCTCGCCGAGCGCGCCGCCGAAGTTGCCGCCGATCGCGACGTTGGTCAGCAGCGAGAACGGGTGGTCGAAGACCCACTCGTTCGGCGCGACGTCCGCCGGGTCGGCCTGGTGGTAGACGATGCCGTCGACCGACCAGACGATCTCCTCGGGCGTCCACTCGACCGCGAACTCGTGCCAGTCGCCGGGCACGGGGGCGCCGAAGTCGTAGATGCCGCCGTACGACTGCCCGCCCGAGTACCCGGGGCCGTGGATCGTGCCGAAGATCTCGTTGGGCAGGCGTCCGACGAACTCCATGACGTCGATCTCACCGGTCTGCGGCCAGCCGACCTCGCGGAAGTCGGTGCCGAGCGACCACACGGCCGGCCAGATGCCCGAGCCCTCGGGAACCTGCACGCGCGACTCGATGCGGCCGTACTCGAACTCCTGCTTCTGCTCGGTGACCAGGCGCGCCGAGGTGTACTCGCACGGTCCGTACCAGCACTCGAGGTCGGTCGTGGCCGGGTCGATCTCGCGGGCCGTGATGACGAGGTTCCCGTCGCCGTCGAGCGCGGCGTTGTCGGTGCTGTCGGTGTAGTACTGCAGCTCGTCGTTGCCCCAGCCCCAGCCGCCGGTCTCGTAGGTCCAGTTCTCCGGGTTCGCCGGAGCGCCGGCGGGGCCGTCGAACTCGTCGCTCCACGCGAGCTCCCAGGTGTCGGGGCCCGCGTCGGGTGCCGGGTCGTCCTGGATCTCGACGGTGATCGGCGTGGCCTTCGCCGAGCCCTTGACCCAGAAGCTGAGCCCGTCGGCGCCGGACCAGTCCTGGCCGCCCGCGAACCCGCGGCCGAGCGTCGACTCGCCCTTGTAGGCGAAGTCGGCGACGCCCTCGAAGGCATCCTGGCCCTCGTAGCCGGCACCCGAGTCGGCGGTGAGCTCACGGGTCGTGAGCGCCGACTTGCCGGTCGTCTCGAAGAGCCACGGGGTCGACTCGAAGTCGTCGACCAGCGACGCCTCGATCTCGTCGTCGTCCTGGATGCTCACGGTCGCGGTGCGCACGAAGCCGAACTCGGCGCCGGACGGGTCGGACAGCCGAACGACGAAGGTCTCGTCGACCTCGTGCTTGGCATCCTGCAGCGTGGGCAGCTCGATGGTCGCCTGCCGTTCGCCGGCGGGGATCGTGACCTCGCCGCTCGCGGGCGTGAAGTCGCGGTCCTCGGTGGCGGAGAGGTCCTCCGTCGCCGTGCGCGCCTCGATCGCGAGCGACTCCCAGCTCACCGTGACGTCCTCGTCGGCGACGCGGTTCAGTCGGATGACGCCGGTGGCGGTGTCGCCCTCGGTCACCTCGTACCCGGCTCGGTCGAAGCCGACGGAGAGCGGCACGGGCTCGGCCTGGCCGTACAGCAGCACGTCGTCGTAGAAGAACCGCTGCGGCGCATCGGTCCGCAGCGAACCGAACGCGTAGCCGTGCATGTCGGTCAGCGTGAGGCCGTCGTTCGGGGCGTTGTTGCCGATGTTCTTGCGCGAGAAGTCCGCGAAGTCGAACCTGAGGAACTTCCAGCCGCGCCAATCGTCGGAGAACGACACCACGAAGCGCTCGGCGTCGTCGACGGTCGAGCCGGGGTTCCGGTTGTCGAGCAGGTCGAGGAACAGGTCGGTGCCGGAGCCGTTGCCGTACATCCAGAAGCCGATGCCCTCGTAGGTCGACCAGTCCTGCGTGGTCCAGGCGTCGGCGGCCTCGTTCGCGAAGTTGCGGACGACGACGCCGAAGCTCGTGACGTCGAAGTCGGCCTGCAGTACGGCGTTGCCGGCGGGCGTGCCGGGCACCGGGGCGGGCGCGGCATCCGTGCGCTCGAAGGCGACCGAGCTGTTCGGGTCCTGCGCGCCGAACCATCCGACGGGGATGCCGCCGGCGTCGCCCTGCACGAGCGGCGCCTCGTGGTCGTCGACGATGAGCGTGCGACCGTCCGGCGGGCCGACGACCTCGCCGTCGTCGTCGAGGATCGTGACCGTCGTGCTCGAGGGCGAGCCGACGGTGGCGCCGGTCGCATCGGCGAGGGTGAGCTCGAGCGTCTCGCTCGACTCCTCGACGTCGTCGGCGACCGTCGCGAGCTCCACGGTGCGGCTGGTCTGACCGGCGGCGAACTCGATCGTGGTGCTCGGGTCGACATAGTCGTCGCCCGCCGACGCGGTGTCATCCGTCGCCCCGAGCGCCACCGTGACCGGCGTCTCGAGCGCACGGTCGAGCCGCACCTCGATCGAGCCCGTGTCACCCTCGATGAGACTCGCCGTCGAGCTCGCGAAGGAGACGGCCGGCGGAACCTCGATGCCCGAGTACACGGCGATGTCGTCGACGCGGATGGTGTTCGCGCCGTTCACGGCGGGGAGCGCGTAGCCCCAGATCGCGGACGTGCCGAATCCGTCGTTCGGGGCGCCGCCGGGCTGGAAGTCGGTCGCGCGCTGGAACGCCGACCACGGCAGCGTCACCTGGCGCCATCCGGCGACGTCGTCGACGATCGTGGTGTCGAAGCGCTCGGAGACGTCGGGGTTCGCGCCGCCGTCGAAGAGCTCGAACTGGAGCGCGCTGCCGTTGCCGGAGCCGTTCATCCAGAAGGCCACTCCGTCGTAGGCGCTGACGTCGCGCGTCGCGCCGAACGTCTCGCCGACGCCGCCGAAGCTGCCTCCGGCGGTCACGTCCCAGCCGTAGGAGAGCACCTTCGTGGCGCCCACCTGGCCGGGCTTCGCGTCGGCGCTGCCCTCGGCGACGTCGACCACGCCGAAGCCGGCGGACCCGTAGCTGAAGAACCCCGAGGGCGCGCCGCCCTCGAAATCGGTGATCACGGTCGTGGTGCCCTCGGCGGCCGCCGATGCGGTCGCACCGAGCGGAACCAGCAGCGCCGCGGCGACGACGGCCGCGCCGCCTCCGCGTGAGAGCGCTCTCATTGTTGCCTGCATGTCTGCTCCGTCACAGTCGTGCGGCCCCCGTTGGCCGCTCCCGGACATGATGACACGTGTCACCTGTATTCTCAACGGTGGGTTGACGTGCGTCCGCCTCGCGACCGGCATCAGACGCACGTTCCGCGCGCCCGGGGCCAGAATGGGCCCATGCCCATCCTGAACAAGGACATGCAGGTCTGCATCTCGCTCTCCGGTCGCCCGTCGAACCTCGGCACGAGGTTCCACAACTTCCTGTACGACGAGCTCGGGCTGAACTTCCTCTACAAGGCGTTCACGACCGACGACCTCGAGGGGGCGATCCGCGGCATGCGGGCGCTGGGCTTCCGGGGCTGCTCCGTGTCGATGCCGTTCAAGGAGGACGTGATCCCGCTCGTCGACGAGCTCGAGGACTCGGCGGCGGCCATCGAGTCGGTGAACACCATCGTGAACGACGGCGGCCGGCTCACGGCATCCAACACCGACTACGAGGCGGTCGCGCAGCTCATCGCCGAGCACGGCCTCGACCCCGCGTCGCGGGTGGTCGTCCGCGGCTCGGGCGGCATGGCGAAGGCGGTCGTCGCGGCGTTCCGCGGCGCGGGCTTCGACGACCTCACCCTGCTCGCGCGCAACGCTGCGGCCGGCCCGGCGCTCGCGGACAAGTACGGCTACGCGTGGACCGCCGACGAGCCCGAGGCCTCCTTCGACGTCATCGTCAACGTCACGCCGCTCGGCATGCAGGGGGCGGATGCCGCGGCGCTCGCGTTCGACGCGTCGTTCATCGAGCGCGCCTCGACCGTGTTCGACGTGGTCGCGTTCCCCGCCGAGACGCCGCTGATCGCCGCGGCGCGCGCCTCGGGCACGCCCGTCATCACCGGAGCCGAGGTCGTCGCCCTGCAGGCCGCGCGACAGTTCGAGCGCTACACGGGCGTCGCGCTGACCCGCGACCAGGTCGAGCGCGCCGCCGCCTTCTCGCGCGCCGACTGACCCCCCTCCCCCGCGCACCTTCGCCCGCCACACGCGCCATCGAAGTGCCGTTTCTGCGGTGAAGTACTGACGCGATCCGCACTCCACCGCAGAAGCGGCACTCCAGCGCGTGGCGGGCACGCGGGAGCGGGCGTGATCGGCGGAGACGGCCGGGCCGTGCTCACGTGAGCACGGCCGGTAGACTTGCCGGGTCCGGCATCCGCCCCGCGGCATCCGCTCGCCGCCACCTTCTGGAGCTCGCCACCCGTGACCACTGAGACCCCGCCCACCGCTGCCACCACGACCGCGGAGCCGGGCGACCCGGCCGCGGCCGAGATCATCGAGGCGCCGCGCACCCCGCAGCTCGACACCGTCGAGGTCGCCGCCGCGACCCCCGAGAAGGAGCAGCCGTACGCCGCCCTCGGCGTCAAGCCCGACGAGTACGAGCGCATCCGCAACATCCTCGGCCGACGCCCCACGAGCGCCGAGCTCGCCATGTACTCGGTCATGTGGAGCGAGCACGCGTCGTACAAGTCGAGCAAGGTGCACCTGCGCCAGTTCGGCAAGAAGGTCACGCCCGAGATGAAGCAGCACCTGATGGTGGGCATCGGCGAGAACGCGGGCGTGCTCGACATCGGCGAGGGATGGGCGGTGACGTTCAAGATCGAGTCGCACAACCACCCGAGCTTCATCGAGCCGTTCCAGGGCGCCGCGACCGGCGTCGGCGGCATCGTGCGGGACATCATCTCGATGGGCGCGCGCCCGGTCGCCGTCATGGATGCGCTGCGGTTCGGCGCGATCGACGACCCCGACACCGCGCGCGTCGTGCACGGCGTCGTGTCGGGCATCAGCTTCTACGGCAACTGCCTGGGCCTCCCGAACATCGGCGGCGAGACCTGGTTCGACCCGGTGTACCAGAAGAACCCGCTCGTGAACGCGCTCGCGGTGGGCGTGCTGCGCCATGAAGACCTGCACCTCGCGAACGCCAAGGGCGTCGGCAACAAGGTCGTGCTCTTCGGTGCGCGCACGGGCGGCGACGGCATCGGCGGCACGTCGATCCTCGCGTCCGACTCGTTCGCCGAGGGCGGCCCGACCAAGCGCCCCGCGGTGCAGGTCGGCGACCCCTTCGCCGAGAAGGTGCTGATCGAGTGCTGCCTCGAGCTGTTCGCGGGCGACCTCGTCGAGGGCATCCAAGACCTGGGCGCGGCGGGCATCTCGTGCGCGACGAGCGAACTCGCGGCGAACGGCGACGGCGGCATGTCGATCGTGCTCGACGACGTGCTGCTGCGCGACCCGACGCTCACCCCCGAGGAGATCCTCATGTCGGAGAGCCAGGAGCGCATGATGGCCATCGTGCGCCCCGAGAAGCTCGACGGGTTCATGGAGGTCGTGCGGAAGTGGGACGTCGAGACGAGCGTGCTCGGCGAGGTCACCGACACCGGGCGGCTCAGCATCACCTGGCGCGGCCAGGAGATCGTGAACGTCGACCCGCGCACCGTCGCCGTCGACGGCCCGGTCTACGAGCGGCCGATGCGCTACCCCTCGTACCTCGACGCGCTGCAGGCCGACACGGCCGCCGCGCTGCCGCGCCCGGCGGACGACGCGGGCGACGAGCTGCGCGCGCAGTTCCTGCAGCTCGTGGGTTCGGCGAACCAGGCGGATGCCGCGTGGATCACGAACCAGTACGACCACTACGTGCTCGGCAACACGGCGCTCGCCTCACCGGACGACGCGGGGATGATCCGAGTCGACGAGGAGTCGGGCCTCGGCGTCGCGGTCGCGACCGACGCGAACGGCCGGTACTGCCAGCTCGACCCGCGCCGTGGCGCGCAGCTCGCGCTCGCCGAGGCGTACCGCAACGTCGCCGTCACGGGCGCGACGCCCATGGGCATCTCCGACTGCCTCAACTTCGGCTCGCCCGAGAACCCCGAGGTCATGTGGCAGTTCGCGCAGGCCGTCGAGGGCCTCGCCGACGGATGCCTCGAACTGGGCATCCCCGTCACGGGCGGGAACGTCAGCTTCTACAACCAGACCGGCGACGTGCCGATCCACCCGACCCCGGTCGTCGCGGTGCTCGGCGTGATCGACGACGTCGCGCGCCGCATCCCGTCGGGCTGGCAGGACGACGGGCACAACATCTACCTGCTCGGCGAGACGTACGCCGAGCTGGACGGCTCCGCCTGGGCGGGCGTCGTGCACGACCACCTCGGCGGCATCCCGCCGGCGGTCGACCTCACGCGCGAGAAGCGGCTCGGCGACCTGCTCGCCGCGGCCGCACTCGAAGGCCTCGTCGACTCGGCGCACGACCTCAGCGACGGCGGCCTCGCGGTCGCACTCGCCGAGGCCGTGTCCCGCTTCGGCGTGGGCGCCCGGGTCTTCCTCGGCGAGGTCACCGAGGACGCCGGCATCGACCTCGCGACCGCCCTGTTCTCGGAGTCGGCCGCGCGCGTGATCGTGACCGTGCCGCGCGAGGACGACGTGCGCTTCCGCGGCCTGTGCGACGGCCGTGGCGTCCCGGTGCGCCGCATCGGCGTGACGGATGCCGCGTCGGGCTCGCTCGAGGTGCAGGACGCCTTCACCGTGTCGATCGACGAGCTCCGCGGCGTGAACCGGGCGCCGCTCGCCGACGCGTTCGGCCCGGTGGTCGGGTACTGACCCGGATCCGCGCAACCGCCGGCCGCGAGCCCTCCACGCGAGGGTCGCGGCCGGCGTCGTCGTTCACGCCCGACCGCGGGCGAGCCGCAACAACTCGATCCAGTCGTCGGTGGTGAGGCGGCTCGCCGGCGTGCCCGGGTCGATCCCGCGCGCGCGGAGCGCCCGTCGGGCGGCGCCCGCGTCGATCGGCCGCGAGGTGCGCCCGAGCACCTGCACGAGCCCGCGCCCGGACCCCTGGAACACGTCGCCGACCCACCGCTGGTAGTCGCGGCGCTCGGCCATCCGCACGAGCGGCTCGGGCCGACGGTCGATGCGGAACACGCCGCCGTCGACGGACGGCACGGGGCGGAACGCCCCGGCGGGGACGCGGCGGTCGAGCGTGAACCGGAACCACGGCGCGGACTGGACAGTGAGCATGCTCGCGCCGCCCACCCCGCACCGACGGCGGGCGACCTCCCACTGCGTGAGCAGGATGGCGCTGCGCCACCAGTCCGCGGCGAGGATCCTGCGCAGGATCGCCGTGGTCAGGTGGAACGGCACGTTGCCGACGAGCACGTACGGCTCGCGCGGCAGCGGCCAGCGCAGCACGTCGGCTTGCACGACGTCGGCGGCGGGGCCGAGTCGGCGTCGCAGCGCCGCCGCCCGCGCAGGGTCGAGCTCGATCGCCGCGAGCGGCCTGCCGAGGCGCGCGAGCTCTCGCGTGAGCGCGCCGCCGCCCGCCCCGAGCTCGACGATCGGGCCGTGGGTGCGCGCGGCGAGCGCGGTCATCCGGTCGATGACGTCGCGGTCGACGAGGAAGTTCTGCCCGAGCTCGTGCCGGCCGCCCTGCGGTGCGGACGGGCGCGGGGAGGAGTGGTGTGGTCGTGATGGTCGCATGGAGTGCTCCGCTGGCTGGGGATCGACAGCCGGGTACGGCGAACCGCACCGCGGCCCTGGGTGAGGGCCGAGGCGGAGCAGCGGTCAGATGGTCCGGTCGCTCCGCCTCAGGCGGGGCGGGGCCGGATGATCATCGCGAACGTCATGCATGACACGGTCGTCGAGGTTAGCAGACCCGCCCGCCGCCGGCACCCGGTAGGGTCGCGGCATGAGCCGGACGGACTTCGCGAGCCTGCTGGTGCACGCCGACCGGGCGACCGTGTTCGCCGCATTCACCAGCCCCGACGCGCTGGCGAGCTGGCTGCCGCCGGCGGGCATGCGCGGACGCTTCGAGCGGTTCGACCTGCGCGGCGGCGGCTCGTACCGGCTCGTGCTGACCTACGACGACACCGCGGGCGCGCCGGGCAAGACCGACGCCGATTCCGACGTCTCGGAGGTCCGGATCGCGCGGGTCGTTCCCGGAGAGCTCGTCGAGCAGCTCGTGGACTTCGAGTCCGACGATCCCGCCGTCCAGGGCACGATGCGGATGACGTGGCGCCTGCGCGATGCGGACGGCGGCACGCTCGTCGAGTTCGAGGCGCGCGACGTGCCGCGCGGCATCCGCGCCCGCGACCACGCCGAGGGGCTCACGTCCTCGCTCGCGAACCTCGCCGCGTACCTCGACCCCGGACCGGTCGACGGCGACGGCGACGGCGACGGACGCCAGACCTACCCGGCCGAGTACGCCGCCGCGCACGGCGCGTTCGCGCTCATCCCCGCCGCCTACGTGTTCCTCGTCGACGGCGACCGGGTGCTGCTGCAGATGCGCGAGGGCACCGGCTACTACGACGGCTGGTGGGCGGCCTCCGCCGCCGGGCACGTCGATCCGGGCGAGACGCTCGTGGCGGGCGCCGTCCGCGAGACCCGCGAGGAGATCGGCGTCGAGGTCGCCGAGTCCGACCTCGAGGCGATCACGGCGATGCACCGCACCGCCCCGACGGGGCTGCCGATCGACCAGCGGCTCGACGTGTTCTTCGTGACCCGCACCTGGCGCGGCATCCCGTCGCTGCAGGAGGCCGACAAGGCGAGCGCGCTCGAGTGGTTCCCGCTCGACGCGCTGCCCGAGCGGATGGTGCACCACGAGCGGTTCGCGCTCGAGGGCTGGCGCGACGGCGGGCTGCCCGCGGTCACGGCGTTCGGCTTCTGATGGAGATCGTGGTCGGCATCCCGGCGGCGGGTCACGAGGCGCCCTGCGGCGGGTGGATCAGCAGGTCGACGCGGTCGCGGAGGTACGCCTCGAGCGCGATGAGCGCGTCGGGCCGGCTCGGACTCCACCGCACGAGCACCTCGTCCCCTCGCCGTACGAGGGGGCCGGACGCGGCGGCGAGCGACTCGACGCCGAGCTCGAGCGGAATCGCGTCGAACACGACCGTGGCCCCCTCGGGGATGCCGCCCTTCACCGCGGCCGCGCGATAGGCGCGGTGCTCGGCGACGGACTCCGCGATGACGCTCCGTCGCGCCGGACGCTCGGCCCGCACGACCCGGCCGGTCGCGTACAGTCGCCCCTCGGCGTCGAGCAGCAGCACGCCGAGCCGCCACACCGGCCCGATCGCCCTCATCCGCGGCGCCCGCGGCAGCCCGAGCACGCGGCGCCCCGGCTCGTACTCGGCGAGCGTCTCGGTGCGGGCGGATGCCTCGGCGAGCGCGCGAACGGCCGTGTCGACCGCGTCGCGCGCGCGCGCCACGGCCGCTGCGGCATCCGTCGCCCCCATGCCCAGAGCCTAGCGACGTGCCTTTGGTCCCATCGCCCCCGGACATGCCGCCGATACGGTCGAGGCCACGCGGGCTCGACCCGCACCGCGAATGAGAGGGAACGCCGTGAACAGCATCTGGGACTTCTTCGTCTGGCTCTTCTGGTTCTACGTGATCGTCTCGTGCATCTGGATCTTCATCACGGTGTTCGTCGACATCTTCCGCGACCCGACCCTGAACGGCTGGACGAAGGCGCTGTGGGTGCTCTTCCTCGTGTTCCTCCCGTTCCTGGCGGCGTTCGTCTACCTGATCGCCCGGGGCAAGGGCATGACGCAGCGCAACATGGAGCGCGCACAGTCGATGAACGCGCAGCAGGCCGAGTACATCCGTTCGGTGGCGGGGTCGGGATCGGGTGCGTCGGCGGCGTCGGAGATCGAGTCGGCCAAGCGCCTGCTCGACAGCGGCGCGATCACGGCCGCCGAGTACGAGACCCTCAAGGCCAAGGCCCTGCAGTCCGCCTGATCGGCCGATCGCCCGCGGCGCCGTGACGACCGGGCGCCGCGCGCGATCGCGCGCTCAGCGCGTGCGCTCGATCAAGGCGAGGAGCGCGAGCCCGTACGCCTCGGCGGGGTCCGGATGCTCGAACCGCCGTGCCTCGCCGGCGAGCTCGATCTCGACCTCGAACGCGTCGGGCAGGCGACGGAGCCCGCGGAACGTCGCGCGGAGCAGCTCGCGCAGCTGATCCTCGCGCGGCAGCCAGACCGCGTCGGCGAGCGCGACCGAGTCGAGCGCCCACTCGGTCGTGCCGTTGAAGCCGAGGATCGTGCCCGTCGGGTACCGGTGCGTCTCGATCGTCATGTCGGACACGGTGAAGGTGTCGGCTTCGACGTCGGCCTCGACGTGGCTCGGCAGGTCGAGCTGGAACCGGTCGCCCGACTCGGGATGCCACGCGAGGCCCGCATCGCGCAGCCTGAGGGCGAGTTCGCGGCTGATCATCGCGGCGGCTCCGTCCGCCCGCGGCGGATCCGGGCCGGACCCGCCGCGGCGCCGAAGCCGATCAGCAGGATGCCGGCGAAGACGAGCCCCCACCGGGTCGTCGCGAACGCCAGGAGCACGAGGGCGATGCCCGCCACGACGAGCACGCGTGCGACGCGCTGCCGGGTCCGCGGGGTCGACCACCAGCGACCCAGCGCGCCGCGGATCATCGCCCCACCGCCTCGACGTCGAGCCGTACGCCCACCGCCGCCTCGGCGAAGTCCCAGACCTTCGCCCCGAGGCGCGGGTCGCGCGAGGTGCGCGTCGGCGTGCCGAGGGACGGCGGTCCCTTCACGTCGAAGCGGGGCCCCCAGAACTGGCCGCCCTCGACGTCGTCCGCGGCGGCCGCGTGCACGATCACGTCGGCACCGCGGTGCTTGCCCTGTGCGATCGGGGCCTGGAGCGCGTCCGCGAACCGGTCGATCCGGGTGGGCTCGTTCACGCCGGGCACGCGGGGCGTGCGGCCGGAGATCGAGTAGCCGGGATGGGCGACCACGCTGTGCACGCGCGGCGTCACCGATGCGGCGCCGACGGCCTCCGCAGCATCCGTCGCCGCCCGCCGGAGCCGCCGGTCGAACTCGAACGCGAGCGAGGCCGAGGCGATCTTCGACTGGGCGTAGGCGCGCCACGCATCGTACGACCGTCGCAGCTGCAGGTCGTCGGCGCGGAAGGTCGACAGGCGCGTCGCGAGCGAGCCGATGGTGATCACGCGGGCGTCCCGCGCGAGGTGCGGCACGATGCCCGCGAGCAGTGCGAAGTGTCCGAGCACGTTCGTCGCGAGCACCAGCTCATGGCCGTCGACGCTCTCGAGCCGGGTCGAGGGCGTGTGCACCATGCCCGCGTTCAGCACGACCGTGTCGAGCGGGGCGCGGTCGAGGAGCCGGTCGACGCCCGCGCGCACCGACTCGAGCGACGCGACGTCGATGACGAGCGTGTCCACGGATGCCGCGGACACGCGTCCGCGGATGGCGGCGACGGCGGCGCCGAGACGCTCCCGGCTGCGGCCTGCGAGGATGACGTGCGCGCCCGCCTTCGCCAGCCGCGCGGAGGTGAAGAACCCGAGTCCCGCGTTGGCGCCCGTGACGAGCACGGCGCGGCCCGCCTGCGACGGCACGGGAGTCGGGTACCAGGTCACAGCTCGTCCGACCCGCCGTTGCCGGCGAGCTCCTCGTGGTGCTGGATCACCTCGGCGACCACGAAGTTGAACCACTTCTCCGCGAACGCCGGGTCGAGGTGGGCGTCCTCGGCGAGGGCCCGCAGCCGCGCGATCTGGCGCTTCTCGCGGTCGGGATCGCTCGGCGGCAGCCCGTGGCGCGCCTTCAGCCGCCCCACCTGCTGGGTGAACTTGAACCGCTCGGCGAGCAGGTGGATGAGGGCCGCGTCGATGTTGTCGATGCTCGAGCGGATGCCGAGCAGCTCGCTCATCGCCGCATCGCGTTCGTCGATCCCGCCGCCGACCCCCGGCACGACGGGGGCGGGGTCGGCGGCGCGATCGGAGGTCTCGGCGGTCATGCTTCGACCCTACGGCGTGTCAGGCCCGGGCGCTCCCGACGGCCGAGCGGAATGCCCGGAGCCGGAGGCTGTTGCCCACGACGAAGACGCTCGAGAACGCCATCGCCGCTCCGGCGAGCATGGGGTTCAGCAGTCCCAGGGCCGCGAGCGGGATCGCCGCGACGTTGTACGCGAACGCCCAGAACAGGTTGCCCCTGATGACGCGCAGCGTGCGTCGCGACAGGCGGATCGCGTCGACCGCGGCGAGCAGGTCGCCGCGCACGAGCGTCAGGTCGGCCGCCTCGATGGCGACGTCGCTGCCCGTGCCCATGGCGATGCCGAGGTCGGCCTGCGCGAGGGCCGCGGCGTCGTTCACGCCGTCCCCGACCATCGCGACGGTGCGCCCCTCGCCCTGCAGGCCGGCGACCACGGCGACCTTGTCGGCCGGCAGCACCTCGGCGACGACCCGCTCGATGCCGACCTCTGCGGCGACGCGACGCGCGACCGCGTCGTTGTCGCCGGTGAGCAGGATCGGCTCGAGGCCGAGGCCGCGCAGTCGCGCGACCGCGTCGGCGCTCGTGGGCTTGACCGCGTCGGCGACGGTGAGCGCGCCCCGCACGACGCCGTCCCAGGCGACGACGACCACGGTGCGGCCGTCGGCCTCGGCGGCGGCGACGGTTGCCGCGACGCCGGCGTCGGGCTCGATCGACCACTCGGCGAGCATCGCCGGGCGGCCGACGAGCACGAGGCTCCCGTCGACGACGCCGTGGACGCCGAGCCCGGGCCGGTTCTCGAACGACTCCGGCGTCGGCAGGACACCCACCCGCGCGGCGGCGCCGTCGGCGACGGCCCGCGCGATCGGGTGCTCCGAGGCGTGCTCGAGCGCTCCGGCGAGGCGGAGCAGCTCGGACTCGTCGACGCCGGCGGCCGGGTGGACCCCGGCGAGCGCCATCCGCCCGCTGGTGACCGTGCCGGTCTTGTCGAGCACGATCGTGTCGACGCGCCGGGTGGACTCGAGCGCCTCGGGCCCCTTGATCAGCACGCCGAGCTGGGCGCCGCGACCGGTGCCGACGAGCAGCGCCGTGGGCGTCGCGAGGCCGAGCGCACAGGGGCACGCGATGATGAGCACCGCGACCGCCGCGGTGAACGCTGCCGCGGCGGGGAAGCCGCCCCCGAGCCATGCGCCGAGCGTGCCCACGGCGACGAGGATCACGATCGGCACGAACACGCCCGCGACGCGGTCGGCGAGGCGCTGCACCTCGGCCTTGCCGGTCTGGGCGTCCTCGACGAGCCGCGCCATCCGGGCGAGCTGGGTGTCGGCGCCGACCCGGGTGGCGCGCACGACGAGCCGGCCGCCCGCGTTGACCGTCGCGCCGACGACGACGTCGCCGCCCTCGACCTCGACGGGCACGGACTCGCCCGTGACGAGCGAGGCGTCGACCGCGCTGCGACCCTCGACGACCACGCCGTCGGTCGCGATCTTCTCTCCGGGGCGGACGACGAACTCGTCGCCCACCGCGAGCTGCTCGACCGGGATGCGCGTCTCGACGCCGTCGCGGCGCACCGCGACCTCCTTCGCGCCGAGCTCGAGCAGGGCGCGCAGCGCCGCACCCGCGGCGCGCTTCGAGCGCTTCTCGAGGTACCGGCCGAGGAGCACGAACATCGTCACCCCCGCGGCGACCTCGAGGTAGAGGTTCGACGCGCCGTCGCTCGGGGCGACCGTCAGCTCGAAGGGGTGCACCATCCCGGCTTCGCCCGCCGTGCCGAGGAACAGCGCGTACAGCGACCAGAGGAATGCGGACATCACGCCGAGCGAGACGAGCGTGTCCATGGTTGCCGCGCCGTGCCGCAGGTTGACGAGCGCCGCGCGGTGGAACGGCCACGCGGCCCACGTGACGACCGGCGCCGCGAGGGCGAGCGCCGCCCACTGCCAGTAGGTGAACTGCAGCGCGGGGATCATCGACACGAGGATCACCGGGACGGAGAGGACGACCGACACGAGGAGGCGCGTGCCCAGGGAGCGGAGCTCGGCGTCGGCGCGGGTCTCGCCCGTGGCGGAGCCCCGGCGTCCGTCGCCGGTCGCCGGGGCCGGCGGTGCGGGCGGGGCCGCCCGGTAGCCGGCCGCCTCGACCGCGGCGATGAGCTCGGCCTCGAGGACGCCCTCGGGCGCCATAACGCGCGCCTTCTCGGTCGCGTAGTTGACCGTCGCGTCCACGCCCTCGAGCTTGTTCAGCTTCTTCTCGACGCGCACCGCGCAGGATGCGCAGGTCATGCCGCCGATCTCGAGCTCGACGACCCTCGCTCCGGTGCCCGAGGAGGCGGTCTCGGTCGTCATCGGCGATCGCTTCCGTGGGAGTCGCCCTGGTCGCCGTGGGAACCGCCCCGGTCGCCATGCGAGCCGCCGTCCCGGTCGGCGCGGTCGCCCGCGGCCTCCGTCGACCCGGCCGACGCGCTCAGCACGAAGGGCACCGACCTCACGGTCCCGTCGAGCTTCAGGTCGAGGTAGAGCAGGTAGCGACCCGCCGTGGGGGCGGTCGCCATGAAGGAGATCTCGGGACCGGGCTCGGTGTCGCCGTCGCCGGGCTCGCCCATGGGGTGCACGTGCAGGTACGCGAGGTCGCCCTGGCGCAGCGCGACGAGGTGCCCGTACGCGCCGAGGTACGGCTCGAGCGTCGTCACGGGCTCGTCGTCGCGGGTCACCGTGAAGACGAGCTCGCCCTCGGCGCCGGCGACGAGTTCGCCCTCGACCTCGACGGTGAGTCCGTCGACCGTCGCGACCGCCCGATCGGCGGTGCGCGGCTCCGGCGCGAACTCGCCGGCGACCTCGACCGTGCTCGTGAGCGTGACGGTCTCGCCGTACCCGGCCGGCACGAAGTCGGCGAAGACCCGGTAGGTCCCGGCCGCATCGAAGGCGAACGGGATGCTCCACCCGCCACGGCCGTCGGTCGTCGGGTGCACGTGCCGGAAGTGCGCGCCGTCGGTGCGCACCACGATGAGGTGCAGGTCCTTCTCGTGGGAGGTCTCGTACTCGGTGACCGGGTCGCCCCCGGCATCCACCAGGCTGAAGGCGATCTCGCCCGGCTCACCGGCGGCGGCCGGCGCGGACAGGTCGATGAGGCTGTAGCCGGCGTGCGAGACCGAGAGGCCGCGCACGTCGTCGGCCGATGCCGCGACGGCGGGTCCGCCGCCGTGGCCGGGTTCGGTGCTGTCCATCTGGGCGTCCTCCTCGGAGGTCCATGCGGCCGAGGCGTCGGCCGGGATGACGAGCGGGGCCGCGACGAGCGCGACGGTGAAGACCGCCGCCGCGCCCGCCGCGAAGAGCCCCAGCCGGGCTGCCGCGTGCATCGTCGTCAGACGCGCACGGCGGAGTAGCCGGCCTCCTCGACCGCGGCGATCACGCCGGCGTCGTCGAGGTCGGCCGGTGCGGTGATCGACAGCGTGCCGGAGGCGGCGGACACCTGGATGCCCGTGACGCCCGGCAGCTGCTCGACCTCCTCGCGCACCGACAGCTCGCAGTGGCCGCAGGTCATGCCGGTCACCTGGTAGTCGCGCTGCGTCATCTCGTTCTCCTCGTGGTCGGATCGGGTTCGATGATACCCGCATGGGGTATGCGATGGCTCAACCATATACCCCCCTAGGGTATTCCGCAACAGGCTGCGTGGGGCGCCGCGGTCCCCTACCGCGGCGTCGCGCGCCGGATCACGAGGAACCCGGCGACGGCCCAGGCCAGCGCCTTCACCAGCAGCAGGGTGAACACGCCGACCAGTCCGATCGAGGCGAGCCACCGCCCCAGCTCGTCCCACGACTCGCTGAAGGTGAACGCCGCGATGATCGCGAGGATGACGACGACGCCGCCGGCGGCGAGCGTGAGCATCCCCCTCATCCGCCACCGCATGAAGACCGTCGTGACCCCCGCCCCGATGAAGAGCACGAGCAACTGGAGGGCGAAGGTCGTGTAGAACGCGATGGCCCAGTCGGCGCCGACGTACCAGAGCGCCTCGAACATCCCCGCCCCGATTCCCCACCCGCCGGTCGCGCGTTCGACCACCAGGAGGGTCGCGATGACGACGGCGTAGAGCAGCGAGGCGAGCGCGAACATGACCCCCGTGCCGATCCAGTAGTCGCGCCGGGTCGCGCCGAACCCGAGGGCGAACGGGAACGTGTACGACACCGCCTGCACGCCGACCACGATGAGGTACCACTGCGGCGACAGCACGGCCCAGCTGTACTCGAAGCCCGTACTCTCCATGGGGACGCCCGCGCCGAGCAGGATGAGCGCGATGACCATCGTGATCACCCAGGCACCGCCGAGCACGAGCGCGGGGACCAGGAAGAAGATCGACGGGTTCACGGTGTGCAGGCGCACGATGCGCCAGATCTCGTTCGGCCGCACGCGCGAGGACGGCTCGGCGACGGCGGTAGGCGCGGTGACGGTGGCGGTCATGCCGCGACCTCCTTCTCGGGCGTGCCGGCGGTCTCGGCGCCGGTCAGGTGGATGATGAGCTGCTGCAGCGACACCGGCGCGAGCTCGAGCCCCAGCTCGGCCGCGCGGATGCGCTCGTCGCGATCGAGGCGGCCGTCGACCGTGACGGATGCCAGCCCGCCGATGTCGTCGCGCCCGATGACCGGGCGCTCGGCGACGAACCGCTCGACGACGGCCCGCGGCCCCGCCACCGACGTCGCCGATCCGCGCACGTCCTCGGCGTCCCGATCGAGCAGGATCCGGCCCTGGTCGATGAGGATCACGTGCTCGAGCAGGTTCGCGACCTCGTCGATCAGGTGCGTCGAGAGCAGGATCGTGCGGGGGTGCTCGGCGTAGTCCTCCAGGAGCCGGTCGTAGAAGAGGTGCCGCGCGACCGCGTCGAGGCCGAGGTAGGGCTCGTCGAAGAAGGTCAGCGGCGCGCGGCTCGCCAGGCCGACGATGACGCCGACCGCCGAGAGCTGGCCCCGGGAGAGCTTCTTGATGCGCCGCTTGACCGGGAGGCGGAAGTCGGCGACGAGCCGCTCGGCGAACGCGGCGTCCCACCGCTCGAAGAACCAGGGTGCCGCCGCGAACACGTGCGCCGGCGTGAAGTCCTCGGGGTAGCGCTGCGACTCCGCGATGAAGCACAGCCGCCGCAGGACGTCGGCGTGCTCGGCGGGGGGCCGGCCGAACACCTCGAGCGTGCCGCCGTCCGGGAAGATCTGGCCCGTGAGCAGCTGCATGACGGTGGTCTTGCCGGCGCCGTTGCGACCGAGCAGGCCGTAGATGCGCCCCTCCTCGAGGTCGAAGTCGATGCCGTCGATCGCGGTGAACGCGCCGTACCGCTTGGTGAGCCCGCGCGTGCTGGCGACGATGCTGGTCATGACAGGATCCTTTCCTCGCGGAGCATGCCCGCGAGCTCGTCGACGCCGATGCCGAGCTTGGCGGCCTCGACGATGAGCGGTCGGAGGTAGTCGGCGGCGAACTCGGCGCGGCGCCGCGCGACGAGCCGTTCGCGCGCGCCGGGGACGACGAACATTCCGACCCCGCGGCGCTTCGCCACCACGCCCTGCTCGACCAGCCGGTTGACCCCCTTCAGGGCGGTCGCGGGGTTGATGCGGTGGAACGCCGCGAGTTCGTTGGTCGACGGGATGGCGGCATCCTCGGCGACCGTGCCGTCGATGATGTCGTTCTCGATCTGCTCTGCGATCTGCAGGAAGATCGGCCGGGATTCGTCCATCCGTCCCCGATTCGGTTCGATGGTTAGTTACTCAAGTAGTTAACCAACCACGCACCTGCGCGCATGTCAAGCGCTCGAACCCGCGGCTCGCGTCAGGACCGTGCGAGGTCGCGACGCGGCATCCGGATACGCCCCTGCGCCAGCAGGATGCCGGCCATCACCACGAGCGCGCCGACGGGCTCGTTCCACGTGAGCGGCTCGCCGAGGACGAGCACGCCCAGCACCACCCCGACCACGGGCGTGACGTACGTGACCGTGGACGCGTTCGTCGGGCCCCAGTCGCGGATCACGCCGATGTTCCACACGTACGCCAGGCCCGTGCCCGCGATGCCCAGCACCGCCAGGCACAGCACGACCGCGACGTCCAGGCGGACGGGACCGATCGCCAGCACGGGGGTCAGCAGCAGCATGACCGCGCCGCCCATGCCGACCTGGAGGAAGGCGAAGGTGGTCGCGGCGATGGGGCGGCCGCTCAGGAACCGGCGCGTGTACCCGAACATGACGCCGTAGCAGGCGGTCGCCCCGAGGATGGCGAGCTGGCCCGCGAGGCTGCCCGCGAGCTCGCTCCGCCACGGGGCGATGATGACCACGACGCCCGCGATGCCGACGAGCACGCCGAGCCAGCGGGACGCGTCGAGCTTCTCGACCCGGAACGCGAGCGTCGCGATGACGGCGGTCATGATGGGCGTCGTCGCGTTGAGGATCGAGGCGAGGCTCGACGTCACCGACTGCTGCGCCCACGCGAAGAGCAGGAACGGGATGACGCACCCGATCACGCCGATCACGAGGAAGTGCGCCCACACCGCGGGCTCGCGAGGGAGCACCGTCCCGCCTGCTGCGCGGGGCCGGGCGACGAGCACGACGATGCCGAGGGTCAGGGCGCCGAGCACCGTGCGGGCCCACGCGACCTGCGTGAACGAGAGCCCGGTCAGGGCCACCGCGATGAACAGGAAGCTCGCGCCCCACACGAGCCCGGCGCCGAGGAACTGCGCCCACGTGCGCAGGCCGCCCGCGGGCCGGACGGCGGGGTCGCGGGTGATCGAGGCGGTCTTCCGCGGGGTGGTCGTCGATCCGGTGCGGGTGCTCACCGGCCCACGGTACGTCCGCCCGCGCACCCGCACGAGTGCTGCCGGACGCGATGTCCGGAACCCGCCGAACGTTGGCAGGCGCGTGCCGCGGCCGGGAACAGCCCCGCAGGGCCGGCCAGGGATGGCGGGGGCGGGCAGCGCAACGGGGGCGGATGCCGGACCCTGAGGTCCGCGGCATCCGCCCCCGTCATGACGGCGACGAGGCCAGGGCAGGCGTTCCCACCCCGTCGCAGTCGTTCCCGCCGGCCGCCCGCCCGAGGGCGGGCGACCGGCGGAGCCTAGTGACTCACCGCCTTCTCGGCGCCGACGCCGGTGAGCGAGCGCACCTCCATCTCGGACTGCTTGAGGGCGTCCTCGCGGCGGTTGTCGACGACGCTCACGATCCAGCCGAGGAGGAACGCGAGCGGGATGGAGATGATGCCCGGGTTCGACAGCGGGAAGATCGCGAAGTCGATCGCCTCGGTCTTCAGCATCGACGTCTCGGAGCCCGACACCACGGGCGAGAGCGCGATGAGCACGATCGCCGAGGCGAGCCCGCCGTACATGCTCCACAGGGCGCCGCGCGTCGTGAACCGCTTCCAGAAGAGCGAGTACACGATCGTCGGGAGGTTGGCCGACGCGGCCACCGCGAACGCGAGCGCCACGAGGAACGCGATGTTCTGGCCGTTCGCGCCGATGCCGCCGATGATCGCGACGATGCCGATGATCACCACGGTCCGTCGGGCGACCTTGACCTCGGCGCCCGGCTCGGGCTTGCCCTTCTTCACGACGGACGCGTAGATGTCGTGCGCGAACGAGGCCGCCGCGGTGATCGTGAGTCCGGCGACGACCGCGAGGATCGTCGCGAACGCGACCGCCGAGATGAGGCCGAGCAGCAGCGGGCCGCCGAGCGAGAACGCGAGCAGCGGGGCCGCCGAGTTCGGGCCGCCGGGCGCCGCCGCGATGACCTCGGGGCCCACGAGGGCCGCCGCGCCGTAGCCGAGCACGAGCGTGAAGACGTAGAAGATGCCGATGAGCCAGATCGCCCAGACGACCGACTTGCGGGCCTCCTTCGCGGTGGGCACCGTGTAGAAGCGCATGAGCACGTGCGGCAGCGCCGCGGTGCCGAGCACGAGCGCGAGCCCCAGCGAGACGAAGTCGATCTTCGCGATCTCCGAGACGCCGTACTTCAGGCCCGGGTCGAGGATCGCCGGGTTCTGGGTGACCTCGACCGCCCGGTCGAGCAGCGACGAGAAGTTGAAGCCGTACATCGCGAGGACCCACACGGTCATGAGCCCGGCGCCGGCGATCAGCATGACCGCCTTGATGATCTGCACCCAGGTGGTGCCCTTCATGCCGCCCACGAGCACGTACAGGATCATCAGGCCGCCGACGACGGTGATGACGAGGGCCTGGCCGACCTGGTCGCCGATGCCGAGCAGCAGCGACACGAGGCCGCCTGCACCCGCCATCTGCGCGAGCAGGTAGAAGAAGCACACGACGAGCGTCGTGGTCGCCGCGGCGATGCGCACCGGGCGCTGCTTCAGGCGGAACGACAGCACGTCGGCCATCGTGAACTTGCCCGTGTTGCGGAGCAGCTCGGCGACGAGCAGCAGCGCGACCAGCCACGCCACCAGGAAGCCGATCGAGTAGAGGAACCCGTCGTAGCCGGTCATCGCGATCGCGCCCACGATGCCGAGGAACGACGCGGCCGAGAGGTAGTCGCCCGCGATGGCCGACCCGTTCTGGCCGCCCGTGAACGAGCGTCCGGCCGCGTAGTAGTCGGCCGCGGTCTTGTTGTTCCGGCTCGCGCGGAACACGATCACCATCGTGACGGCGACGAACGCGCCGAAGATGGCGATGTTGAGCCAGGGCTCGCCGGGTGAGGCGGATGCCGCTTCGAACCGGAGCATCAGCGCACCGTCCCTTCGTCGGCGCGATCGAGGAACACGCCCGTCTCGATCTCCTCGCGGATCCGCTCGGCCTTCGGGTCGAGGTGCTTGTTGGCGAAGTGGACGTACCACATGGTCACGGCGAACGTCGTGACGACCTGCGCGAGGCCGAGGAGCATGGCCACGTTGATGCTGCCGAACACGCGCGTCGACATGAAGTCGACCGCGTACACGGCGAGGAGCACGTAGGCCAGGTACCAGGCCAGGCACGCTCCGAGCACGGGGAAGACGAAGCTCCGGTGCGTCTTCCTCAGCTCCTGGAATTCCGGCGATTGCTGCACTGCGGGATAGTCGACGTGGCTCAGGTCGACGTCCTCGCTCAGGGCCTCGTTGCCCATGGCGTCTCTCCTTCGAGGGGGTGCGGCGGGCGGATCGCCCGCGTCGCTTCGGTCGCGATCAGGCCATGCTGGCGAAGCGGATGCCGCGCCGGGGCCGCCGACCGTTCGTCGTCGCCGAACGGCGCCCACGGTGCGACGAACGGCGGAGCACGACGACGAACGACGGCTACAGTGACGTGCATGCCCGAGTCGATGCTGCTCGCCGCTGCCGTCGGCGTCGTCGCGGGAGCGCTCGCCGTCGGGGTGGTCGTGCTGCTGCGCCGCTTCGCGGTGCAGTCGAAGGAGCTCGGCACCGACGCCGAGCGGGCCACCTACCAGACCCTCCACCTCGCCTCGAGCGCGGCGAAGCACCTGCGCGGCGACATGAGCCGGGCGGATGCCGCGCGGGCCGCCCGGCACCTGCGCGCCATGCTCGGCGCCGACACGCTCGCGCTCCTGATGTCGGGCGGCGAGGCCGCGGTCGACGGCGACGAGGCCCTGCTCCCCGCGGCCGAGCGCCTGGCCGCCGACGCGGTCGGGTCGGGCCGGCCGCAGGTCGAGCGCCGCCTCACGTCGCCCTCGGGCGAGACGGATGCCGCGGCCGCGCCGATCCGCGCGGGCGGCGAGGTCGTGGGCGCGGTGGTCGCGTTCGCGCCGCGGGTCCGGGCGGGCCTCGTGCGCGCGACGGGCGAGGTCGCGGAATGGGTCGCGGCGCAGGTCGAGCTCGGCGAGCTCGACGCCTCGCGAGCCGCGCTCGCCGAGCTCGAGGTGCGCGCGCTGCGCGCGCAGATCAGCCCGCACTTCATCTACAACTCGCTCAACGCGATCGCGTCGTTCGTCAACACCGACCCCGCCAAGGCGCGCGAGCTCGTGCTCGAGTTCGCGGACTTCACCCGGTACTCCTTCCGTCGCGCGGGCGACTTCACGACCGTCGCCGAGGAGCTCCGCTCGATCGACTCGTACCTGAAGCTCGAGCGGGCCCGGTTCGGCGACCGCCTGCGGGTGACGCTGCAGGTCGCGCCGGAGGTGCTCTCGACGGTCATCCCCTTCCTGTCGATGCAGCCGCTCGTCGAGAACGCCGTGCGCCATGGCCTCGAGGGCAAGGAGGGCGGCGGCCGCATCACGATCACGGCGCAGGACGCGGGCGCGTTCGCCGAGATCACCGTCGAGGACGACGGCGTCGGGATCGATCCCGAGCGCCTCGCGGACGTGCTCGCGGGCGGTCCGCCGGGCGAGCACGTGGGCCTGCGCAACGTCGACGCCCGGCTCCGGCAGGTGTACGGCGACGAGCACGGGCTGGTCGTCGAGACGAACGTCGGCGCGGGCACCCTCGTGCGCCTGCGCGTGCCCAAGTCGCAGCCCGGCCGGGCTGCGGCATCCGTCGACCTCGGCGCCCGCGGGGAGCCGGATGGGAGACTGGTGCCGTGATCTCGGTCCTCATCGCCGACGACGAGCAGCCCGCCGTGGACGAGCTGGCGTTCCTGCTCGGCCAGGACCCGCGGATCGGCACGATCCATCGCGCGACCTCGGGATCCGAGGCGATCCGCATCCTCACGCGCGAACCGGTCGACGCCGCGTTCCTCGACATCCACATGCCCGGCCTGTCGGGCTTCGACCTCGCACGCGCCCTGCAGCGCTTCGAGCACAGGCCGGCGTTCGTGTTCGTGACGGCCGACGAGGAGGGCGCGCTCGAGGCGTTCGACCTCGCGGCGGTCGACTACCTGCTGAAGCCCGTCCGCACCGAGCGGCTGCAGCGTTCGGTCACGCGCGTCGTCGAGGCGATGCGGCTGGCCCAGCCGGGGGCGACGGATGCCGCGGCGAGCCGGCCCGAGATGATCGCCGTGACGCTCGGCGGCACCACGCGCATGATCCGCCGCGACGACGTGCGGTACGTGCAGGCGCAGGGCGACTACGCGCGCCTGCACACCGACGAGGCGAGCTACCTGGTGCGCGTGCCCATGTCCGACCTCGAGCGGCAGTGGGCGGAGGCGGGCTTCGTGCGCGTGCACCGGTCGTACCTCGTCGCGCTCCCGCACGTGAGCCGCGTGCGGCTCGGCGGCGAGCGCCCGACCGTGGTCGTCGGGCAGGCCGAGCTGCCGGTCAGCCGGCGACTGCTGCCGGGGCTGCGTGAGCGGCTCGACCAGGCGACCCCGCGAGCCCGGCCGTGAGCGAGGTGACGCCCCCTGCGGTCGCCCGTGTTCGCGTCACCGCGCCGCGCACGGGGGCTGCGGCGCCATCCGCCCGCCCTTCGATCGCACGCGGCCACGCGAGCACCGGCAGCGACGTCGACGCGATGTACGTGCGCTCGCTGATCCGCTCGCAGCTGCGCCTCGCCCTCATCTGCGCCGGCGGCTTCGTCGCGGCGACCGTCGTGTTCGTGGTCGGCATCGCCCTGCTGCCCGCGCTCGACGAGACGTTCGTCGCGGGCGTGCCGGTGTCGTGGCTGCTTCTGGGACTCGGCGTCTACCCGCTCGCGATCAGCGTGGCGGCGCTGTACGTGCGGGCCGCGCAGCGCAACGAGGCCCGGTACCGGTCGCTCGCGGAGCAGGCGTGAACCCGGCCGTCGGCTACGCCGCGATTGTCGCGGTGGCGGCGGTGTCGGTCCTGATCGGCGTGTACGGGCTGCGGATCTCGCGCACGACGAGCGACTTCTACGTCGCGAGCCGCACGGTCCGGCCCTGGTGGAACGCCTCCGCGATCGGCGGCGAGTACCTGTCGGCGGCGTCCTTCCTCGGTATCGCCGGGCTCATCCTGCTGACGGGCGCCTCGGCGCTGTGGTTCCCGATCGGGTACACCGCCGGCTACCTGATGCTGCTGCTCTTCGTCGCGGCGCCGCTCCGGCGGTCGGGCGCCTACACGATCCCCGACTTCACGGAGGCGCGCCTCGAGTCGCCCGCGGTGCGACGCGTCACGAGCGTCCTCGTCGTCGTGATCGGATGGCTCTACATCGTGCCGCAGCTGCAGGGCGCGGCCCTGACCGTCCGGATCACGACGGGCCTGCCGAGCTGGGTCGGGTCGGTCGCCGTCGCGGTGCTCGTGGCGGTCGTCGTCGCGGCGGGCGGCATGCGCTCGATCACCTTCGTGCAGGCGTTCCAGTTCTGGCTGAAGCTCGCGGCGCTCGCCATCCCGGTGGTCGCCCTCCTCCTCGTGACGGGTGCCGTCGAGCCCGAGCTCGGCCCGTCGGCGGCGTTCCCCGCCGACGCGGGGCCCGGCTCGCTCGAGGTGTACCGCACGGTGTCGCTCATGGTCGCCCTGCTGCTCGGCACCCTCGGGCTGCCGCACGTGCTCGTGCGGTTCTACACGAACCCGGACGGCCCGGCCGCGCGCCGCACGACCCTCATCGTGCTCGCGCTGCTCTCGGCGTTCTACCTCTTCCCGACCGCGTTCGGGCTGCTCGGCCGCACGTTCGCCCCGGACCTCGCGACGCCGGGCGAGGCCGACGCGCTCGTGCTCGTGCTCCCCGACCGGCTCGTGCCGGGCGTCGTCGGCGAACTGCTCACGGCGCTCGTGATCGGCGGCGCGTTCGCGGCGTTCCTCTCCACGTCGTCGGGGCTGGTCGTGTCGGTCGCCGGGGTCATCTCGCAGGACCTCCTCGGCGGAAGCGTGCGCGGCTTCCGGATCGCGGCGTTCGCCTCGACCGCGGTGCCGCTCGGCGTCGCGGTCGCCACCGAGGCCGCGGGCCTGGCGGGCAGCGTCGGGCTGGTGTTCGCGTTCACCGCCTCGACCCTGTGCCCCGTACTGCTCCTCGGCATCTGGTGGCGCGGGCTCACCGCGCGCGGCGCCATCGCGGGCATGGCGACCGGCGCCGTGCTCTCGGCGGCGGCGATCCTCGGGAGCGCGTTCGTGGCCGCGGCGGCGCCCGGCATCCGCCCGCTCGTCGAGCAGCCCGCCGCCTGGACGGTGCCACTCGCGGTCCTCGTCACCGTGCTCGTCTCGCGCGCCGACCGGCGACGGGTGCCGCGCGGCGTCGACGCGTTCCTCGCCCGGCTGCACCTGCCCGAGCAAGGCGGCGCCTGAGCGTCGGTCGCGTCCGAGGTCAGCGGGCGGCCAGTCGCAGGAGGCGCCATCCCACCGCCGCGAACCACACGGAGAACACGAGCCACCACCAGAAGTAGCCCATGCCGACGAACGACAGGATGCCGACCGCGACGAACTCGGACACCGCCGCGGCGATCCCGAGCCACGCCATCCACCGCGGGAACGCACTGCGCAGCATCGCGAGCGAGATGAGGAGCACTCCGGCGGCGAACACCGTCTCGAAGAGCGGGTTGAAGGCGTCGAGCGGCGCGGTGACGGCTTCAGCCGCCGCCTCGATCCCGGCGCGGCGATCGGCGTCGGCGACCTCGCGCTGGTCGGCGAGGTAGAGCATGCCGAGCGTCGCGGGCAGGAACGACGCGAACAAGGCCTGGCAGACGATCGCGAGGAGCGCGCCGATCGCGGCGAGGCTGCGCCGGCCCTCCTTCAGCGCGAGGAACAGCGCCAGGAACACGGGGATGGCGATGAACCCCGGGCCGAGCGTGAGGTGCTGGAGCACCATCCACCACACCCGGTGGTCGGCGATGAAGTCGAGCAGTTCCGCGCCGCTCGCGGTCCTGGGGTAGCCGACCGCGAAGAACATCAGCGCGGGGGCCACCACGCCGAGGAGGACGTACCCGAAGGCGAGGATGCCGCCCGCACGGTAGGCGCCGCGCCAGGCGGGATCGACGGAGGGGACGGGCGGGGCCGGCGTTCGGGCGGGCATGGGCTTCACCTCCTCCGCCCTCGGACGCCGATTCTGCCGGACCGCCGGAGCGGCGCGCCGGGCCGAAGGTCCCTCACCGGCTGCCTGGCCGCGTCGGGCGCTCCGCCTGCACCTCCGCCTCGGCCCGGAGCCCCGTGTGCAGCGGCGGCCGGAGCCCCCGACGCGCCCGCTCCGCGGCGATCCACGCGCCCGCGTGCCGCCGGGCGAGACGGCGGAGCACCGCCGCGCCGAGCAGGAGCACGACCCCGACGGAGTAGTAGACCCAGAAGAACCAGTCGCTCACCCGCCCGTAGCCGAGTCCGACGTACAGGCCGACCAGGATCGCGCCGACGAGCGCGACACCGCCGAGCGTCGAGAGCACCGTCGCGGCACGTCGCAGGCGGCGGTCGACGGGCGCGGCCTGCCGCAGCGCCCACGACACCGCGAGGTCGTCGCGCACGGTCGCCACGACGTTCCGCTCGGGCGACGGCGGCATCTGCGACAGCACCGTGCCGAGCCGTTCCGCGCGCTTGAGATCGTCGGAGCGCACGTTCTGGAGCGCGATGAAGACGCTCGCCGCGGTCGTGATGAGGGCGACGACGAGCGGAGTCCAGAGACCGGTCAGCAGCTCGGGACCGGCCTGCTCGAGGTGACGCATGCTCGTGACCTGCCTGGGATCACGGTACCAACGACGGCGTCGTCGCGGGAGGGCGCCGGGCGCCGCTAGCCGGCGCCTGCGCCTGCGCCTGCGCCCCGAGCGAGTTCGACGGGCCGGTCTCCCCACGCGTCGAGCCGTCGCTCGAGCCCCGCCCGCACGGCGGGCCACTCGTCGACCACGATCGAGTACACCGCGGTGTCGCGCCAGCTGCCGTCCGGCCGGCGCTTGTGGCGGCGGAGCACCCCCTCGAACCGGGCGCCGAGCTTCTCGATCGCGGCACGCGACCGCGCGTTCACGGCGTCGGCCTGCAGCTTCACCCGTCCGAAGCCGTGGCCGAAGGCGAGGGAGAGCACGAGCAGCTTCGTCTCGGGGTTCACCGAGCTGCCCCAGACGCGCGGGTCGTACGCGGTCCATCCGAGGTGCGCGGACTCGTTCGCGAAATCGAGGTCGCCGAGCTTCGTGGCGCCGACGACGACCCCGTCGTCGGGCCCGCCGCGCAGCCGCACGGCGAAGGGCACCGCGTCGGCCTCGGACGCGTAGGACGTGCGCGCGAACGCGGCGAAGGCCTCGGCATCGGGCGGGAGGCCGCTGGGCCCGCCGGCGAAGCCGCCCGCGAACACCTCCGGGCGTCGGATCGCCGCCTCGAGCGCGGGCACGTCGGCCGCCGTCATCGGGGTCAGCGTCACCGTCCTCCCGGGAAGCGGCGCGTCGATCGGTCGGGTCGCGGGCACTGATCGAGTCTCGCACGCCGGGCGGGACCGCGCGGTGTCCGTCCGGTGACGCGCAGGCGACGGATGCCGCGCAGTCCGGGCGTTCGCTGTGGAAACGGCGCAGGCGGCATCCGGACTGCATACGATGAGCGCAACCGACCGTCGCAGAGAAGGGACCCGGGGGAATGGGAGCACTCGACGACCTCGCGAAGAACGCGCAGGACTTCGTGGAGCAGAACAAGGACAAGATCAACGAGGCGCTCGACAGCGAGCAGGCCGAGGACATCAGCGACAAGGTCTTCGACGCCGTCGCCGACGCGGCCAAGAAGGTCACGCCCGACGAGCACGACGCCAAGGTCGACGAGGTGCGGGCGAACCTCGACAAGTCGATCGGCACCGAGCCGTAGGCCGCGCGGGCACGGCGAACGGGGGTGGATGCCGCGGCATCCGCCCCCTTCGTCGTCGCGGCGGCGGATCGCCGACGACCCGCGTGCGGCTCCGCCGTGTCGATGTGCGAGCATGGTCCCACCCGAAGCGAGAGGACATCGATGGAGATGCGCGCCCCCGGGTCGAGGGTCGCGCGCCTGCGTTCCGCCCTCGGCCTCGACGACCCGCTGCTGCGGGGCCTGCTCATCCTCCTCTGGGCGACGAGCGCCGCGTACGTCGCCGTGCACCTCACGCACACGCTCGCGGGTGCGCCGTGGCATCCGTTCTTCAACCTCGGCACCGAGCGCGGCTACGCCGAGATGTTCTTCCAGATGCTCACCGGGTGGTCGATCCTGCTGCTCGTCGTCGCCGCCGTCCGCCGCCGGGCCGGCATCCTGGTCGTCTTCGCGGGCTTCGCCGCGTACCTGCTGGTCGACGACTACTTCCAGCTGCACGAGCGCTCGGGCACCGCGTTCGGGCGGTGGTTCGATCGCGAGGTCGTCTATCTCCAGGGTCTGGCCACCCACCTCGGCGAGGCGCTCTACCTCGCCGCGGTCGGCGTCGTCGTCGTGACCGCGTTCCTGGTCGCCTACCGGCTCGCGCGACCCGAGGTGCGGCGCATGGCGCGCACCCTCGCGCTGCTCTTCGCCGCCCTCGCGTTCTTCGGCGGGGCGATCGACATCGTGCACGCGCCGTTCATCGACGCGCCGGTGATCGACCCGATCTTCATCGCCCTCGAGGACGGCGGCGAGATCGCCGTCATGTCGCTCATCGCGGTGTTCGCGCTCGGGCTCGCCTACGGCGGGCGCGACGGTTCGGCGCGGTTCGCCGGGACCCACGGCGCTCCCGCGGCCGCGGCAGCGCCGGACGGGCCCGCGGCGCCCGACGCGGACGCCGCGCGCCCGGCCGCCTCGCCCGTCTAGTCGAGCAGGTCGTGCAGCTGCACGATCTCGTCACGGCCCGGGCCGACGCCGATCGCCGAGAACCGCGCACCCGAGATGGCTTCGAGCTCGCGCACGTAGCTCTGCGCGTTCGGCGGCAGGTCGTCGAACGACCGTGCGCCCGAGATGTCCTCGGTCCATCCCGGGAACTCCTCGTAGACCGGCTTGGCGTGGTGGAAGTCGGACTGCGACACGGGCACCTCGTCGAGGATCGTGCCGTCGACGTCGTAGGCGACCGCGACCGGGATCCGGTCGACGCCGGTGAGCACGTCGAGCTTGGTCAGCACGAAGTCGGTGACGCCGTTGATGCGCGCGGTGTACCGGGCGATCGGGGCGTCGTACCATCCGGTGCGGCGACGGCGACCCGTGGTCGTGCCGAACTCGTGCCCCGTGTCGGCGAGGAACTCGCCCCAGTCGTCGAACAGCTCGGTCGGGAACGGCCCCGAGCCGACGCGGGTCGTGTAGGCCTTCACGATGCCGATGACCCGGTCGATGCGGTTGGGCGCGATGCCGGAGCCCGTGACGGCGCCGCCCGAGGTCGCGTTCGACGACGTGACGAAGGGGTAGGTGCCGTGGTCGACGTCGAGCATGGTCGCCTGGCCGCCCTCGAACAGCACGGTCTCGCCGGCCTCGAGCGCGCGGTGCAGGAGCAGCGAGGTGTCGGTCACCATCGGACGCAGCCGGTCGGTGTAGGCGAGCAGCTCGTCGACGACCTCGTCGACGCCGATCGCACGACGGTTGTACACCTTGACCAGCAGGTGGTTCTTCTGGTCGAGCGCGCCCTCGACCTTCTGGCGCAGGATGTTCTCGTCGAAGAGGTCCTGCATGCGGATGCCGACGCGGTTGATCTTGTCGGCGTAGGTCGGCCCGATTCCGCGACCGGTGGTGCCGATCTGGCGCTTGCCCAGGAACCGCTCGGTGACCTTGTCGAGCGTGCGGTGGTACTGCGTGATGACGTGCGCGTTCGCCGAGATCTTCAGCTTCGACGTGTCGACGCCGCGGGTCTCGAGGCCCTCGAGCTCCTCGAACAGCACCTCGATGTCGACGACGACGCCGTTCGAGATGACCGGGGTGACCCCCGGCGTCAGGATGCCGCTCGGCAGCAGGTGCAGCGCGTACTTCTCGTCGCCGACGACGACGGTGTGCCCGGCGTTGTTGCCGCCGTTGAACTTGACGACGTAGTCCAGGCGCGAGGCGAGCAGGTCGGTCGCCTTGCCCTTGCCCTCGTCGCCCCACTGTGCACCGATCAGTACGACTGCGGGCATCTCAGTCCTCTCCTGCCGCGTCGGCGGCGGTCGGTTCGGCGACGGGATCGCCGGTGCGTGCCTCGGTGTCGAGGATCGGCGCGAACGCACCGGCCCCGGCACCGACGATGGTGATGAGCTGGGTGGGCGTGAACTCGGAGGCGATGCGCGCGCCCGCCTCGGGGTCGGCGGCGGCCAGGTCGGCGGCGGCCCGCTCGGCGCGGTCGGCGAGGCCGAGGCGCTCGGCGGAGCGGCGCTCGGCGTCGAGGGCGCGCAGGTAGGCGCGGTTGGGCTCCTCGGACCACGGGACGGGGCTGCCGGGGGTCCAGCCGGACGCGGCGAGCTGCTCGCGCGCGAGGTCGACGGCGACGACGGCGTACGCGAACGCGTCGAGCGCGCGCCCCTCGGAGTCGGCGAGGTCGGCCAGTTCGGCCCAGGCGAGCGGCGATGCGGGGTGCTCGGCCACGACCCCGGCGACGCCCGCGCGGTCGGACCCGGTCAGCGCCTGCCGGACCTCGGGTTCGTCGGCGAGCACCGCCTCGGCCTCCGGTGGGGTCTGTTCCTGAGTCACACTCAACCGTAACGCATGGGGTTTCCGCGCTCCGGGAGGTCGTGCCGCCGCCCGGGACGCACGACGGGCGGCACGTCGGCGAGCGCCGGGCCGAGCCCCAGGTCGACGAGCACCACGCGTCCGGCGTACGCCACGGCGGG
The DNA here is from genome assembly GCF_037199545.1 of Agromyces sp. CCNWLW213. Classification (NCBI taxonomy): domain Bacteria; kingdom Bacillati; phylum Actinomycetota; class Actinomycetes; order Micrococcales; family Microbacteriaceae; genus Agromyces; species Agromyces sp. CCNWLW213. Next base: position 274,064 of record NZ_JBBBDX010000003.1, on the reverse strand, counting down.
TCCGACCCGCAGCCCGGCCTTCACCGCGCCCATCGTCACCGTCACGTCGGCCGGCAGCACGACGGGGTCGGGCACGGCGCCGTCGTCGGGCGAGATCCCGCTCGGCAGGTCGACGGCGACGACGAGCGGATGCCGCGTCCCGGCAGCTCCGGCCGCCCACCCCGGCCCGAGCAGCCCGAGCGTCCGTGCGACGAGCTCCCGGCTCCGGCCCCGCAGCGCGGGGCTCGCGGCGGCGCCGATGCCGAGGATGCCGTCGACGATGACGTCGGCCTCGCGCACCGCGCGCGCGAACGCGTCGGGGTCGGCGTCGGGATCGAGGTCGGTCGCGCCGGCGCGACGCGCCGCGGCGGCGCCCTGCTCGTGCAGGCGCGTCCCGGTCGCGACGATCCGCACGTCGGCGCCGCGCCCTGCGAGGAGGGAGCCCGCGAAGAGCGCGTCCCCGCCGTTGTCGCCCGGCCCGGCGAGCACGACGACGAGCGGCCGCCCTGCGGCATCCCCCGGGACCTCGCGGGTGATGCCCGTCGCGCCGGCCGATGCGGTCGCCGCGGCATCACTCGGCGCGGAGGCCGCCGCTCGGCCATGCGAACCCTGTGGGAGCAGCGCCGTGATCTCGTCGGCGAGCGCGGCGGCGGCGCGCTGCATGAGCGGCTCCCCCGCCGCGAGCAGGGGCGCCTCGGCCGCGCGGACCTGCGCGGCCGTGTAGCCCGCGAGCGGCGACGGCGGGCCCGGATCGATCGACGGTGCGGTCACGCGGCCGAGCCTACGCCGTGGCACCCGCGGCGACCACCGCATTGGGACTCGATCAGTGTCGATTGACATTCGATAGATAATGCGCGATATTCGACGCATGACCTCGCTCAATCGGATCATCGTCCCCCTCCGGGTGCTCATCGTGCTCGTCTTCGCGGGGCTCGTCGTCGCGCAGGTCATGAGCCTGCCGGGCGAGTTCATGCAGCAGGCGAGGGAGGCGCCGGAACTCGGACCCGTGCCGTGGATCCTGCTCGCCTTCGCGATCCTCGAGGTCGTCTGCGTCCAGGTCGTGCTCGTGTGCATCTGGCGTCTGCTCACCCTGATCCGCTCCGACCGAATCTTCAGCGAGCGGGCGTTCGTGTGGGTGGACGTCATGGCCTGGGCGATCGCGGCCGCGTGGCTCATGCTCTTCGGCGTCGCGGCGTGGCTCATGACGGTGTTCCTCACGACCCCCGAGCTGCGCGATCCGGGCAACGGCGTGGTGCTCACGGGCCTCGTGCTCATCGGCGGCGTCGTCGTGCTCGTCGTCGTCGTGCTCCGCGCGCTGCTGCACCAGGCCGCGGCGATGCGCAGCGACCTCGAAGAGGTGATCTGAATGCCGATCGTCGTGCGCATCGACGTCGAGCTCGCGAAGCGCAAGATGAGCGTGGGCGAGTTCGCCGAGCGCGTCGGCCTGACGCCCGCCAACGTGGCCGTGCTCAAGAACGGCCGGGCGAAGGCGGTGCGCTTCAGCACGCTCGACGCCATGTGCCGCGTGCTCGACTGCCAGCCCGGCGACCTGCTCGAATGGGTGGCCGAGGACGACACCGTCGGCTCGGCGTCATCCGGCTGACCGACGTGCCCGCTCCGCGGGGTCCGCAGGCGACCCGGCACGCGAACGCGAGCATTCCGCGGCTCCCGTAGGCTGGAGGCCATGTCGAAGGTCCTCACCTCCCTGCCCGCCGGCGAGCGCGTCGGCATCGCCTTCTCGGGAGGTCTCGACACCTCCGTGGCGGTCGCGTGGATGCGTGAGAAGGGCGCCATCCCCTGCACCTACACGGCCGACCTCGGCCAGCCCGACGAGCCCGACGTCGAGGCGGTGCCCGGCCGCGCGCTCGAGTACGGCGCCGAGCTCAGCCGCCTCGTCGACGTGAAGTCCGCTCTGGTCGAGGAGGGGCTCGTCGCGCTGCAGTGCGGCGCGTTCCACATCCGCTCGGGGGGCAAGACGTACTTCAACACGACCCCCCTCGGTCGCGCGGTCACGGGCACGCTGCTCGTGCGCGCGATGATGGAGGACGGCGTCGACATCTGGGGCGACGGCTCCACCTACAAGGGCAACGACATCGAGCGGTTCTACCGCTACGGCCTGCTCGCGAATCCGCGCCTGCGCATCTACAAGCCGTGGCTCGACAGCGCGTTCGTCACCGAGCTCGGCGGCCGCACCGAGATGAGCCAGTGGATGCAGGCCCGCGACCTGCCCTACCGCGCCTCGGTCGAGAAGGCGTACTCGACGGATGCCAACATCTGGGGCGCCACGCACGAGGCGAAGAAGCTGGAGGACCTCGACGCGGGCATCACGATCGTCGAGCCGATCATGGGCGTCCGCTTCTGGGACGAGTCGGTCGCGATCGAGGCGGAGGACGTCACGGTCCGCTACGTCGAGGGCCGGCCGGTCGCCCTGAACGGCGTCGAGTTCGACGACCCGGTCGAGCTCGTCCTCGAGGCGAACCGCATCGGCGGACGCCACGGGCTCGGCATGAGCGACCAGATCGAGAACCGCATCATCGAGGCGAAGTCGCGCGGCATCTACGAGGCGCCCGGCATGGCGCTGCTGCACATCACGTACGAGCGGCTGCTCAACGCGATCCACAACGAGGACACGATCGCGAACTACCACCAGGAGGGCCGCCGCCTCGGCCGCCTCATGTACGAGGGCCGCTGGCTCGACCCGCAGTCGCTCATGCTGCGCGAGTCCATCCAGCGCTGGGTGGGCTCCGCGGTGACGGGCGAGGTCACCCTGCGCCTGCGCCGCGGCGACGACTACACGATCCTGAACACCGAGGGTCCGGCGCTCAGCTACCACCCCGACAAGCTGTCGATGGAGCGCGTGGGCGACCAGGCGTTCGGCCCCGAGGACCGGATCGGCCAGCTCACGATGCGCAACCTCGACATCGCCGACTCGCGCGCGCGCCTCGAGCAGTACGCGCACCTCGGCATCGTCGGCGGCGCGACGGCGCAGCTCGTGGGCGAGATCGCCGCGGGCCAGGCGGCGCAGATCCTCGCGGGCGAGGCCGAGACCGACCTCGACGCGGCGACGGATGCGGCGAACGAGGCCGCCGCGTTCGACCTCGGCACCGACTGAGTCGAAGGTCCCCCACCCCGCCGATTCCCGGGTGCCATACTCGGGCATCGGCCGCACCCACCGGAAGCGGGTTGCGGGACGCAGGGCTCCGGGGAGGGTGCGATGACTGCGGACGGGTCCGGACCGGCGGCGAGCCGAACGTGAGCGGCGAGTGGACGGCGATCATCGTCGGCATCGCGCTCCTCGTCGACTGGATCATCCGCATCGCCGCGCTGATCCTGATCCCGCGCGATCGCAAGCCGACCGCCGCGATGGCGTGGCTCCTCGCGATCTTCCTCATCCCCTACATCGGGATCCTGCTGTACCTGCTCATCGGGAACATCCGGTTGCCGAAGCAGCGGATGGCGCGCCAGCGCGACGCGGACCGCATGATCGCCGAGCGGACCGCGGGCGTCGACCTGGTCGCGGACCAGGATGCGTGGCCCGCATGGTTCGCGACCGCCGTCGCGCAGAACACCCGCCTCACGGGCCTTCCCGTCACGTCGGGCAACCGTGCGACCCTGATCGACGACTACCAGGGCTCGATCGACGCGATGGCGGCGGATGTCGCGACCGCGACCCGGTTCGTGCACGTCGAGTTCTTCATCGTGGCGTTCGACGACACCACGAGGGGGTTCTTCGCGGCGATGGAGGCCGCGGTGCGCCGCGGGGTGCGGGTGCGGCTGCTCATGGACCACATCGCGTCGGCCAAGGTGCCGCTCCACAAGGCGACGGTCGCGGAGCTCGATCGCATCGGGGTCGAGTGGCACTACCTGCTGCCGGTGCGGCCCCTGAAGGGCCAGTGGCAGCGCCCCGACCTCCGCAATCACCGCAAGATCGTCGTCGTCGACGGGCTGGTGGGTCACACGGGGTCCCAGAACCTCATCGACCGCAGCTACGACTCCCCCAAGAACCTCAAGCGCGGGCTGATGTGGCAGGAGCTCGTCGCCCGCGTCGTCGGTCCGTCCGTGGCCGAGCTGAACGCGGTGTTCCGCTCCGACTGGTACGCGGAGACGGGCGAGGTGCTCGGCGACGACGCGAACACGCCGGCCACCGCGATCCCGGTCGACACGTCGGCCGACGCCCTCGACTGCCAGGTCGTCCCGAGCGGGCCGGCGTTCGAGAGCGAGAACAACCTGAGGCAGTTCCTCACGCTCGTCAACTCGGCCCAGGAGCGCGTGATCATAACGAGCCCGTACTTCGTGCCCGACGAGGCGATGGTCTACGCGATCACATCAGCCAGGCTGCGGGGCCTCGACGTGCAGCTGTTCGTCTCGGAGATCGGCGACCAGGGCGGGGTGTGGCACGCGCAGCGTTCCTACTACCGCGCGCTGCTGCGGGCCGGCGTGCGCATCTGGCTGTACCCGGGCCCGTACATCCTGCACGCGAAGCACCTCTCGATCGACGACGACGTCGCCGTCATCGGGTCGAGCAACATGGACATCCGCTCGTTCGCCCTGAACTTCGAGGTCACGCTGCTCGTGCGCGGCGCCTCCTTCGTGGCGGGCATGCGCGAGGTCGAGGCGAAGTACCGCGACCTGGGCCGCGAGCTGACGCTCGAGGAGTGGGATCGGGAGCCGGCGACGGCGACGTTCCTCGACGGCGTCGCGCGCCTGACGTCGGCGGTCCAGTAGGCGGCGGGCCGGCGGGGGCTCGCGGAGGACGCGGGGCGGCCGCTAGGCGGGCGTCTGCTGGTGCGCGGCCACGTGCCACGCCCCGTCGTCGTACAGGTACGTGGTCGACATCCGCAGGTTCGCGACCTCGTCGCCGCGGCGGGCGACCGCCCGGTAGGCGAGGATGCCCGCGTGATCGCCGAGCCGCACCACGGCGGGCTCGTGGATCTCGTAGGCGTCCCACGGCGGCGTGCTCGCGAACGCCCGCATCATGTCGTCGCGACCGAGCACCGCGCCCTCGACGATCATGATCCCGTCGCGGGTCATCGCGCGCGCGTAGTGCACTCCCCCGTGTCCGGCGAGGATGGCGCGCCATCCGGCGTGCTCCTCGTGCAGCAGGCGGGCGGGCAGATCGTCGGTGATCTCGGTCATGCGGCCACGCTACCCGCTACAGCCAGTTGCGGCGCTTGAAGATGAGGTAGAGCACGAGGCCGAAGCCGACCATCGCGGCGAGCGCGAACGGGTAGCCGAGCGGATGGTCCAGCTCGGGCATCGCCTCGAAGTTCATGCCGTACACGGTCCCGATGAGGGTCGGCGCGAAGATGATCGCGGCCCAGCTCGAGATCTTCTTGACCTCCTCGCTCTGCTTCAGGCTCGTCTCGGTGAGCCGCTGCATCTCGTCGTTCTGGCGCTGCGTGACGAGCGCGGAGTGCACGGCGAGGGCGTTCTGGAGCAGCTGGCGGTACGCCTCGCCGCGGTCGACGACGCGCAGCACGTGATCGAACGCGTCGCGCAGGTGCCGTTGCAGCTCGAGGTCGACGCGGTACTTCTCGAACCCGCGCTCGAGGGCCTCGAACATGCCGACGAGGGGCCGCGTCGCCCGCTGGAAGTCCATGACCTCGGCCGCGAGGTCGTAGATGCGCCGCGTGACCGCCGGGTCGCCGTCGAAGAGCTGCTGCTCGATCTCGTCGATGTCGTTCTCGAGACCCGTGAGCACGGGCGCGTACTCGTCGACGACCTCGTCGAGCACCGCGTAGACGACGGCCTCGGGTCCGCGCGCGAGCAGCTCCGGTGCGGCCTCCAGGCGCCGGCGCACCCGCGCGAGGTCCGGCGACTCGGCGTGCCGGATGGTGACGGCGAAGTTCGCGCCGATGAACACGTGCAGCTCGCCGAACTCGACCTCCTCGGTCGCGTCGAGGTAGCGCGCCGGGCGCAGCACGACGAACAGCGTCTCGCCGTACCGCTCGAGCTTCGGGCGCTGGTGGCCCTTCGCGGCATCCTCGGCCGCGAGGGGGTGCAGCCCGAACTCCTCGGTCACGGCGGCGAGCTCCGCGGTGGTGGGCCGGTACAGTCCGATCCACGCGAAGCCGCCGGGGTGCTCGGCGAGTGTCTCGAAGGTCTCCTCGAGGGTCGGCGGCGTCGCGACGCGATGTCCGTCGCGGTACACGGCGTTGTCGATGAGCGGCACGGGTCCAGTGTGTTCCCCCTCGCGGTCGCCGTCGTTCGGGCGCGCCGGTGGCGCTCAGCGAACCCCCGGGCGCAGGCGGCAGGCTGCCGTCATGGGCCGGCAGCGAGGCGAGGCGGACGCCGCGGCATCCGCCGAGGAGAAGACCTGCGCCTCGTGCGGGCGGCGCATCGAGTGGCGGGCGAGGTGGTCCCGCGACTGGGAGTCCGTCCGGTACTGCAGCGACGCGTGCCGGCGGCGCGGGGTTCGCTCGGTCGACCACCGGCTCGAGGAGGCCATCCGCGCGCTGCTCGCCGACCGGGCCGCGTCGGCGACGATCTGCCCCTCCGAGGCGGCACGGCGCGTCGGCGGCGACGACGGATGGCGCGAGCTCATGGAACCCGCGCGGCGCGCCGCACGCCGGCTCGTGGCATCCGGCGAGGTCGAGATCACGCAGCGCGGGCAGGTCGTCGACCCGTCCACCGCGAAGGGCCCGATCCGGATCCGCCGCGCGGCGAGGTGAGCCGGGCGCTCAGTCGGGCGCGACCGGCGGCGTCGCCCACAGGCCGCGGGTCGGGGTGGGGCGCGTGCGCGAGAGCGCGCCGGGCTGCATGCGCAGGTGCTCCTCGGCCGCGCGGTAGACGATGCGGTCGGCCTCGGCCTCGTCGATGAGCCCGATGGCGTGGTGCTGCACGGCCACGCCGTCGACGAGGGCGGTGAGCATGCGCGCGTCCGCGGCCGGATCGGCGCTCGTCGCCTCGCCGGCGTCGACCACGCGCCGGATGACGCCCGCCAGATGCCGGTCGGAGTCGCGGTGGTGGCGGGTGAGCGCGGCGTGCAGCTCGGGGTTGCGCGGGGCCTCGCTCCACGCGTCGATCCAGACCAGGTAGTGCCCGCGCGGCGTGGTCGAGAGCCAGTCGGCGAGGGCCGCGACCGGCTCGAGGCCCTCCTCGGCTTCGGCGTCGGCGCGGAGCTCGCCGAGCACGGCCGCGTCGAACGCCGCGGCGACGAGTTGCTCGCGCGTGGCGAAGTAGTGCCGGATGAGCCCGTGCACGACGCCGACCTCGGCGGCGACGTCACGCAGGGTGACGCTCGCGAAGCCGTCGCGGGCGACGAGTCGCAGGGTCGCCGCGAGGATCTGCTCGCGTCGTCGCGCCGGATCGAGTCGGGTGGCCACGCGCCCATCGTAGTGGTCTTGTCCGTGCGGCCAACGCGCGGCGACCCTGCCCCGGCTCAGCGCCTCGCGTGCCGGCGCGCCCACTCGTGCATCACGATGGCGGCCGCGGCCGCCGCGTTGATCGAGCGGGTCGACCCGTACTGCGTGATCTCCACCACGCGGTCCGCCGCCGCGATCGCCTCCGGACTGAGCCCGGGGCCCTCTTGGCCGAACAGGAGCACGCACCGTTCGGGGAGGTCGGCGGCGTCGACCGGCTGCGAGCCCTCGACGTTGTCGACCGCGACGATCGGCAGCCCCTCGGCGTGCGCCCACTCGACGAGGTCGGCGACGTCCGGATGGTGCCGCAGGTGCTGGTAGCGATCGGTGACCATCGCGCCGCGGCGGTTCCAGCGGCGCCGGCCCACGATGTGCACCGCCTCGGCGGCGAAGGCGTTCGCGGTGCGCACGATCGAGCCGATGTTGAGGTCGTGCTGCCAGTTCTCGATGGCGACGTGGAACGGATGGCGCCGCGAGTCGAGGTCGGCGACGATCGCCTCGAGGCGCCAGTAGCGGTAGCGGTCGACCACGTTGCGTCGGTCGCCGTGCTCGAGCAGGTCGGGGTCGTAGTGCTCGTCCGAGGGCCAGGCGTCGGGTCCTCCGGGCCAGGGCCCCACGCCGTGGAGCGGGAGCTGCGGCTCGTCGTGCGCCGTCTCGCCGGGCGCGTCCGCTCTGCGCGCGCCATCCGTTCGCTCCTCCACCACGGCTCCTACGCTAACCGCCGGCACGCCGGAGGGGCGGCGCGGCCGGTGGCCGCACCGCCCCGTTCGCTGCGCTCAGCCGCCGAGGTTGCCCCGGCAGGCGATGCCCGGGTTCGGGAGGTCGAACGCGACGTCCAGCCCCTGGCTCTTGAACTGGCCGTAGCTCTGGACGCCGTGGATCGTGTACGCGTCGTCGGGGAAGTTCGGCTGGTTCTCGAGGTTGTCCGCGACGTCGCGTCCCGAGTAGGAGCACTCCGACTTGCCGTTCACACCGCCCGGGACGAATTCGCCCTTGCCGTTGTACTCGCCGGCGTGCGCGGCGCCGGCGCCGCCGACGACCAGCCCGAGCGCCACGAGACACCCGATCGCGATTCGCTTCATCTGCTTGACCTCCGTGTCGAGACGGCCGAGAGGCGGGGTCGCGCAGGCGCGCGCACCGGTCGTCGTGTCAGGAATCGAAAGTTACCCCTCCGCTTCTCCCGGACGCAGTCCCCAAAAGAGGCACAGCGGGCCCGGCCCGGTTTCGGCACGCCGAAAACCCGATACGATTTCGGTATGCCGAAAGGTTCCGTCGCCGCCATCCTCGCCGTCGCCGCGCTCGCGCTGAGCGGATGCGCCGCGGGACCCGCCGACGGCGGGGCCGACGACCGACCCGTCGTGCTCACGACCTTCACGGTGCTCGCCGACATCGCGGGCGAGGTCGCGGGCGACCACCTGCGGATCGAGTCGATCACCAAGGTGGGGGCCGAGATCCACGGGTACGAGCCGACTCCGGGCGACCTGCGCCGAGCCGCGGGCGCCGACCTCATCCTCGACAACGGGCTCGAACTCGAGGCGTGGTTCGCCCGGTTCGTCGAGGGCCTCGAGGCGCCGCACGTCGTGGTCAGCCAGGGTGTCGAGCCCATCCCGATCGGCGACGGCGCGGCCGAGGGCCTGCCGAACCCGCACGCGTGGATGTCGGCGCTCAACGTGCAGGTGTACGTCGACAACATCGTCGAGGCCTTCAGCGAACTCGACCCCGAGCACGCCGACGACTTCGCGGCGAACGGCGAGGCGTACCGCGCCGAGCTGCAGGCGGTCCACGACGAACTCGTCGCCGATCTCTCGACCCTCCCCGAGAACGAGCGGGCGCTCGTGACGTGCGAGGGCGCCTTCTCCTACCTGGCGCGCGACGCGGGCCTGACGGAGCAGTACCTCTGGGCGGTCAACGCCGAACAGCAGGCGACGCCCAAGTCGATCGCGGGCACGATCGAGTTCGTCGACGAGCAGGGCGTGCCCGCGGTGTTCTGCGAGTCGACGGTCTCGGACGAGGCGATGCGGCAGGTCGTCGAGGCGACGGATGCCGCGTTCGGCGGCGTGCTCTACGTCGACTCGCTGTCCGAGCCGGACGGCCCGGTCCCGACCTACCTCGACCTCCTCCGGCACGACGTCGAGGTCATCACCGACGGACTCACGGGAGGCGCGCGATGACCGGCGCCGCCGCGTCCGCCCGCCCGGGACCCCGGAGCGCCGACGACGCGCCCGCCATCGACGTGCACGGCCTGACCGTGCACTACGGCGACGTCCTCGCGCTCGACGACGTGAGCCTCACGCTGCGGCGGGGCACGGTGTGCGGACTCATCGGCATGAACGGCTCGGGCAAGTCGACGCTGTTCAAGGCGATCATGGGCACGCTCCGCCCCGACGGGGGCTCGGTCGCGATCGCCGGGCTCACCCCGCGGCAGGCGCGACGCGCGGGCCTCGTCGGTTACGTGCCGCAGAGCGAGGAGGTCGACTGGGCCTTCCCGCTCAGCGTGCACGACGTCGTGATGATGGGGCGCTACGGGTTCCAGGGGTTCACGCGACGACCGCGCCCGGCCGACCGGGAGGCCGTCGCCGAGGCGCTCGAGCGGGTCGAGCTCACCGACCTGGCCGACCGGCGCATCGGGGCGCTCTCGGGCGGGCAGCGCAAGCGCGCCTTCGTGGCCCGCGGGCTCGCCCAGGGCGCCGACGTGCTGCTGCTCGACGAGCCGTTCGCGGGCGTCGACCGGCGGAGCGAGCGCACGATCAGCACCCTGCTCCGCGAGCTCGCGGCCGGCGGCGCGACCGTGCTCGTGTCCTCGCACGACCTCGAGGCCCTGCCGAGGCTCGCCGACGAGGCGATCCTGCTGCTGCGACGCGTCCTCCTGCACGGCAGCCCCGAGGAGGCCCTGCACCCCGAGCAGCTGGCGCGCGCGTTCGGACTCGACCTGACCGGGCGGGGAGAGGAGTGATCATGCCCGTCGTCGACTTCCTGCTCGAGCCCCTCGCCTACGACTTCATGCAGCGCGCGCTCCTCGTCACGGTCACCGCGGCGATCGTCTGCGGCGTGCTGAGCTGCTGGCTCGTCCTCATCGGCTGGTCGCTCATGGGCGACGCGGTCTCGCACGCGGTGCTGCCGGGCGTCGTGATCGCCTACCTGATCGGGACGCCCTTCGCCGTCGGCGCGCTCGTGTTCGGGCTCGGCGCCGTGGCGCTCATCTTCCTCGTCCGGGCGACGAGCCGGGTGAAGGAGGACGCCGCGATCGGCGTCGTCTTCACGACGCTGTTCGCGCTCGGACTCGTGCTCATCTCGGTCGTGCCGAGCCAGACCGATCTCGGGCACATCCTCTTCGGGAACCTGCTCGGCGTGAGCCTCGCCGACCTCGTGCAGGTGCTCGCGCTCGGCGCGGTCACGCTCGCGATCCTCGTGCTCAAGCGACGCGACCTCACGCTCTACGCGTTCGACCCCACGCACGCGCACGCGATCGGCCTCAACCCGAAGGCCCTGGGCGCGCTGCTGCTCGGCCTGCTCGCGCTCACCGTCGTCGTCGCGCTGCAGGCCGTCGGCGTCGTCCTCGTCGTCGCGATGGTCATCATCCCCGGCGCGACGGCCTACCTGCTGACCGACCGGTTCGCCCGGATGATGGTCATCGCCCCCGTGCTCGCCGCCGCGTGCGCGCTCGTCGGCATCTACGCGAGCTACTACCTCGACGCGGCCTCGGGCGGCATGGTCGTGCTGACGATGGGCATCGCGTTCGCGCTCGCCTACCTGTTCGCACCCCGCCACGGCATCATCGCGCGGCGCGTGCTGGCCGCTCGTCGACGCCGCGCCGGATCGGCGACCGCGTCGGCCGACCGCTCGTCGGCATCGGCCGCGGCACGCTGACCGAGGACGCGGAGCCGCCCCGGACGCCGGCACGGGAATTCGCGGAGCCCGGGGCGGGGTCGTGATCGGGTGACGCCCCCGTCGTCAGCCCTTCAAGGTCGACGACCATTCCGTGTCGGCGCCGTCCGCGATGGACACCCACGCCTTCGGGACCGCGACCACCGCCGCCTCCCCCGCGGCGGGGTGCTTGCCCTTCTCGGCGCGCTCGCCGTCGACGTAGTACGCGAACGCCGGGTCGTGCGGGATCTGCACCTCGTCGTGCTCGGTGCCCGGGCGGTCCTTGAAGTCCGGCCCGACCGGAGCGGACGGCGTCGTCAGCAGCGGCACGGCGCCGAAGTCCATGTCGCTCCCGAGGTGGTACGACGTGTACGACGGCTGGTTGTACGAGGTGTTCTGCCGGGCGACCTCCACGCGGTACTGCGGGTCGTGCATGAGCGTCGTGGGCTTGTGCCCGGTGTCCTCGGTGCTCGTGTGGATGCGCAGCGCGGTCGAGTCGGCGGTCCGCACCAGGAGCTCCTCGCGCCAGTCGCCGAAGACGTCGGCGACGAGCGACGGGTTGCCCTTGGTGCCGTTGTTGGTGCGCGTCCCGGTCCGGGCCGGCCTCGAGCTCGATGCCGTTCACGATGGGCGCCACCGCGTACCGGGCCCCCGCCGACCCGTCGGGGTCGGCGTAGTCGGTGCTGTCGGAGACCGTGGCCACCGACGTCGCCCGGGGCACGCGCGACGCGGCCGATATCCTGAGGCCGATGCCCGCCTCCGCCAGCCCCGCCGTCGAGGACTACCTCAAGACGGTCTACGCGCACACCGAATGGCAGCCCGACCCCATCACGCCGTCGGCCCTCGCCGCCGCGCTCGGCGTGGCCCCGTCGTCGGTGACCGAGATGGTCAAGAAGATGGCGGCCCAGGGGCTCGTGCAGCACGTGCCCTACGGCGCCATCCGGTTGACCGAGGCCGGGCGCAGCCGCGCCCTCGCGGTCGTGCGCCGGCACCGGCTCATCGAGACCTGGCTGGTGCGCGAGATGGGATACGCGTGGGACGAGGTGCACGACGAGGCCGAGGTCCTCGAGCACGCCCGCTCGGACCGGCTGCTCGAGGCCATCGATGCCCGCCTGGGCCGGCCCCCACGCGATCCGCACGGCGACGCCATCCCCGCCGCCGACGGCAGCCTCGTCTCCGAGCCGTGGGTGCGCCTCGACGAGGCGTCCGCCGGCCACGTCGGCCGCGTCATCCGCATCAGCGATCGCGACCCGGCGGTCCTCCGCGAGCTCGACGGCGCGGGCGTGGGCCCCGGAAGCGAGCTGCGGGTGACGGATGCCGCCGACCCCGCCGGCATCGCGGTGACCGTCGGCGGGACCGCGCGGACCATCGACCGCGACGCCGCCGCGGGCATCTGGATCAGCGCCTGAGCCCTGCCGGGTTCGCACGCCCCCTTCCCGACCCGCCGTTCGTGGGCGAGGATGGCTCACATGGGCGCTGCCGGCGAGACCATCACCCCCGAACTCACTGATGCGCAGTGGGCGCGATTGCGACGGTACGGAACCCCGCACGCGATCGAGGCGGGCGACGTGCTGTTCCGCGCCGGCGACCGGCGCTACGACCTGATCCTCGTCGAGACCGGCGAGGTGGAGGTCGTGCGCGAGGCGCTGTGGTGGACCGAGGAGGCGCGGGTGGCGACGCTCGGGCCGCGCACCTTCGTCGGCGAGCTCGGCCTGCTCAACGGCCAGCGCGCGTTCCTCACCGCACGGGCCACCGGACCCGGGCGCGTCCTGCGCGTCGATCACGACGCGCTGCAGCGGATGATGGCCGAGGACGACGAGCTGTGCGACCTCATGCTCCGCACGCTGTGGGCGCGCCGCGAGCTGCTGCGCCACGGCCCCGCGGCCTGGACGTTGAAGATCGTCGGCTCGTCCGGGGCGCCCGACTCCCTCGCCCTGCGCCGCTACGCCGAGCGGCTCGAGCTCGTGCACACGTGGGTCGACGTCGACGATCCCGACCTCGACCACGACGTCTGGTCCCATGGCTACACGCGCGACGACCTCCCCGTCGCCATCGTCCAGGGCGAGATCGTGCGCAACGCCACGCCCGGGCAGGTCGCCGACCTGCTCGGGCTCGCCTACACGGCCGACGACGACCTCGAGTTCGACCTCGCGGTCGTCGGCGCGGGTCCGGCGGGACTCGCCGCGGCGATCTACGGCGCCTCCGAGGGACTCCGGACCGTGCTCCTCGACGCCGTCGCCCCCGGCGGCCAGTCGGCGACCACCTCGCGCATCGAGAACTACCTCGGGTTCCCGTTCGGCGTGAGCGGCGACGCCCTCACCTCGCAGGCGTCGCTGCAGGCGTTCAAGTTCGGCGTGCGCATCGCGGCGCCGTGCCCGGTCGTGCGGCTCGACCCCGACTCGGGCGTCCACCGGCTGCTCCTCGCGGACGGCGCGATCGTGCGCTCTCGAGCGGTCGTCGTCACGACGGGCGTCGCCTACCGGGGGCTGCCCCTCGAGCGCTGGGACGACTTCGAGGGCGCCGGCATCCACCACGCCGCCTCCGCGCTCGAGCTGCGGCAGGTCGCGGGATCCGACGTCGTCGTCGTCGGCGGCGCGAACTCGGCGGGGCAGGCGGCCCTCGCGCTCGCCGCGAGCTCGTGCCGCGTGCGTCTCGTGGTGCGCTCCGGCGACCTGTCCGAGCGGATGTCGAGCTATCTCGTCGACCGGATCCGCGAGGACCCGCGCATCGAGGTGCGCACGGGAACCCAGGTCGCGGCGCTCCACGGCGGCGACCGGCTGACGGGCGTCACCCTGCGCGGCGGGACGGATGAGACGGTCGAGTGCGCCGGGCTGTTCTGCTTCATCGGGGCGGTCCCCGCGACCGACTGGCTCGCCGGCCTCGAGCGCGACGAGGACGGGTTCCTCCGCACGGGCGCCGACGTGGTCGCACTCGGCGACGGCTGGCGCGACCTCGGCCGCATGCCCCTGCCGTTCGAGACGTCGATGCCGCGCGTCTTCGCCGCCGGCGACGTCCGTCGAGGTTCAATGAAACGCGTCGCGGCGGCGGTCGGCGAGGGCTCGAGCGCCGTCGCCTCGGTCCACCAGGCGCTGGCAACGATGGAGGTGTTCGCATGACGGAAGACGACCTGCCCCCCGCCCCGTCGGGAACGGGCTGCGTGGAGTGCCTCGAAGGCGGCGGCTGGTGGTGGCACCTGCGGCGATGCGTCGAGTGCGGGCACATCGGATGCTGCGACTCGTCGCCCGAGCAGCACGCGAACCGGCACGCGCACGAGACCGGTCACGCCGTGGCCGCCTCGTTCGAGCCCGGTGAGAGCTGGTTCTGGGACTACCTGGCCGACACCTCGGCCAAGCGGATCCCGCTGTCGCCGCCGCTCGCGCGCCCCGAGGACCAGCCGTCACCCGGCCCGGAGGGCAAGGTGCCGCCGAACTGGCGGGACCTCCTCCTCTCGCAGTGACCGGTGCGCGAGCGGCATCCGCCGTTCATCGGGCTGTGATGTGCGCGCCCTAGGCTGTGCGCATGGCGAAGCGTGATGACGTCGAGTGCTGGCTCACCGACATGGACGGCGTGCTCGTGCACGAGAATCACGCCCTCCCCGGCGCGGCCGCACTGCTGCAGCAGTGGGAGGACGCGGGCACGCCCTACCTCGTGCTGACCAACAACTCGATCTTCACCGCGCGCGACCTCTCGGCGCGCCTGCGCGCGTCGGGGCTCAACGTCCCGGAGGACCGCATCTGGACCTCCGCGCTCGCCACGGCCGACTTCCTGAAGCAGCAGCTGCCGGGCGGCACCGCGTTCGTCATCGGCGAGGCCGGCATCCTCACCGCACTGCACGATGCGGGCTTCGTCATGACCGAGACGGACCCCGACTTCGTGGTCGTCGGCGAGACCCGCAACTACTCGTTCGAGGCGATCACGAAGGCGATCCGACTCATCGGCAACGGCGCGCGGTTCATCGTGACCAACCCGGATGCCACCGGCCCGTCGGCCGAGGGCCCGCTGCCCGCGACCGGCGCGATCGCCGCGCTCATCACGAAGGCGACCGGACGCGAGCCCTACGTGGTCGGCAAGCCGAACCCGATGATGTTCCGCTCGGCGCTCAACAAGATCGGCGCGCACTCCGAGAACACGGCGATGATCGGCGACCGCATGGACACCGACATCGTCGCCGGCATCGAGGCGGGGCTGCACACCATCCTCGTCATGACGGGCATCAGCGACCGGGCCGAGATCGAGAAGTACCCGTTCCGGCCCGATGAGATCCTCACGGGCGTCGCCGAGCTCCTGCCGGCCGAGCCGGTCGAGGTCGAGCTGTAGCGGATGCCGCGTGGCGCCGTCCCGCGGTGCGTCGCGTCAGCGCTCGATCTCGACCTCGCGCGCCGGGTCCCACGGCTCGGTCCAGCCGAGGCGGTCGAACATCGCATCGAGCACGAGCCCGGTGAAGCCCCAGACGAGCCGCTCCTCGCCGCCCGCGGTGACGGTGAACCCCGGACCGCGCCACTCGCGGTCCTCCCGGCGGATGACCGTGGTGCAGCGGTTCGCCGGGTCGAGCAGGTCCGCGACGGGCGTGCGGAACACCGCGGAGGACTCGGCGCGATCGACGGGCGCCACGGGCGTGGGCGCCGCCCACCACCCGAGCACCGGCGTCACCAGGTGCGCCGAATAGGCCAGGGGGATCTCCTCGAGCGTGCCGAGCACCTCGACGCCCGCCGGATCGAGCCCGGTCTCCTCCTGCGCCTCGCGGAGCGCCGCGGCGACCGGACCGTCCTCGCCGTCGTCGACGCGACCGCCGGGGAACGCGATCTGGCCGGCGTGCGAACGCAGCGTCGTCGCGCGCGCGAGCAGCAGCACGTCGAGGTCGCGCGAGACGGCACGAGCCTGCGCCGCGTGATCGCTCGGCAGGTGGTCGAGCACGCCGAAGAGCACGAGCACCGCCGCCGGTCGCGCGTCGTCGCCGACGGGTTCGCGTTCGCCGCGCCAGAGGTCGCGCGCATCGGCGTCGGTCGCGAGCGCCGCGAGCTGCGCCCGCGCCGATGCGGGTGCGTCGTCGCGTGGGGTCACCCGTCGAGGTTAGCCCGGGTCGCGCACGATCTCGGATTCCGCCGGCATCCCGACCACCACGTCGTCGGTCGCCGCCCGGCGGAACCGGAACGCCATGGGCAGCCCGCGGGCGCGCGACCAGTCGAGCGAGTCGGCGACCTGCACGTGCACGTGCGGCTGCGTGCTGTTGCCCGAGTTGCCGCATTCGCCGAGGGGGTCGCCCGGAGCCACCACGTCGCCGACCCGGACCCCGACCGTGCCGCGGCGCAGGTGGACGAGCGCGACGTACGGACCGGCCGGACCGAGCGCGACCACGACGTGGTTGCCCGCGATGGCGGCGGGCCCCTCGCGGAGGCGGCCGGCCTGTCCGAGCAGGTAGGGCACGAGCGTCAGCTGCGACCTCCGGGCCGCGTGGTCCTCCTCGCCGTCGTGCACGTCGACGACGGCGCCGGCGGCCGGTGCGAGGATCGGGCGCCCGAAGCCCACGAAGGCGTCGGGCGGCTCGACCGAGAACGCCGAGCGCCAGCCGGCCGGCGCGGAACGTCCGCGCTCGTCGACCGCGATGAAGTCGACGGCGAAGGTGGTGCCCAGGGCATGCGTGCCGTGACTCGGCACCCGACGCGCGGGGCTGTTCCGCGCCCGCCACCGGCCGCGGAACGGCAGTTCGAGCACCACCGGAGTCGTCGCCATGGGGTCCGCCCCTTCACTCGCCCGGCGCACGGTCGGTCCACTCGGGTTCGTCGTACTCGTCGGGACGCCGGCGCTGCGACCATCGGCTCTCGTGCAGCAACACCTGCGTCACCACGACGAGCACGACGATGACGATCCCGCCGACCCAGAACGTCCAGTCCACCGTCGCCCCGCTACGCCAGCCGGCGGTACGCCGACTCCACGCCCGTCCAGAAGCGCTCGACGTCGAGTCCCACGGCGACCCGCGCGTTCGGCTCCCGAGCGAGCATCCCGTCGAGGTCGACGCTCGTCGCGCCGACCGTCTCCGCCCCCGCCAACTCGACGTCGAGTCGCGTGTGCACGACCTCGACCGCAGCGGGGTCGGCGAGCACGGCGACCGCGACCGGGTCGTGCAGCGGCCCGTCCGGCATGCCGAACACCTCGTCGTTGGTGCGGCAGAAGAACTCCAGCAGCTCGTCCCCGAACGCCGCGGTCCGGTTGCCGACCGCCGCCAGCCGCGCCCGGACGTCGGCGGTCACGAGTGCGCGATGCGTCACGTTGAGCCCGACCATGGTGAAGCGGATGCCGCTGGAGAGCACCCGGTCGAGCGCCTCGGGGTCGACCCAGGCGTTGAACTCGGCGTACGGGGTCACGTTGCCCCGCTCGGTGGAGCCGCCCATCCAGACGATCTCGCGGACCCGGTCGGCCAGCTCGGGCCGCTCGCCGAGGAGGACGGCGACGTTCGTGATGGGGCCCGTCGCGATGATCGCCACCGGTTCGGATGCCGCGGCCAGCGTGTCGGCGATGAGCTCCGTCGCGCTGCGCGGGTCGAGGGGCACGGCCGTCGGGCCGGTGTCCGGGTCGGGCAGCTCCGGCCCGCCGAGGCCGTTCTCGCCATGGATCCACTCGGCCGTCGCCAGCTCGCGCAGGAGCGGGCCCGGCGCGCCCGCCGCGACCGGGACGTCGGCGACCCCCGCGACCGACAGCGCGATCCGCGCGTTGCGGCTCGTGTGCTCGAGCGGGACGTTGCCGCCCACCGTCGTGACGGCGAGCAGCTCGAGCGCCGGATGCCCGGCGGCCAGCCACAGCGCGACGACGTCGTCGTGGCCCGGGTCGCAGTCGACGATCACGGGAACGGTCACACGGCCTCCGTCCGGTCGGCGAGCGCGAGCACGTCGGCTCGCATCGCGTAGGAGTCCACGGTGCCGCGGCGCTGCACCGCGAGCGCGCCCGCGGCGACGGCCGCCCGGACGGCGGTGGACAGGTCGCGGCCCTCGGCGAGCATCGCGGCGAGCACGCCGGTCGCGGCATCCCCGGCCCCCGTGGTGTCGACCGCGTCGACGCGCGGGGCGGCGACGCTCCAGGCTCCCGTCGCATCCGCGGCGACCGCCCCCCGGCCGCCGAGCGTGACGACGATCGAGCGCGCGACCGCGCCGACGGCGGATGCCGCGACCTGCAACCAGTCCGCGACCGGCGCGTCGTCGGCGAGCTCGGCACCCAGCCCGATCGTGCGGGCCTCGTGCACGTTGACGACGAGCGGATCGGCGACGCCCAGCGTCGCCGATCCCACGGCGACCGGCGGAGCGAGGTTGAGGACGAACCGGACCCCGGCGGCGTCGCATCCCTCGGCCACCGCCTCGATGGACGGCACCGGAAGCTCGCCCTGCGTGAGGGCCACCGCCGCTCGGGCGAGTCGCGGCTGCTCGGCCCCCACCGCCCCGACGTCGAATGCGGCGTTCGCCCCGGCGGTCACGATGATCGTGTTCTCACCGGTCTCGGCGACGGTGATCTGCGCCACGCCGGTCGGGACGCCCGGCACGGTCGCCACGGCATCCGCCGGCAGGCCGAACCGGGCGAACGCCGCGCGTGCGACGTCGGCATGGGGGTCGTCGCCCACGCGTGCGACGAGCTCGACGCGAGCCCCCGCGAGGTGCGCGGCGACCGCTTGATTGGCTCCCTTGCCGCCCAGGGCGACCCGGAACGCGCTCGAGTGCACGGTCTCGCCCGGGAGCGGGAATGCGCGGACGTAGCTCGTCGCGTCGACGTTGACCGAGCCGAAGACCACGACGGCGTCCCGACGGCCGCCATCGGGGGCGGCTGAGCCGGTCACCTCATCCCTGCTGTCCGGCCGTGCCCTGGACGTCCGCCGTGATCTGGGTTCCGCCGCCGCGCGTCACGAAGCAGTAGAAGGTCCGCTCGCCGGCGTTCCATTGCTCCTCGGTCGCCGGGTATGATCCCTCGACCTGCAGGTCGCCCGCCATGGCCGCCATCTCGGGGTTGATGACGTTCTCGGCGCCGCAGAGCGCCGCGACCTGGGCCGCGACCTCGGCCTCGCCCGGGAACGGTGCCGCCTCGTCCGTCGAGACCTCGCCGCGCAGCACGAGCTGCGCCGCGTGCGGCGTCGTGCAGTCGATCACGGTGAATTCCTGCGCCCAGACGCTCTCGAACGGATCGAGGCACTCGCCGCCGTACAGCTCGTTCCACGCGTAGGTGCCGGGAGGCTGGATCGCCGTCGGCTCGGGCGCGGCGTCGCTTCCGCCGTCGGCCGCCCCGCCGCCGAGGAGCTGGGCGCCGAACGCCACGCCGGCCACCACGAGCAGGACCGCCGCGAGCCCGCCCGCGATCCACGCGAGGAGCTTGACGGGCGAGCGCCCGCCGCGTTCGTCATCGTCGCGGCTGTCGCGCACCGGCGCGACGCCGCGTCCCGGGCGGCCGTCGTCGCCCCGGCCGTGCCGGTCGCCGCGGTCGTACCCGCCGTCGCGGTCGTACCTGCCGCCGTTCGGATACGGGTCCCCGCGGTCGTCGTCGTATCGGTCGTCGCGGAGCGAGCCGAACGGGTCGGCGTCCCGGCCCCGCGTAGCCGCCGCACCGCCGACCAGCGGGGTGGGCGCGGTCGCACCGAATCCCGCGCCGCCGAAGAGCGAAGCGAGGCCGTCGTCCTCGGCGTCGGCCCGGTCGCGGTCGTCGAGGTCGTGGGCGTATCCGCGCGCCTGGTCGTCGCGCGAGTCGAAGCGGTCGCGTCCCTCGCGGCGACCATCGTCCTCCCACTCCTCGGTCGGGCCGTACGCGTCGTCACGTGCGCCGACCTGCGCGAACCAGTCGTCGTCGCCGCGGTCGTACGCGCCGTCGCCGTGGGAGGCGTCGTCGCCGTGGGACGCGTCGTCATGGTCGTACGGGTCGTCCTGGCGGTACGCGTCGCGTCGGCCGTACGCGTCCGCGGTGCCGTGCGCGGGATCGCGCCACTCGCCGGCGTCCCGCTCGTCGAATCGGGCGTCCGCCGGGGCGTGGTCCGCAGGCGAGTCCCAGGAGACGGCTCCCTGGTCGCCCCCGCGCCGGCGCGGCCCGGGCTCGTCGTCGCCCAGCGCCTTGGGGTCGGGGGCGGTCGGGTCGGGGGTGAGGTTCCAGAAGTACCCGGTCCGGGCGAGCTCGCGCGCCATGGACGATCCGTCGTGCGCGTCGCCGTCGAGGCCCTGCCGGCCGGGCTCGTCGCGGCGCGGGTCGTCCGCGCGCTCGTCACGTGCGCCGAGCCCGGCGTACCAGTCGGCCTCCTCCCGGCGGTCGCGGACGGGTTCCGCCGGCGCGTCGGCACCGTGGTCGTCCCGCTCGTCGGAGACGCCGCGCGCGTCGTAGGCGCCCTGCGCGTCGTACGCGCCCTGCACGTCGTATCCGCGCTCGTCGTACGCGCCCTGCGCGTCGTATCCGCGCTCGTCGTAGGCGCCCTGCGCGTCGTATCCGCGCTCGTCGTACGCGCCCTGCGCGTCGTGATCGCCGCGCTCGTCGTAGCCGCGCTGCTCGTATCCGCGCTCGTCGCGACCCGGCTCCTCGAACACGCGCGGATCGAACGGCGCATCCGCCTGCGGCGTCTGCCCGCCCGGGCCCTCGGCGCGGTACTGCGAATCGTCGGCGTACCAGTCGGGCGAGAATCCGCGCTCGTCCCCGTAGGACTGCTGGCCCGAGGCGTCGGCGTACGCCTGCTCGTCGGAGTAGCCCCGGTTGTCGTCGTACGACTCCCAGTCGCGCGGTCCGGGATCGGATCGCGGCGACTCCTCGTGCAACGCGGACCAGAGCTCGTCATCGAAGTCGGTGCGCGCGGGTGGGAAGGCGGCTCCCGTCGGCGGCACGGCCGGCGTGAACGACTGGCGGGCGACGGGCGGCGACGGCGGCACCGGTCCGGGCGGATCCGACAGCTGGCGGAACGCCGCGCGCAGGTCGTCCTCGGTGCCGAGGGGCCGCTGCTCGCCCCACGTGAGCGCGAAGTTCGCCGGCGGGGTGACCGGGCCGGGCGGCGGGGCGGCGGGCGGCGGCGGCGCCGCGGGGCCTCCGAACGCAGGCGGCACCGGGGCGCCCACGGGCGGCTCGACCGAGGTGAGCCGGTCGCGCGGGTCCTCGCGGGGCGGCACCGGCGGCCGCCGGTCGTCCCAGGCCGGCGGCTGGTTCCACGCCGGCGCCTGCGGTTCCCATGCCGGTGCGGGCGGGCGCTGCGGCTCGTCACGACGCTGGTACGGCTCGCCCACGACGGGGAGGGCTCGGGTCGCCGCATCCGACTCGGCCTGGCCCTCGGCCAGGGAGAACCATTCGAGCGACTCCTCGCTCCGGCGACGCGGCCGCTCCGTGGGGGGCGGCGAGACGGGATCGGCGGGCTGGTGCTGCGGCGGCGGCGCGACGGGCTGCGGCGGGGCCTGACGGCCCTCGAGGTCCGGGCGACGTCCGCTGCCCAACTGGCTGAGCAGCCAGTCGGCGTCGTTCATGTCGCCCGAGTCGTAGCGTCCGTCGCGTCCGTTCATGAGAGTCCCAGATCCTTCAATCCGATTGCCGCGAGGTACGGAACCCCCGCGGCTTCGATGACCTCGCGTGCGCCAGTGTCGCGGTCGACGACGACGGCGACCGCAGCGACCTCGGCACCCACGGCGCGCAGGGCCTCGATGGCCTTGAGGGGCGAGCCGCCGGTCGTGGAGGTGTCCTCGAGGACGATCACGCGCCGTCCCGCGACGTCCGGGCCCTCGACCTGCCTGCCGCGGCCGTGGTCCTTCGGCTCCTTGCGGACGACGAAGGCGTCGTAGGCGAGGCCGCGGGCCGCACCCTGGTGGAGGACGGCGGTGGCGATGGGGTCGGCGCCCATCGTCATGCCGCCCACTGCGGCGACATCCGGAACCTCGGCGATGAGGTCGAGCATGACCTGGCCGATCAGCGGCGCGACGCGGTGATCGAGGCTCACCTTGCGCAGGTCGACGTAGTACGACGCCCGCTTGCCGCTGGTGAGGGTGAAGTCGCCGTGGAACACCGCCTCGCTCGAGATGTACTCGATGAGCTGTCGGCGGGCCTCGGCGGACTGGGGGTTCCGGGAAGTCACCCGAATACTCTACGTCGTGGTCCCTGGGTGCCGCGGGGTCGATCCCGCCGACCGCTCATGCGCCGGAGTCGCGCTCCTCGGCAGCCCGTCGCCGCGACGACCGCGTCGTCGTGGCCTCCGCGATGCGCGTCAGCATGGGTTCGTCGGACGGCGCGAGCACCGTCGGCAGGTCGATGTGGAACTCCGAGATCTCCTCGGCGCTGCGGCGGACGAACCGGTACAGCGCCGAGCCGATGAGCACGCCGAGCGAGATCGACATGACCGTGACGAAGGCGGCGGAGAAGTCCGCGATGCCCGCGGTTGCCGCGACGGCGCCCTCGGTGACGCCGATGAGGCCGGAGGCCCCGGGCACGAGCACCCAGAAGGCGGGCAGGAAGATCATCTGCGACGGCACTCCCCCGCGGCGCAGGTCCTCGACCCAGAGCACGAAGGGCGTGACCGCGAGCGCGCCGATGAGGCCGCTCACGGAGGACCCGAACGCCAGCGCACCGAGCTGCTGGGCGCCGTAGGCCACGACGAGCGCGAGGAGCACCCAGCCGTAGCTCCGACCCGGTGCGGCGAAGTGGAGGTAGTTGCCGAGCCCGTACAGCGCGAGGCCGATGCCGGCCACCCACCACGGCAGCGTGGTCGACGCGTCGAGGGGCATGTAGTCCTCGCCGCCCACGCCGACGATCGTGCCGGCCGAGAGGATGCCGAAGGCGAGCAGGCCGAGCTGCACGAAGCCGGTGCCGAGCCGCGAGGTGCCGGCGACCATCTGGCCCGCCGCGAGCTCGCGCACCCCGGTCGTGAGCAGTGCCCCGGGCAGGAAGGTCGCCAGCGGCGCGATCAGGACCCTGAGGGGGTCGCCGAGCTCCACGTGGGGCGCGAGGAGGAAGACGATGAGCGCGCACGCGAACGACGCGACGATCGGCAGCACGAGCAGGAGCGTCTGCGAGCGCACGAGCTTGGCCGCGCCGATCAGCGCACCGAGCCCGAAGCCGACCACGGCGGCCTGCCAGCTCGGTGCGAGCAGCAGCGCGAGGCCGGCGGTGAGGATCGCATGGCCGAGCGTCCGCATGAACCAGTGGCGGCTCGGCGGCATCGCGCCGATCTCGTTCAGGCGGCGGATGCCCTCGCCCGGCGAGATCTCGGCGGCGCGGGCTCGGCGCAGCAGTCGTCCCATCTCGGCGATCTGGTCGAAGCGGAACGACGCCCGGACCGACTTGAGCGCGACACGTGCCGTGTCGCCTCGGCCGGTCTGCACGAAGGCGATGGTCGGCAGCACGACGAGGTCGACGTCCTGCAGGCCGTACGCCCGGGCGATCTGCACGACGTCGGTGCGGATGCGGTCGACCGATTCGGCGGACGCGGTCATCCCCTCGGCGAGGCCGAGGAGGAACGTGCGCAGCAGCGCGGGGTCGTGCACCGTCCGATCGGCGTCGTCGGGCACGTGTGGTGGGGTCGGGGTGATCGGCATCCGCTCGCTCCGTCGTCTCGCGGGGCGCCGGGCGGGACCCCGAGCCCCCGGGGTGTCGTCACGCTATCCGCGACCGCGACGGATGTCGAGGCGGGCCCGGAACGACGAAGGGCCGCCCCGCGGGGTGTCCCTCCCCCGCGCGGCGGCCCTGCATCGGAGCCGGGCGGCTCCGCGGACGCGCGACTCAGACGGTGCGCGCGAACGTCTCGCGCGGCTGGCGACGGTATCCGTCGCGGGCCGTGACGAGGAGCGAGCCGACGATGCCGACGATGGAGACGCTGACGAGGAGGACGGTGAGGCTGAACACGGCGGTTCCTTTCAAGGAGTTCGTTGGAATGTCGGGCGACTCGGTGCGCCCTTGCACGTGTCCGACTCCTCAATTGTGACCGTTCTAACCCTTCAGCACAATCTGACCGAACTACAGTGATCATGTAGCGTGACTACATGGATGTGAACCGGCTCGACCTCCTCCGCGAACTGGCCGAACGCGGGAGCGTGACCGCGGTCGCCGAGGCGACCGGCCGCACGCCGTCCGCGGTCTCGCAGCAGCTGAAGGTGCTCGAGCGCGAGGCGGGGATGCCGCTGACCGAGCGCGTGGGCCGGGGCATCGCGCTCACGAGCGCCGGCCAGGCGCTCGCGCGCTCCGCGACCGAGGTCGCCATCGCCCTCGAGCGCGCGTCGGCGCTGTGGGACGAGTTCCGCAACCACCCGAGCGGCGAGGTCTCCCTGCTCACGTTCCCCACGGTCGGCGCGTCGCTCCTGCCCGCCGTGCTCCGCGATCTCGCCTCCGTCGCCGGACTCGTCGTCCGCGCCACCGATCTCGATCCCGGGCTCGCGGAGTTCCCCGACCTCACGAACGACTACGACATCGTGCTCGCCCACACCATGCCGGGCGAACTGCCGTGGGGCGGCCGCGGCCTCCGCGCGGTGCCGCTGCTCACCGAACCGCTCGACATCGGCATCCCCGCCGACCATCGCCTGGCCGCCCGGACGCACCTCACGCCGGCCGACCTCGTCGAGGAGACCTGGCTCGGCGTGCCGCCCGGCTTCCCCTTCGAGCGGATCCTGCACGCCATCGAGCAGGCCGGGGGCAAGCGGGTCGAGATCAGCCAGCGGTTCAGCGACATGCGCATCGTCGAGGCGTTCATCGGCGCCGGCCTCGGCGTCGCGTTCGTGCCGCGGTACACCTCGGGCGTGCTGCCCGAGGGGCTCGTGCTCAAGCCGCTCCGCGGCGTGGCATCCGTTCGCCGGATCTTCGCGCTGGTGCGGCCGGATGTCGCCGAGCGCCTCGCCGTGCGGACCGTGCTCGAGGTGCTGGTCGACCGGGCGGCGCGACTCGAGCGGTCGTACGCGCCCCCTGCCCGCGGAGGCGGCGAGCCCGCGCCGAGCGCAGGCTCCGCCGCCTAGCGGGCCCGGACTCACGCGGGCGGCCGCAGACCTTCGGTGACCATCAGCCGCGCGTGCGCGTTGGCCGCACGGAGCGCCCCACCCTCGGCGTGGTACTCGAAGAGGGCGAGTCCGGCACGGTCGGCGAAGGCCACGCCGCCGGGAGAGTACGCGCCCGAGGTGAAGAACAGGGCACGACGGCCGTCGTGCGCCGCGACGCCGGCGAGCTCGCGCACCTGCGCCACGGGGACGGTCGTGCGCTCCGCCAGGTTCTTGACCTGGGCGATCCAGTGCGCGCTCGCCACGTCGACGCCGCCGTCGCCGGTGAAGCGGGTCGCCTCGGCGTCCGTCGCGCCGAGGTGCCGCATCCAGTCGGCCACGAGCAGCTCGGCCCCCCGGTGCGAGACGCCGTAGGGCTGGGGGCCGGGCCGCGGCCAGGCCACCGGGAGCGGCCACACGGGCTCCGAGCGCCCGGGGAGCACCGCCTCGTCGACCCCCGCCCGAGTCGCGACGGCGACCACGGCCCGTGCGAGCAGCGCGGCCCGCTCGGCGTGCGACTCGCGCACCCAGCGCTGGACGATCGCGAGCACGCCGGCCGCGAGCGCCAGCAGGGCCGCGAACGCGATCGGGCCCGCCGCGAGGGGCACGGGGAATCCCGGCCGCTCGGCCAGGGACAGCGTCGCGCCGAACGCCACGACCCAGGCGCCGCCGTACCCGATCCACCACCACCAGGTGCGCGCTCGCGGCGGCCCGGCGTCGGCCACGATGCGCGGCGCAGCCACGGTCGCCGCACGGGCGACCGTCTCGCGGACCGCGACCTCGGCCAGGCCGAGCGGCACGCGCGTGCCCAGCCGGCGACCGAGGTCGACGGCGGCGCGGTGGAGCGTCTCGGTCAGCACGCTCGCATACTAGGAGCGGCATACGACACGCGTGGCGTAGCATCCGAGGATGCCCGACGACGTGATCCTCTTCGACGTGCGCGACGGCCTGGCGCACCTCACGCTCAACCGGCCCGCCCGGCTCAACGCCGTCGACCCCGACGCGATCGCGCGTTGGCAGCGACTGGCTCACGAGATCGTCGAGCGCGACGACATCGGCGCCGTGCTGTTCGACGCCAACGGCCGCGCGTTCTGCGCCGGCGGCGACGTCGTGGCGATGTCCGAGCTCGCCGGCAGCGGCGACGAGGCCGCCGGCGCGATCGTGCGGCACCTCGCCGACCGGATCCACGACGGGCATCGGGTCCTCCGCGAGAGCACCAAGCCCGTCGTCGCCGCCGTGCAGGGGCCCGTCGCGGGCGGCGGGCTCGGGTTCATGCTCGTCGCCGACCTCGTCATCGCCTCCGATCGCGCGACCTTCGCGAGCCGCTACTCCGACATCGGGCTCACGCCCGACTGCGGCGTCAGCACCCTCCTGCCCGAGGCCGTCGGCGTCCGCCGCGCCCTCGAGCTCACGCTCACCTCGCGGACCCTGACCGCCGCCGAGGCGCTCGAGTGGGGCCTCGTCGCCGAGGTCGTCGCGCCCGACGAGCTCGACGCGCGGGCCCGCGCCGTCGCATCCGCCTGGCTCACGGGCCCCACGGCCGCCTTCGGCCAGACCAAGCGGCTCATGCACTCGGGGCTCGGGCGCCCGTTCCAGGACGCGCTGGACGACGAGGCGCGGACGATCGGCGCCGCCATCGAGACGCCGTACGCGCGCCGCGCGGTCGCCGCGTTCGCGGCGTCGACCGGCAGGCACTGAAGCGGCCGGCCCGTCAACCCGCTGACGGCGCGGCATCCGCCGGGCACGATGGGCCCATGACCGACGACGACCTCCAGTCCCTGACCGACGAGATCGGCCGGCTCGCGCGCGACCGGTCCGCCACGGTCGCCGCAGCCGAGTCCCTCACCTCGGGCGCGATCGCGAGCGCGTTGGGGCGCGGCGAGCAGGCGTCCGAGTGGTTCGCGGGGGGCGTCGTCGCCTACGCCGAACGGGTCAAGCGGGAGGTGCTCGGCGTGACGGCCGAGTCTGTGCTGACGCCGCAGTGCGCGCGCGAGCTCGCGACGGGCGCGGCCGACGTGCTCGGGGCGGATGTGGTCGTGGCCGTGACGGGCGTGGGCGGCCCGGACCCCGAGGAGGGCCTGCCGCCGGGCACCGTCTACGCCGCGGTCCGTACCGCGGAGGGCGTGACGGATGCCGCGTGGCGGTTCGACGGCGACCCGTCGGCCGTCGTCGAGCAGACCGTGCTCGCCGCCCTCCGCATGGTGCGCGACGCGCTCGCCTGACCGCCCCGGCCGCCGCGCGCCGCGCGCCGCGCGCCGCGCGCCGGCGCGACCGAGTACCGCTTCTGCGGTGGAGGGCCGGAACAACCGCGACTCCATCGCGGAAACGGGACTCCAGCGGGTCAGTCGTGCTGCGGGAAGCCCAGGTTCAGCCCCCCGTGGCTCGGATCGAGCCAGCGCGACGTGATCGCCTTCTCCTGCGTGTAGAAGTCGAACCCGCGCGGGCCGTACGCCTTCGCGTGGCCGAACAGGGAGTCCTTCCATCCGCCGAACGAGTGGTAGCCGACCGGTACGGGGATCGGCACGTTGATGCCGACCATGCCCACCGTCACCTCGCGCTGGAAGCGACGCGCGGCGCCGCCGTCGTTGGTGAAGATGGCCGTGCCGTTGCCGTAGCGGGAGTCGTTGATGATCCGCAGGCCGTCCTCGTAGCCCTCGACGCGCACGACCGAGAGCACGGGTCCGAAGATCTCGTCGCGGTACACGGACGACGAGACGGGCACCTTGTCGAACAGGGTCGGCCCCATCCAGAAGCCGTCGGCCTCGCCGTCGATGCGGTGCTCGCGCCCGTCGACGACGACCTCGGCGCCGTCCGTGCGGGCGGTGTCGACGTACCCGGCGACCTTGTCGCGGTGCTCGCGCGTGATGAGCGGACCCATGTCGGTGCCGCGCGTGCCGTCGCCCACGGTGAGCGTCGCCATCCGCTCGCGCACCTTGTCGACGAACGCGTCGGCCACCGTGTCGACCGCGAGCACGACCGAGATGGCCATGCAGCGCTCGCCCGACGAGCCGAACCCCGCGTTCACCGCGGCATCCGCGGCCAGGTCGAGGTCGGCGTCGGGCAGCACCAGCATGTGGTTCTTCGCCCCGCCCAGGGCCTGCACGCGCTTGCCGGCGGCCGTGCCGTGCTCGTAGATGTACTTCGCGATGGGCGTCGACCCGACGAACGAGATCGCCCGCACCGTCGGGTGCTCGAGCAGCGCGTCGACCGCGACCTTGTCGCCGTGCACGACGTTGAACACGCCGTCGGGCAGGCCGGCCTCCTGCAGCAGGCGCGCGAGCCACACGGACGCCGACGGGTCCTTCTCGGAGGGCTTCAGCACGACCGTGTTGCCCGTCGCGACCGCGAGCGGGAAGAACCACAGCGGCACCATGGCCGGGAAGTTGAACGGGCTGATGATGCCGACGACGCCGAGCGGCTGGCGCACGGTGTAGACGTCGACGCCCGACGAGGCGTTCTCGGAGTACTCGCCCTTGGTGTACTCGGGCATCGCGCACGCGAGCTCGACGACCTCGAGGCCGCGCGCGATCTCGCCGAGCGCGTCGGAGGTGACCTTGCCGTGCTCGCTCGTGAGGATCGCGGCGAGCTCGGTCGAGCGCGCGGCGAGCAGCTCGCGGAACTTGAACATCACCTGCTGGCGCTTCGCGATGGAGGTGTCGCGCCACATCGGGAACGCGCGTGCGGCGGCCTGCACCGCGGCATCCACGTCGTCGGCGGTCGCGTAGCGCACCTCGCGCTGCACGACGCCGCGAGCCGGGTCGTAGACGGGCCCGGTGCGCTCGGACGCGCCGGCGGCGGGGGCGCCGTCGATCCAGTGGTCGAGCACCTCGGCGGCGGGCGCGCCGTCGCGCGTGGCCTGGTCGGTGGTCGTGTCGGTCATGGTCTCGTTCCTCTCGGTCGAGTGTCCGGGTCTTCGCAGGGTGGGTGGGTCAACGGATGCCGCGGCATCCGCCTCACACGGCGACGGTGCCGAGCACCTCGTCGTAGATCGCGGCCGCCTGCGCGACCTCGTCGGCGGTGACGACGCACGGCGGCACCACGTGGATGCGGTTGTCGGCGATGAAGGGCAGCAGACCGCGCTCGACGAGCGCCCCCTTGATGCGCCCCATCTCGGCGGCGGGAAGGGGCTCGCGCGTCTCGGGATCGGCCACGAGCTCCATCGCCCAGAACACGCCCTCGCCGCGGACCTCGCCGATGACGCGATGCTTCTCGGCCAGCTCCGACAGCGCGGGTGCGATGGCCTCGGCGCCGACCTCGCGGGCGTGGTCGACGATGCCCTCGGACTCCATCGCGTCGAGCGCGGCGACGATCGACGCCATCGCGAGCGGGTGGCCCGAGTACGTCAGTCCGCCGGGGAAGACGCGCTCGTCGAAGTCGGCCGCGATCTCGTCGCTGATGACGACGCCGCCCGCGGGCACATAGCCCGAGTTCACGCCCTTGGCGAAGGTGATGAGGTCGGGCGTCACGTCGTATCCGTCGAACGCGAACCAGCGTCCGGTGCGGCCGAAGCCCGCCATGACCTCGTCGAGGATGAGCACGATGCCGTGCCGATCGCACAGCTCGCGCACGCCGGCGAGGTACCCGGGCGGCGGGATGAGCACGCCCGCGGTGCCCGGCACCGTCTCGATGAGGACCGCGGCGATCGACGCCGGCCCCTCCGCCTCGATCACGCGGCGCAGGTGCCGCAGGGCGCGCTCCGACTCCTCCTCGGGCGTCGTCGCCCAGAACTCCGAGCGGTAGAGGTACGGGCCGAAGAAGTGCACGTGCCCGCGCGCGAAGTTGTTCGGCACGCGACGCCAGTCGCCCGTCGCGACGATCGCGGCGCCCGTGTTGCCGTGGTACGAGCGGTACGTCGACAGGACCGTGTCGCGGCCGGTGTGCAGCCGCGCCATCCGGATCGCGTTCTCGTTGGCGTCGGCGCCGCCGTTCGTGAAGAAGACCTTGGAGTGCCCCTCGGGGGCGCGGGCGACGACGCGCTTGGCCGCCTCGCCGCGCGCCAGGTTCACGGCCGAGGGCGCGACCGTGGCGAGCAGTCCCGCCTGCTCCGTGATCGCCTGCACGACGGCCGGATGCTGGTGGCCGATGTTGACGTTCACGAGCTGGCTCGAGAAGTCGAGGTACTCCCGGCCCGCGTGGTCCCAGACGGTCGTGCCGCGACCGCTCGCGATGACGAGCTGCGGCGGGCTGCCCTGCGCCGACCACGAGTGGAACACGTGCCCGGCGTCGAGCTCGCGGGCGAGCTGGTCGAGCCCTTCGGTGAGGTTGTCGGTCATGGCGTCGCTGCCCTTCCGTGTCGGTCCGGTGGTCGAGTAGGCCCGTGTCGAGACCCGGGTCTCGATGCGCTCGCTGCGCTCGCTACTCGACCACCGGATGCTCCTGCTAGTTGCCGCCCTCGTTGAGGGTGACCTCGATGGGCTCGAAGGACTCGCCCGTGGTGTCGACCTCGTCGCCGAGCTCCACGATGGCCTGCTCGATGTACTCGTTCGTCCACGCGGATGCGGGCGGCTCCTCGGTGATGGGGCTCGCACCCGACTCGTTCACGGCCGACAGCGCGCCCTCGACGGTCTGGTTCCAGGCCTCCTCGTCGATCACGCCGATGCCGTTCTCGGCCGGCCAGATGAGCTTGTTGGTCTCGTTGACCATCCACAGCTCGTGGCTCGGGCCCCAGCCGGAGCCGGCCGCGATGGTGATCTCGGATGCCTCCTCGGGATTGTCGCGCACGAACGCCCAGCCCTTGATGACGGCCTTGAGGAACGCGACCGTCGTCTCCTGGTACTCCTCGTCGCTCTCGAGACGCTCCGTGTCGGCCCAGATCGCGTCCTGCAGCATGGCGCCGACGGTGTCCTGGTAGCTGATGACGTTGAAGTCGTCCTCGGTGTAGAGCTCGCCGGTGTCGGGGTCGACCGTCTCGAGCAGCTGCGCGTACTCGTTGTAGGTCATCGCCTGGGCCGCGTCGATGTCGCCCTGCAGGAACGCGTTCATGTTGAAGTCCTGCGTGATGATCTCGACGGTCGAGGAGTCGAGTCCCTCGGCGGCCATGGCGGCGAAGATCTCCCACTCGTTGCCGAAGCCCCACGAGCCGATCTTCTTGCCCTCGAAGTCGGCCACCGACTCGATGTCGGAGTCCGCCCACGACACCTGGAGCGTGCCCGAGCGCTGGAAGATCTGCGCGATGTTGGTGAGGTTGGCGCCCTGCTCGATCGAGCCGAGCACCTTCGGCACCCAGGCGATCGCGTAGTCGACGTCGCCGTTGGCGAGCGCGTCCTGCGGCACGATGTCGCCGCCGGACGGGATGATCTCGACCTCGAGGCCCTCCTCCTCGAAGTAGCCGTTCTCGACGGCGGCGAAGTAGCCGGCGAACTGGCCCTGCGGGAGCCACTGGAGCTGGAGCTTGACGGGCGTGAGGTCGCCGCCTCCGCCGCCTCCGGCGTCGCCGCCGTCGCCCGAGTCGTCCCCGCCTCCGGCGCAGGCGGAGAGGAGCAGTGCCGCCGAGACGGCGAACGCTCCGGCCGCGAGTCCGCGGCGTGTGCTGTGCTTCATGTCGGTCCTTCCTGGTTCTCGGTGCGTGCGGTGGTGCTGGTGGTGCCATCCCCTGCAGGGCGGGGACGCCTGTGCCGGACCGCGTGGTGGGCGGTGCGGGCGAGCGGATGCCGCGGGGCCGGCCGGGTGCGCGTCATCGCGCACCTCCGGCCGGTCCGCGGCGCAGCACGAGCCGTTCGAGTCCGAGGGTGACGAGGTAGAACGCCAGGCCGAGCGCGATGGACGCGAGGACGTACGCCCAGGCCCGGGCGTAGGCGCTCGACGCGGCCGACGTCGAGATGAGCGCGCCCAGGCCGCCGCGCGGCCCGCCGAAGTACTCGGCGACGAGGGCGGAGATGACCGCGAGCGACGAGGCGATCCGGATGCCGGTGAGCACGAACGGGACGGCGGTCGGCAGCGTGAGGCTGCGCAGCACCTGCTGCGGGCTCGCGGCGTACGCCTTCATGAGGTCCCGGTGCACGGGCGCGGTCTGCCGGAACCCGCGGAGGGTGTTGATGAACACCGGCACGAACGAGGCCAGCGCGGCGATCGCCTGCCGGCCGAACTGGCTGTCGGCACCGAACATCGAGTTGAGCACGGGGGCGAGGGCGACGATCGGCACGACGGCGAGCGCGGCCACGACCGGCGCGCTCATGCGGTCGACGACCTTCCAGCGCGCGGCGACGGCCGCGAGCAGGATGCCGAGCAGCGATCCGACGATGAGGCCGATGAGCGCGTTGGTGCCGGTGACGATCGTCGCGGAGACGATCGACGGCCAGAACTCGACGAACTCCTCGATGATCGACGCGGGGCTCGGCAGCAGGTAGTCGGAGACCCCGACCACGCTGACCAGGAACTGCCACAGCCCCAGCACGATCAGCCCGACCGCGATGGGCGCGACGATGCGCAGCGTCGCCTCGGTGCGGGGGCTCATGCGGCTCGGGCGTCCGGCGGTCGTGGCGGTCATCAGCGATTCTCCACCCCGCGGGGCACGGATGGCGCGGGGGCGCCGCCGTGCAGCGCCTCGCGCACCGCGGTGACCATGTCGAAGAAGGCGCGCTCCTCGCGGAGCTCCTCGGTCCGGGCGGCCCGCTCGGCCTCGGCGCCGAGGCGCATGGGCA
This sequence comes from Agromyces sp. CCNWLW213, assembly GCF_037199545.1. NCBI lineage: Bacteria > Bacillati > Actinomycetota > Actinomycetes > Micrococcales > Microbacteriaceae > Agromyces > Agromyces sp. CCNWLW213. The sequence continues at coordinate 241,280 of NZ_JBBBDX010000003.1, read as the reverse complement.
CGACCTGCTGGATTCGACCCGGCCGCGGCGACATCACGACGACGCGGTCGGAGAGGAAGACCGCCTCGGGGATCGAGTGCGTCACGAACACGACCGCGGCGCCGGTCTCGGCCGAGATGCGCACGAGCTCGGTCTGCATCTTCTCGCGCGTCATCTCGTCGAGTGCGCCGAACGGCTCGTCCATGAGCAGCAGCCGGGGCTGCTCGGCGAGCGCGCGCGCGATCGCCACGCGCTGCTGCATGCCGCCGGACAGCTGGTCGGGGTAGCGGTCGGCGAAGTCCGACAGGCCGACCATCTCGAGCAGGTGCGCGACGCGGCTCCGGCGGTCGGCGGATGCCGCCCCGTGCAGCTCGAGCGGAAGGGCGACGTTCGCGGCGACCGTGCGCCACGGCAGGAGGCCCGCCTGCTGGAACGCGATGCCGTAGTCCTGGTCGAGCCGGGCCTGCTTCGCGGACTTGCCGAAGACGGTGAGCGTGCCGCCGCTCGGCTGGTCGAGGTCGGCGACGAGGCGCATGAGCGTCGACTTGCCGCATCCGCTCGGGCCGATGAGCGAGACGAACTCGCCCGGCGCGATCGAGAGGTCGATGGCCTCGAGCGCGTGCACCTGGCCGGTGCGCGTCTCGAACACCTTGTCGACGGCCCGCACCTCGACGGCGGCCGGCGACGCCGCGGGCCGGACTTCCCCTGCCGGTCGAGGCCCTCGAGACCCCGAGTGCTGCACGTCCGTCATGCGGACTCCTCCGATCGTCGGTAGTTCTTGAGGATCACGCCGAGCACCGCGACCGAGCCGGCGGCGACGAGGCCGAGCAGGATGGCGCCGAAGATCGGGCCCCACGCCTTGGCGGGGTCGCCGGAGGCCTGTCCGGCGAACTGGATGAGGATGCGGCCGATGCCCCCCTGGAGGCCCGTCGAGACCTCGGCGACGACGGCGCCGATGACCGCGTTCGCCGCGCCGAGCCGGAGCGCGGGCAGCAGGTAGGGCACGGCGGCCGGGAACCGGAGCTTGACGAGCGTCTGCCAGTAGCCGGCCGCGTAGGACTGCATGAGCTCCGTGTGCATCCGGTCGGGCGACTGCAGCCCCTTGAGGGCGCCGATCGCGATCGGGAAGAACGCGAGGTAGCTCGCGATGAGCGCCACCGACATCCAGTCCTGCCACTCGAACGAGCCGACCTCGACGCGCGAGCCCCAGCTCTTGACGACGGGGGCGAACGCGATGAGCGGCACCGTCTGGCTGAGCACGATCCAGGGCAGCAGCCCCCATTCGGCGATCCGCCAGCGCTGCATGACGAGCGCGAGGCCGATGCCGACGACGACGCCCACGAGCCATCCGGCTGCGGCGATGCCGAGCGTCGTGAGCGCCGCGAGGAGCACCACGAGCCAGAGCGGCTGCGCCGACGGCGAGCGCGTGACGGGTTCCGCGAGCCGGGACAGCATGTCCCAGACGTGCGGCATGGCGAGGTCGGTCGACCGGGGGAGCACCCGCGTGTCGCCGATGACCACGCCGTCGTCGGGCGCGAGGAGCTTGTAGGCCTCCCAGAGGAGGGCGATCACGAGGATGCCGGCGAGCCCCCAGGCCCAGACCGCGGCGGTCCGGCCCGCGCGGCGCGAGCGGCTCGTCGGTGGTCGGGCAGCGAGTCCCGGCGAGCGTACCGGGGCCTCCGCCTCGGTCTCCGCAGGACTCGACACGCGAGGCGCTTCGCGGCTCGCCACTCGACCACCGGTGCCGGTCATGACTTCGCCGCGACGTGCTCGGAGAGCGCCGGGATCACGGTCTCGCCGTAGACCCGCAGCGTCTCCTCCTTGTTGTCGTGCTGGAGGTAGCCGGCGAACTGGTCGACGCCCAGCTCGGCGAGGGCCTTCAGCTTCCGGATGTGCTGGTCGGCCGAGCCGAGCACGCAGAACCGCTCGACGATCTCGTCCGGCACGAAGTCGACGTGGTCGTTCTCGGCCCTGCCGTGGGTGTTGTAGTCGTACCCCTCGCGACCCCGGATGTAGTCGGTGAGCGCGTCGGGCACCGTGCCGTGCGCGCCGTACTTGGCGACGATGTCGGCGACGTGGTTGCCCACCATCCCGCCGAACCACCGGCACTGGTCGCGCATGTGCGACCAGTCGTCGCCGATGTACATGGGCGCGGCGACGCAGAACTTCACCGACATCGGGTCGCGGCCGACCTTCTCGGCGGCGTCGCGGACGGTCTTGATCATCCACTCGGCGATGTCGAGGTCGGCCAGCTGCAGGATGAACCCGTCGCCCACCTCGCCCGCGACGCGGAGCGCCATGGGACCGTACGCGGCGACCCACACCTCGAGCTCGGACCCCGTGCTCCACGGGAACCGGATGTTCGCGCCGTGGTACTCGACCGACCGAGAGTTGCCGAGCTCGCGGATCACGTGGATCGACTCGCGCAGCTCGGTCATCGTCGTCGGCTTGCCGTTCGTGACGCGCACCGCCGAGTCGCCGCGGCCGATGCCGCACACCGTGCGGTTGCCGAACATCTCGTTGAGGGTCGCGAAGACGGATGCCGTGACCGTCCAGTCGCGCGTCGCCGGGTTCGTCACGAACGGCCCGACCTTGATGCGCCGGGTCTGCGCGAGGATCTGGCTGTAGATGACGTAGGGCTCCTGCCAGAGGATGTGCGAGTCGAACGTCCACACGTGGCTGAAGCCGTGCACCTCGGCGAGCTTCGCGAGCTGGATGGTCCGCGATGCCGGGGGGTTGGTCTGCAGGACCGCTCCGAATTCCATCTCGCTCCTTAGATGAGGTACTGGCTGAGTCCGCGCTTGAGGAAGCGCCCGTCGCCCTTGGCGCCGACGTAGGTGTCGTTCTCGACGACGACCTTGCCGCGGCTCATGACCGTGTCGACCTTGCCGTCGATCTCGTAGCCCTCCCACGCCGAGTAGTCCATGTTCATGTGGTGGGTCTTCTCGAGGCCGATCGACGTGTGGCCGTTCGGGTCGTACACGACGATGTCGGCGTCGGCGCCGGGCTGGATGACGCCCTTGGTGCCGTAGAGCCCGAACATCCGAGCCGGGGTCGTGCTCGTGAGCTCGACCCACCGCTCGAGCGTGATCTCGCCCGTCACGACGCCCTGGTACATGAGGTCCATCCGGTGCTCGATCGACCCGATGCCGTTCGGGATTTTCCGGAAGTCGCCGAGCCCGAGCTCCTTCTGGTCCTTCATGCAGAACGGGCAGTGATCGGTCGAGACCATCTGCAGGTCGTTGGTGCGCAGCGCCTGCCACATCGAGTCCTGGTGGCCCTCGGCGCGGCTGCGGAGCGGCGTCGAGCACACCCACTTCGCGCCCTCGAACGCGCCCCACTCGTCGCTCCTCGCGCCGAGCTGGTCCTCCAGCGAGAGGTACAGGTACTGCGGGCAGGTCTCGCCGTAGACGTTCTGGCCGCGGTCGCGCGCCCACGCGAGCTGCTCGACCGCCTGCTTCGCCGAGACGTGCACCACGTACAGCGGCGCACCGGTGACCTTCGCGAGCATGATCGCGCGGTGCGTGGCCTCCTCCTCCATCTCCCAGGCGCGGGCGATGCCGTGGTAGTACGGGTCGGTCTTGCCCTGGTCGACGAGCTGCTGCGCGAGCACGTCGATCGCGGGACCGTTCTCGGCGTGCATCATCGTGAGCAGCCCGGTGTCGCGCGAGACCTGCATGGCCTTGAGGATCTGCGCGTCGTCCGAGTAGAAGACGCCCGGGTAGGCCATGAACATCTTGAAGCTCGTGATGCCCTCGTCGGGGAGCTTGCGCATGGCCGCGAGGGACGCCTCGTGCACGTCGCCCACGATCTGGTGGAATCCGTAGTCGATCGCGCAGTTGCCGCCGGCCTTCTCGTGCCAGGCGGCCAGGCCGTCCTCGATGCGCTGGCCGTACGTCTGCACGGCGAAGTCGATGATCGAGGTCGTGCCGCCGTGCGCCGCGGCCCGGGTGCCCGACTCGAAGGTGTCGGATGCCTCGGTGCCGCCGAACGGCAGCTGCATGTGCGTGTGCGCGTCGATGCCGCCGGGGATCACGTACTTCCCGGTGGCGTCGACGACGCGGTCGACGGATGCCGCGACATCCGTGCCCATGAGCGGACTGCCGGGCTGCAGGACGGCGACGATGCGCTCGCCGTCGACGAGCACGTCGGCCTCGACGCGGCCGGTCGCGCTCACCACGGTGCCGCCGGAGATGAGGGTGGTCGTCATGTCTCGCTCCTTCGCGACTCGTCGTCACGGCCTCGGGATGGACGTGTAGGAGTCGGGTCGGCGGTCGCGGTAGAACTGCCAGGTGTTGCGCACCTCGCGGATGAGGTCGAGGTCGAGGTCGCGGACGACGACCTCCTCATGGTCCTCCGAGCCGTACTCGCCGACGAGGTTGCCCCGCGGGTCGACGAACTGGCTCTTGCCGTAGAAGGTCACGGCGAGTTCGCCGTACTCGTTGTCCTCCTTGCCGACGCGGTTGGGCGCGGCGACGAAGTAGCCGTTGGCGGCGGCGGCAGCCGGCTGCTCGATCTCCCACAGGCGGTTGGAGAGCGCGGGCTTGGTGGCGTTGGGGTTGAACACGATCTGCGCGCCGTTGAGGCCGAGCTCGCGCCATCCCTCGGGGAAGTGCCGGTCGTAGCAGATGTAGACGCCCACCGGGCCGACGGCGGTGTTGAACACCGGGTAGCCGAGGTTGCCGGGGCGGAAGTAGAACTTCTCCCAGAACTTGTCGAGGTTCGGGATGTGGTGCTTGCGGTACTTGCCGAGGATCTCGCCGTCGGCGTCGACGACGACCGCGGTGTTGTAATAGACGCCGGGCTGCTCCTCCTCGTAGATCGGGAGGATCACGACCATGCCGAGCTCCTTCGCGAGCTTCGCGAAGCGCTGCACGATGGGACCGTCGGCGGGCTCGGCGTAGTCGTAGTACTTCACGTCCTCCGTGATGCCGAAGTACGGACCGTAGAACAGCTCTTGGAAGCAGATCACCTGGGCGCCCTGCTCCTTGGCCTGCCGGGCGAACTGCTCGTGCTTGTCGAGCATCGACTCCTTGTCGCCCGTCCAGGTCGTCTGGGTGATGGCCGCTCGAACGATCGTCATGTTGCCTCCTGAATCGGTCGGCGCCGTTGCCGCCCGCTGGACAGGCCGTGGAGCTAGTGCCTGTCTCGCGTGCCGCGACGCCGAGCAGTGGTGCCGAGGATCGACGTCGGCCGGGGGCCGACGGCGAGTGCCGAACGGGGCTTGCGACCCGTTCTGTTATTCTTCGGCGTGAACATTTCCCTTATGTTTCAGTCTGTGACGTGGTGGTTAAACATCCTGTCGCGTGCTGCGTGAGGAGGCAATGGTGGGATCTGCTCTTCGCATGGACGTCTCCGAGCTGAGATCGCTCGCCCCCTTCGACGACACGACGCCTCGCGGCATCGCCGGAGACCTGGCACGACTGGTGAACAGCGGGGAGCTCGGCGGCGGGGTGCGCCTGCCGACGGTGCGCGAGCTGGCCTCCGAACTGGGGGTGAGCCCCGCCACCGTCAGCCAGGCCTGGCAGGCGCTCGCGCGCGCCGGGCTCATCGAGTCGCGGGGCCGCGCGGGGAGCTTCGTGCGGCGCGGCGCCGCCGACGGACCGGCGACGCGCATGCGCGGCATGGCGGCGCCCGACGATCCGGTGCGGCTCGACCTGTCGCGCGGCACGCCCGACCCCCTGCTGCTGCCCTCGCTCGGACCGGCGATCTCGCGCATCTCGGCCCGCGCCGACGTCGGCAGCTACCAGGACGAGCCCGTGCTGCCGGCGCTCGCCGCGGTGCTGCGCCGCTCGTGGCCGAGCGAGGCCGACGCGATCGCCGTCGTCGACGGCGCGCTCGACGCCATCTCGCGCACGCTCGACCAGGCCGTGCGCTTCGGCGACCGCGTGGTCGTCGAGCACCCCGGCTTCCCGCCGTTCCTCGACCTGCTCGACCTGATCGGCGCCGAGGCCGTCCCCGTCGCGATCGACGAGCACGGGATGTCGCCCGACGGGCTCGCCGCAGCGCTCCGCCGGCGCCCGAGCGCGGTGCTGCTGCAGCCGCGCGCGCAGAACCCGACGGGAGCGTCGATGACCCCGGCGCGCGTCGAGGCGCTGGCCCGCGTCATCCGCTCGGCCGAGGGCGTCGACGACCTCGTCGTCATCGAGGACGACCACTCGGGGCTCATCTCGACCGAGGGCGACGTGACCCTGGGCACGCACCTGCCCGACCGAGTCGTGCACGTGCGCAGCTTCGCCAAGTCGCACGGCCCGGACCTGCGCATCGCCGCGGTCGGCGGCCCGCGCGACCTCATGGCCCGCATCGCTGCCCGCCGCATGCTCGGCCCGGGCTGGACCTCGCGGCTGCTGCAGTCGATCCTGCTCGACCTGCTGACGGATGGCGCCGCGATCGACGCCGTCGCCGAGGCCCGGCGCGCGTACTACACCCGCCAGCGTGCGCTCGGCGACGCGCTGCGGTCGCGCGGGGTCCCCGTTTCGCACGCCGACGGCATCAACCTGTGGATGCCCGTGCTCTCGGAGCGGTCGACGCTGGTGCAGCTCGCCGCGGCGGGGATCCGGGTCGCCGGCGGGACGCCGTTCCTGGCGGCGTCGGCGGGCGGCGGCGCAGTCGCGGGCGCTCGCCGCGGGCCGGAGGGCGAGTTCGTCCGGGTCACCGTCGGCGTCGTGCGCGAGGATGCGGCATCCGTGGCCGACGCGCTCGCGGGCGCGGCCCGCCATCTCGCCGCGGGCGGCTACTGACGTCGCACCCTGTCGCCTCGCCGCGGGCGGCTACTGACGTCGCACCCTGTCGCCGAGTGATGCCGTTGCCGCCGAGTGATGGCGTTGCACCGGCATCACTCGGCGCGAACGGTCTCACTCGCCGGGCGTGCGATCACGCGCGGGCGTGGTTCGGCGCCTTCGCGTAGTGGTCGGGAGCCATGGTGAGCTCGGCCTGGCCCGCCGTGATCGAGCGCAGGTCGAGCACGTAGCGCGCGAGCTCGGCCTCGGGCACGTGCGCCACCACGCGGGCCCGCCCACCGTCGGCGGACTCGGTCGCGTGCACGCGCCCGCGCCGCCCCGACAGGTCGGTGAGCACGGCGCCCTGCAGGTCGTTCGGCACGGTCACCGTCACGGCCGACACGGGCTCGAGCAGCACCGTGCCCGCCTCGGCGAGCGCGGCCTTCACGCCGATGGATGCCGCGGTCCGGAACGCCATCTCGGACGAGTCCACCGAGTGCGACTTGCCGTCGTACAGCTCGACGCGCACGTCGACCACGGGATGGCCCTGCGGTCCCCCGGCCGCGAGCGCGTCGCGCGCGCCCTTCTCGACCGCGCCGATGTACTGCCGCGGGACCGCGCCGCCGGTCACCGAGTCCACGAACTCGAACCCGCTGCCGGGCGGCAGGGGCGACACGCGCAGCTGCACCACGGCGAACTGGCCGTGCCCGCCCGACTGCTTCTTGAGCTTGCCCTCCACCTGCGCGGATCCGGCGATCGTCTCGCGGTAGGCGACGGGCGCCCGCCCGGTGTTCACGTGCACGCCGAACACGCGTGCGAGCCGCTCGACGGCGACGGCGAGGTGCGTGTCGCCGAGGCCGCGCAGCACCGTCTGGTCGCCCGCGCGGTCGATCACGAGGGTCGGATCCTCGGCGACCAGGCGTGCGAGCGCGCCCGACATCTTCTCGTCGTCGGACTGCGACGCCGGGTCGAGGCTCACGGCGTAGACGGGCGGGCGGGCGGGCAGCGCCGCCGGGCGCGCCGTGCCGGAGGGACGCGACCACAGCAGCGACCCCGACGGCGACCCGGTGAGCTTCGCGACCGCGCCGACCTCGCCGGCCGACAGCGTCCCGGCCGTCAGGTGCTCGTTGCCTCGCAGCCGGAACAGCCCGTGGATGCGCTCGTCGACGCCGGTCGTGGCGTTCCGGAGCTTGTCGCCGGTGCGGAGCGTGCCCGAGAGCACCTTGAGCATGGACACCTGGCCGACGAACGGATCGGCGACCGTGCGGAACACGTGCACGACGGTCTCGCCCGACGGGTTCGGTGCGACCTTCACCTCGGTGCCGCCCGTGCCCTCCCCGACGCGGATGCGCCCGTCGCGATCGGTGGCGGCGGGCGTGAGTTCGCAGAGGAGATCCGCGACCCGGTCGACCCCCGTCTCGGTGAGTCCGGAGCACACGAGGACCGGCACGGCCTCGCCCGCGGCGACCTCGCGCGCGAACGTCCGCTCGAGGTCGGCGACCGACGGCTCGTTGCCCTCGAGGTACGACTCGAGCTGCGCGTCGTCGTGCGAGACGATGTCCTCCGTCACCTCGACGTGCATGCGGTGCTCCTCCGCCTCCGCCTCGGGCGGCAGCGGTTCGTCGTGGTGGTGCCCGGTGTCGTCGTACACGTGGGCCTGCTCGCTCAGCACGTCGGCGATCGCGCGGAACCCCGCTTCCTCGCCGAGCGGCAGCTCGAGCGCCCACAGGTGGTCGCCGAAGGCGTCGCGCAGCTCGGCGAGCACCCGGCGGAAGTCGGCGCGCGCCTTGTCCTCCTGCGTCACCACGACCACGCGCGGCACCCCCGCCGCCTCCGCGGCGGCCCACGCGGCGCGCGTGCCCCCGGTGACGCCGTCGACCGCGCTCACCACGACCACCGCGGCATCCGCGACCGAGAGCGCCGCGTCGACACCGCCCACGAAGTCGGGGTGCCCCGGGGTGTCGGCGAGCGTGATCGCGTACCGCGTCCCGTCGGGACCGGTCCAGTCGACGCAGGCGAGTGAGAGCCCGAGGCTCGTGTGCCGGGCGATCTCCTCGGGCTCGTGGTCGCAGACGGTCGTGCCGTTCTCGACGCTGCCCGCCCTCGGGATGACGCCGGCGCGATGCAGCAGCGCCTCTGCGAGCGTGGTCTTGCCCGAGCCCGCCCCGCCCACGAGGGCGATGGTCCGGTGGGTCGGAGTGGATGCGTCGTTCATGAGGCCTCCCGCGCCGCTGCGGATCCGTGCCTCCATCGTGTCGCGGACGGGCCGCGAACGCCAGAGGCCGGAGGTCCTTCGTCCGCGGGCCGAGGAGGCCGCCCACGGCCGTCTCGGGACCGGCCGGGGTCGCGATGCGCGGCCGCCGGCGGCTACCCGACCGCTCGGGCGGCCCCGCGACGATCCGCGACGAGTGCACGGGTCTCGGGCACGACGCGAGCCGCGACGTCGCCGAGGAACGCCTCGTCGTCGCCGGTCACGATGAACGTGTCGACCCCGTGGCGGATCGCGAGGTCGGCGAGCACGTCCGGCCGGGCCTCGCGCGGTCCGACGTTCAGCAGTCGGCGGATGCCACGGGGGTCCCGCCCCGCGGCCGTCGCCGCCGAGTCGATCACCGCGTTCCCGGCGTCGAGCGTCTCCGTCCCGCCCTCGAGGCGCGCGAAGGAGGGCAGCCATCCGTCGGCGGAGCGACCGACGAGCCGCAATCCCCTGGGCTTCAGCACCCCGAGCCAGATCGGCAGCGGCCGCTGCACGGGCGCCGGCCCGCGCTTGGCGCCCCGGATCGGATGGAACCGGTGGTCGAGGAACACGCCGCCCGCGGCATCCGTGTCGTGCAGTTCGCGGATGACCGTGATCGCCTCGGCCAGCGCGTCGCCCGACTCGGCCGGCGTGCGGACGGGCGCGCCCATCGCCTCGGCGGCCTGCGCGAAGCCGCCGGCGCCGAGCGCGAGCACCACGCGCCCCCCGGTGAGCAGGTCGAGGGATGCCGCCGCACGGGCGAGGACCGCAGGCGGTCGGAGCAGCAGGTTGTGCACGTTGGCCGAGATGCGGATGCGGCTCGTCCGCGCGCCGACCCAGCTCATGAGCGTCCACGTGTCGAGGAACCGCGGCTGGTACGGGTGGTCCTGGAACGTCGCGAACTCGTACCCTGCCTCCTCGCTCGCGAGTGCGAGCGCGACGGTCCGCTCCGGGTCGAGCGCCGACGGGGTGATGAACGTCCCGAATTCGAGGGGCCGGCCGTAGTCGGGCATGACGCCACGCTACGCGGGGGCGACCGCGCTCGCACGCAGGCCGACCCGGCCGGATGTCACGGGCGACCCGGTCGGCCCGACTTGTTGAACGTCACCGTGCCGTCCGTCGAGGTCGATGCGACGTTGGGGTTGCCTGCCGCGTCGACCACCGCCCCGGCCGGGATGCTCGCGGTCACCGTGCCGCCCTTGCTCATGCCGGTCACCTGCACCCGGTACTGCGTGGCGGAGAGGGCGACGACGGTCGCACCGGCGGGCTTCGCGGTGCCGCGCAGCTGCACGTCTGCACCGGTGAACCCGTTCACGGGCTCCGAGAACACCACGTCGAACACGATCGGCGAGGTGCCGCTCGGATCGGGCTGGGCCGATCCCTGGTCGATGGTCACGGTCGGCGACGTGCCGTCGACCGCGAAGACCACGGTGTCATCCGTCGACGTCGACGCGACGTTCAGGTTCCCCCGTCCCGTCGGCCGCCACGTCCGCCGGCACCGCCGCGATCACCGTGCCCGACAGCGACATCCCGCCGACCTCGACCGTGTACACCGTCGACGACACCGGCACCACCACACCGACCGTCGGATCCGCCGTCCCCGACAACAGCACATCACCGGTCTCGAACCCCGTCACCGGCTCCGAGAACACCACATCGAACACGATCGGCGAGGTGCCGCTCGGATCCGCCTGACCCGACCCCTGGTCGATGGTCACGGTCGGCGCCACCTCATCCGCCCAGGCCGGCAGCGCGGTGATCGCGGCGGCGCCGGAGAGGAGCGCGAGTGCTGCGGCCGCGGCGGCCGCGCGGATCGATCGGCCGCTCGGGCCGCGAGGGGACTGAGGGGCTGGGACCGAGTACATCGCCGGACTCCTTCGTCGGCCGGGTCGCGGTCAGGATCCCAGAACCGCGGGCGCCCCACAAGCGCTGAACTGCCCCCGGAACGAGGCACGTCACGGGCCTCCGCCGACCCCGTCCGCCGTGGCATCCGCCGCCGCTTCGTCGAACCAGCGCAGGAACCAGTCCCGGGCGAGGATCGCGACCTCGGCGAGCGTCCCGTCCTCCTCGAACAGGTGGGTCGCGCCGGGCACGACGGCGAGCTCGCTCGGCGCGGCGAGTCGCCGCTGCGCGTCGCGGTTCAGTTCGAGCACCCGGTCGTCGGCGCCGCCCACGATGAGCAGGGTCGGCGCGCGCACGTCGCCGAGCCGCTCCCCCGCGAGGTCCGGGCGTCCCCCGCGCGAGACGACCGCACGGAGGTCGACGCCCGGCTCGGCCGCCGCCCACAGGGCGGCGCCGCCGCCCGTGCTCGCGCCGAAGCACCCGACCGGCAGTCCACGGGCCTCCGGCCGCTCGCGCAGCCACGCGACCGCCACTCCCAGTCGTGACGCGAGCAGCGGGATGTCGAACACGTTCGCGCGGTCCGACTCCTCGCCCTCCTCGCCCGGCACGAGCAGGTCGAGGAGCAGGGTCCCGAGACCGGCGCGTTCGAGCGCCTCGGCGACGAGCCGGTTCCGCGGACTGCGCCGGCTGCTGCCGCTGCCGTGCGCGAAGACGACGAACCCCGTCGGCCGATCGGGCACCCGCAGGTCGGCGGGGAGCTCGATGGTCCCGTGCGGAACGCGCTCGTCAGAAGCGCGAGCGGATGCCGCGGGCCGCCACGCCTCCCCGCGGATGCGGCGCCGGGCGGCGTCGAGCAGCAGCACGACCTCGTCGTCGCTCGTCGCCGAGAAGTCCCCGTACGCCTGCCCCACCGCATGGAACCGGCGCGGCACGGTCGCGCAGACGACCTCGCCCGCCGACGGCACGTGCGCCGCGACATCCGCGGGCCCGACCGGAACGGCGAGCACCACGCGACGGGCGCCGAGCGATCGCGCGACCCGGCAGGCGACCTCGGCGGTGGCCCCCGTCGCCACGCCGTCGTCGACCACGATCGCGGTGACGCCGACGAGCGGATGCGGCGGCTCGCCGCGACGGAGGAGGGCGACGCGGCGCTCGAGCACGGCACGCTCGCGCCGCTCCACGTCGGAGAGCTCGCCGATGGAGACCCCCGCGGCGCCGAGCAGCTCGGCGTCGACCAGCCTGGCGCCGCCCTCGCCGATCGCCCCCATCGCGACCTCGGGCTCGGCGGGCATGCCGAGCTTGCGGACCACGATCACGTCGAGCGGCAAGCCCAGTCCCTCGGCGACCGCCGCGGCGACCGGGACGCCGCCGCGGGGAAGCCCCAGCACCACGGCCCGTTCGCCGCGGAACCGTTCCAGGCGGGAGAGGAGCTGCGCCGCCGCATCGAGCCGATCGCGGTACACCCTCCCAGCGTGCGTCGACGGATGCCGCGCAGCGAGTGTCATTGGTCCCGGCGGCGGCGCGGGCATCCGTCGCACGCTGGAGGGGCGCACCCGCGCGGAAGGGGGCCCGCATGGAGGGCTGGACCACCGTCGGCGACGGCGACCTGACGGCGTCGGCGCTGCCCGAGCCGGAGCCGGCCGGGGACGAGCTCGTCGTCGAGGTGATCGCGTGCGGGGTGTGCCGTACCGACCTGCACGTCATCGACGGCGAACTGGCACCGCACCGCTCGCCCGTGGTGCCGGGCCATCAGGTCGTCGGCCGGATCGTCGGGCTCGGCCCGCGGGTGCGTCGGTCGCGTGAGGGCGACCTCGTGGGGATCGCCTGGCTCCGCTCGACGTGCGGCTCGTGCCGCTGGTGCCGGTGGGGCCGCGAGAACCTCTGTCCCGACGCGACCTTCACGGGGTGGGATGCGGACGGCGGTTACGCCGGACTCGCGACCGTGCCCGAGTCGTTCGCGTACCCCCTTCCCCGCGACGCCGATCCGGCCGGGATCGCGCCGTTGCTGTGCGCGGGGATCATCGGCTACCGCGCGCTGCGGCGCGCGAACCTGCCGCCCGGCGGACGGCTGGGCATCTACGGGTTCGGCTCGAGTGCGCACCTGACCGCGCGCCTCGCCATGGCCGAGGGCGCCAGGGTCTCGGCCATGACCCGCGGCGAGGGCAACCGGGCGCTCGCCCGCGAGCTCGGCGCGGAGTTCGTCGGCGGCGAGGTCGCCGAACCGCCCGAGCCGCTCGACGCGGCGATCGTGTTCGCACCGGCGGGCGGACTCGTCCCGGCCGCCCTGCACGCGACGGCGCGAGGCGGGACGGTCGTGCTGGCGGGCATCCACATGACCGACATCCCGGCGATGACCTACCCCGAGCACCTGTTCCTCGAGCGCGACCTGCGCAGCGTCACCGCGAACACGCGCGCCGACGGCGACGAGTTCCTGCGCCTGGCGGTGGCGCTCGACCTGCGGCCGACCGCGACGCCGTATCCGTTCGCCCGGGCGCCGGAGGCGGTCGGCGACCTCCGGGCGGGTCGCGCCTCGGGCTCGCTCGTGCTCGTGCGCGACGCCTGAGCCCCCGGCACGATCATCCGGGCGGGCCCGGGGCCCGACGACACCACCGCGCGGCGATACCGTGGAACGGTGAAGGTCACGGTGCTCGCGGGCGGGGTCGGAGGCGCGCGCTTCGTGCGCGGACTGCGCGAGGAGTGCGCCCGGCGGTGGCCGGCCGAGCCGGGCACGCCGGCCGCGGCGGACGGCACGCCCGCGACATCCGCCGAGATCACCGTCGTCGTCAACACCGGCGACGACCTCTGGCTCGCGGGCGTGCGGCTCATGCCCGACTTCGACTCGCTGCTGTACGCGCTCGCGGGCGTCAACGACGCCGAGCGCGGGTGGGGGCGCGCGGGCGAGACGGAACGCGTCGCGGCCGAGCTGCGCGAGTGGGGCGTCGGGTGGCCGTGGTTCACGCTCGGCGACCTCGACCTCGGCACCCACCTCGCGCGCACGTCCTGGCTCCGCGAGGGCCTCACGCCGTCGCAGGTGGGCGAGCGGCTGCAGCGCCGGTGGCCGCTCGGCGTCCGCCTCATCCCCGCGACCGACGCCGAGGTCGACACGCACGTGCGCATCGACCCCGAACTGCCCGAGGCGGAGGGACGCGGCGAACTGCACTTCCAGGAGTGGTGGACCCGCCACCGCGCGTCGATCCCCGCCCTGGGGTTCGTCCAGCGCGACCTCGCCGCGGCACGCCCGGCGCCCGGGGTCGAGCCGGCGATCGCCGACGCCGACGTGGTGCTGCTCGCCCCGTCCAACCCGGTCGTGTCGATCGGCACGATCCTCGCCGTCCCCGGCCTGCGCGAGGCGCTCGCCGCGACGGATGCCCCGGTCGTGGGCGTGTCCCCGATCATCGGCGGCAGGGTGGTGCGCGGCATGGCCGACGCGTGCCTCGCGGCCATCGGGGTCGAGACGGATGCCGCGGCCGTCGCCCGGCACTACGGCGCGCGTCGCGCGGCCGACGTCGACCCGGCGGCGACCGGCCTGCTCGACGGCTGGCTCGTCGACGAGGCGGATGCCGCGGCGGTGCCCGGGCTCGCAGCCGACGGCATCGCCGCGACCTCCGTGCCGCTGTGGATGCGCGACCTCGACTCCTCGGCGGCGCTCGCGGGCGACGCCCTCGACCTCGCCGCCCGGTTGCGCACCGGCGCCTGACCGCGCGTCAAGCCCGTTCCCTGCGAGCCCGGCGGCGCGTACCGTCGCCGGGGACCGGAGGGGGCCCGGATGCGCATCGTCATCGTCGGAGCGACGGGCAACGTGGGGACCGCCGTGCTGCGTCGCCTGCACGGAGTCGGCCACGAGCTGGTCGGCGCCGTGCGCCGGCCGCCCGACGAGGGAGCGGCGCCCTACGACGGAGTCGACTGGCACCGCGTCGACGTGGCGCAGCCCGAGGCCGCCCTCCAGCTGGAGCGGGCCTTCGCCGGGGCCGACGCGGTCCTCCACCTCGCGTGGTTGCTGCAGCCCAACCGGCGCGAGGCCGTCATGCGGGCCACCAACGTCGACGGAACCTGGCAGGTGCTCTCGGCGGCCGCGCGGGCGGGCGTGCCGCACGTCGTGGTCGTCTCGTCCGTCGCGGCGTACAGCGCGGGGCCGAAGACCACGAGGGTCGGCGAGGACTGGCCGACCGGCGGCATCCACAGCTCGCACTACAGCCGGCACAAGGCCGCGACCGAACGGCTGTTCGACGAGTTCGAGGCGCGCCATCCGGACGTCGTGCTCACCCGGGTTCGGCCGGGCCTCGTGTTCCAGCGCGACGCGGCCACCGAGGTCGGTCGACTGTTCGTCGGCGCCCGGCGACCGCGACGCTGGATCGGCCGGCTGCGCCCGCCCGTCCTGCCGATGCCGCGCGAGGTGATCTCGCAGGCCGTGCACGCCGACGACCTCGCCGACGCCCTCGCCCGCATCATCGAGCTCCGTGCGCCCGGCGCGTTCAACATCGCGGGCGAGCCCGTCCTCGATCCCGAGCAGGTCCGCCGGGTGATCGGCGCCCGCACGGTGGTCCCGGTGCCGCGCGCCGTCGTTCGCGCGGCGATGTGGACGGGATGGGTCCTCGGCGTGCAGGCGGCCGACCCGGGATGGCTCGACATCGCGACCAACGTGCCCGTCATGTCGACCGAGCGGGCCCGCCGCGACCTCGGCTGGACTCCGCAGCGGCGCTCGACCGACGCGCTCCGGGAGATGCTCGACGGCGTCGGGGACGCGGCGCACCTGCCGGCGTCGCCGCCCCTGGCCCGCCAGGGCGGCCGGGCTGCCGCCGCACCGCGCCATCGGCATAGACTTGGTGCGACCGCCGGTCGGGCTTGACCGGCGGAGTCGGCCCGGGATTGGGCCGCGATTCGCCGACGACTGTCGGACCACGAACACGCACGCCGTCCCGGAGGTCCCCATGCCCGCCGTCCCCCGTCGTCCCCGCCGAGCAGCACGCGCCGCCGCGCTCGCCGCCGCCGCCGCTTCCGTCGTCCTGCTCGCCGGGTGCGCGAACGACGCCGACACCGGCACAGGGGCCGAACCCGCGGCCGCGGCATCCGGGTTCCCGCTGACGATCGACAACTGCGGCACCGAGGTGACCTTCGAGCAGGCTCCCGAACGCGTCGTCGCCGTCAAGTCCTCGACGCTCGAGCTGCTCCTCGCCCTCGGCCTCGAGGACCGCGTCGTGGGCGCGGCCTTCACCGACGGCCCCGTCCCCGACGAGTACGCGGACGCCGCCGCGGGCATCGAGATCCTGTCCGACCGCGTGCCCTCCCAGGAGGCCACGCTCGCCGCCGAGCCGGATCTCGTGTTCGCCGGCTGGGAGTCGAACCTCACGGCCGAGGGCGCCGGCGACCGGGCCACGCTCGAGCAGCTCGGCGTGCGCACCTACGTCGCGCCGGCGGCGTGCCAGGGCGAGGGCTACCGGCCCGACCCGCTCACCTTCGACGGGGTCTTCGCCGGGTTCGAGCAGGCCGGCGAGATCTTCGGCGTGACGGATGCCGCGGCCGACCTCGTCGCCGAGCAGCGCGACGCGCTCGCCGCGATCGAGCCGAGCAGGGCCGGGCTCACCGCGCTCTGGTACTCGTCGGGCGACGACCAGCCCTTCGTCGGCGCCGGCACGGGCGCGCCGCAGATGATCATGGAGGCCGCCGGGCTCGAGAACGTCGTCGCCGACGTGCGCGACTCGTGGACCTCGCTGTCGTGGGAGGCCGTCGTCGACGCGGATCCCGACGTGATCGTGCTCGTCGATGCCGCGTGGAACACGGCCGAGTCGAAGATCGCGAAGCTCGAGGCCAACCCGGCCACCGCCGCGATGCCGGCCGTGCAGCAGGGTCGGTACGTGATCGTCGACTTCCCCGCGACCGAGGCCGGCGTGCGCAACGTCGACGCGGTCGCCTCGATCGTGGAGCAGCTCGGGAGCCTCTGATGACGATGCGGGCGAGCACGGCGACGGATGCCTCGGGGCCGGCGACCGCTCCCGCGGCGCCGACGCCCGGCGGCGGCACCCGCACCGCCACCGCGGTCGGTGCGGGCGTCGCGCTCGTCGGGCTGCTCGCGGCATCCGTCGTGCTCGCGGTCACGATCGGACCGGCCGGACTCGCACCCGCCGACGTGCTCGCCTCGATCGCCGCGCACCTCGGCCTCGGCGAGCCGACGCTGTCGCCGCTGCGCGACGGCATCGTGTGGGAGCTTCGGATGCCGCGCGTGCTCACCGCCGCCGCGGTCGGCGCGGGCCTCGCGATCTGCGGCGTGGTCATGCAGGCGCTCACGCGCAACCCGCTCGCCGACCCGTACCTGCTCGGGTTGTCGTCGGGTGCGTCGGTCGGCGCCGTGATCGTGCTGGTGCTCGGCATGGCCGTCGCGCTGCCGGTGGCCGCGTTCGCGGGCGCGCTCGCCGCGCTGGCGGCGACGCTCGGCCTCGCGCGCGCGGCGGGCGGGCTCGGCCCGACCACGACGGTGCTCGCGGGCCTCGCGGTCTCGGCCGTGTTCGGCGCGATCACGAGCCTCGTGATCTTCTGGAGTGCGACCAACGACAGCTACCGCGAGATCCTCAACTGGCTGCTCGGGTCGCTCTCGGGGGCGGACTGGCCTGCGGTCGCGCTCGCCGGCGGCGCCCTGCTCCTCGTCGGCGTGCCGCTGCTCGCGACCGGGCGCACGCTCGACGCCTTCGCGTTCGGCGACACCGCGGCATCCGCCCTGGGAGTGCACGTGCCGCGGACGCGGGCGCTGCTGCTCATCGCGACGGCGCTGCTCACCGGCGCCCTCGTCGCCGTGAGCGGCGCGATCGGCTTCGTCGGGCTGATCCTGCCGCACGCCGTCCGGCTCGTGGTCGGCTCGCGCCACCGCGCCCTGCTGCCGCTCTCCGCGCTGGCGGGCGCGGTGTTCCTCGTGTGGGTCGACACGGGCGCGCGCACGCTGTTCGATCCGCGGGAACTGCCGGTCGGCATCCTGACCGCCCTCGTCGGCGGACCGGTGTTCGCGGCGCTGATGCTGCGCGCGCGGAGGGCCTCGTGAGCGCGCTGCGGCCGGGGGCCGGCCTCGAGGGGTCGCGGGTCTCCTTCGCACGGGGCTCGCGCCTCGTCGTCGACGGCGTCGACATCACCGTGCCCCGCGGGGCGGTCGGCGCCCTGCTCGGACCGAACGGCGCCGGGAAGTCGACGCTGCTCCACCTCGTCGCCGGCGTCGAGGCGGCGGATGTCGCGGCGCTCACGCTCGACGGCGACGACCTGGTCTCGCTGCGCCGGCGGGAGCGCGCCCGCCGCATCGCCCTCGTCGAGCAGGACGCGCAGGCGCCCGACGGCCTCCGGGTCGAGCACGTGGTCGGCCTCGGCCGCATCCCGCACCAGTCCGCGTGGGGCGGCGGCACCTCGCGCGACCGCGAGGTCGTCACGCGTTCGCTGGTCGCCGCGGGAGCCGCGGAGTTCGCGGCGCGGCGCTACGACGAGCTGTCGGGCGGCGAGCGGCAGCGCGTGAACCTCGCCCGCGCCCTCGCACAGCAACCCGAGCTGCTGCTCCTCGACGAACCCACGAACCACCTCGACATCCGTGCCCAGCTCTCGACGCTCGGGCTGCTGCGACGACTCGCCGCCGACGGGCTCAGCGTGCTCGCGGCACTCCACGACCTGTCGCTCGCCGCGTCGTACGCCGATCACGTCGTGGTGCTCGCGCGCGGCCGCGTGGTCGCGGCCGGCGCGCCGACCGCGGTGCTCACCCCCGCGCTCATCCGCGCCGTGTGGGGGGTCGAGGCGCACGTGATGGCGCATCCCGCGACCGGACGGCCGCTGATCGCGTTCGCCGAACCGGACGCCGATGCGGCGGCGCCCGACCCGGCTGAGGAGCCGGCGCCGAGCGACGGGCTCCACGTCCGCGGCTGAGGCACCCGCCCGACCGCGCCTTCTACCCCGTATGCGGGGTGGCGCCGTGTTCCGCGGGGGCCTAGGGTGCACAGGACCGAACCTCGTCGAGCGATCGACATCCGCGCGTTCAGCGCACCCCAATGGAGGAACCTATGGGTCTCAGGACCGCCCGCGCGCTCGTCGTCGCCGCCCTCACGGTGTCCCTTGCGCACGCGGGCCTCGCCGCTCCGGCCGCCCAGGCCGAGCCCGTCCCCGCTGCCGCGCCCGCGGCATCCGCGACCGCCGTGGCGGCCGCCGCGCTTCCGGACACGACCAACCCCGTGGTCCTCGAGAACCGCAAGCCGGGCTCGTCCGCGTGGCGGATCCCCGCGGCCGGCAAGCAGATCGGCGCCGACACGACGAGCCCCATCAAGGGCTTCATGTCCGCGACGAGCATCGACGTGGGCGAGTCGATCGACCTGAAGGTCAGCGTCGCGAGCGCCGGCGAGTTCGAGTACTCCGTGTTCCGCATGGGCTGGTACCAGGGGCACGGCGGTCGGCTCATCACCAAGGGGACGGCGCCGGGCATCAAGCAGCCCGCGTGCCAGACGAACACGAGCACGGGGATGCTGACCTGCCCCTGGTCGACGACCCTCACGTTCGACACCGACGAGGAGTGGATGTCCGGCATCTACCTCGTCGTCCTCACCAAGGGGCAGTACCAGAACTGGGCGCAGTTCGTCGTCCGCGACGACGCCCAGCAGGACGCCGTCGTCGCCATGCTGCCCGTCAACACGATGCAGGCCTACAACAGCTATCCGGAGGGCGCCGGCAAGAGCCTCTACGAGTTCAACTCCTCCGGCGCGAAGACCGTCGCCGGCACGACGCGGGCCGTCAAGGTCAGCTTCGACCGGCCGTACGCGTGGTCGGGCGTGAGCCACAAGATCTGGGAGCCGGTGTGGACGGGGGCCTACCTCGAGTCCCGCGGCTGGCCGGTGAAGTACGTGACGAACGCCGACCTCGACCGCGACCCGTCGATCCCGCTCGGCCAGAGGGCCATGCTCTCGGTCGGCCATGACGAGTACTGGACCGGCGCGATGTACACCGCGGCCGAGCAGGCCCGCGACGCGGGGGTCGACCTCTCCTTCCTGGGCGGCAACTCGGTCTTCTGGCAGGTGCGGTACGAGCCGTCCGCCGCCGGGGTCGACCGCCGTGTCGTCGTCAGCTACAAGAACGCCTCGATCGACCCGGTGACCACGCTCGCCGACGAGACGATCCTCTTCCGCAGCACGGGACGCGCCGAACAGCGGCTCGTGGGGGTGCAGTACGACGACCCGCACGGCGAGACGCGCGCCAACGCGGCCTGGGTCGTGCAGAACCCGTCCCACTGGGCCTACCGCGGCACCGGACTCGTGGCGGGATCCCGCCTGGCGAACCTCGTCGGCGGCGAGGTCGACAAGTACATGTCGAACTTCCCGGCCCCCAGCGCGACGTCGCGGACGCTCCTCGCCCGGTCGCCGTTCGTCGACGTCCACGGCCACTCCGGCATCGCGGAGTCGTGGATGTACAAGGCCCCGTCGGGCGCGAACGTGTTCAGCGCCGGCACCTGGCGCATCAACCAGGCGCTCGGGGGCGTCGCCGGGTACGACAACCCGTGGATCCGCACCGTCATGGGCAACGTCATCGCGAGGGCGAGCGACTTCGAGCTCTCGGCCGACTTCGCCCGCGACAGCGGCAGCGATCGCTACGAGACCGCTGTGCTGGTCTCCCGCCGTCACTTCGAGGCGACCGGCGGCACGGTCGTCGTCGCGACGGGCAGCGACTTCCCCGACGCGCTCAGCGCGACGCCGGTGACGCGCGGCGAGGGACCGATCCTGCTGGTCAAGGGCGACGAGGTGCCGGCCGTCGTCCGCGACGAGCTCACGCGCCTGGCCCCGTCGAAGGTGATCATCGCCGGTTCGGCGGCCGTGGTGAGCGACGCCGTCGCCGCCGAGATCGAGACGCTGACGGGAGCGACCGTGGAGCGCCGCGGCGGCGCCGACCGGTACGCGACGGCCGCGGAGCTGTCGAAGGGCGCCTTCGAACCGGGGGTTCCGGTCGCCTACGTGGCCACGGGACTCAACTTCCCCGACGCGTTGGCCGCGGGGTCGGCCGGCGCCGCCCTCGGCGGCCCCGTCCTGCTCAACAAGGGCGACACCCTGCAGACGCCGACCCTCGCCGAGCTGCAGCGCCTGCAGCCGCAGCGCATCGTCGTGGCGGGCAGCGCCGCAGTCGTCAGCGAGAGCGTGCTCACCCAACTGCGGTCGCTCGCGCCCGAGGTCGTCCGGCTCGCCGGGCAGGATCGCTACGAGACGTCGCGCGCCATCACCCGCGACCTGCGCGGCCCGTCCGAAGCCCCGACGGCCTACCTGGCGACCGGCCTCGACTTCCCCGACGCGCTGGCCGCCGCGCCCGCCGTGGCGTCGTCCGGCGGGGTCCTCGTGCTCGTGAGCAACGCGCTCGGCGCGGGCGCCGCGGAGGAGATCGTGCGCAACCGGGTCTCGCAGGTCATCGCGGTCGGCAGCGCCGCCGTGGTGTCCAACGCGGTGATCAGCCAGGCCAAGGCGCTGTTCGACGTCGTCGACGGAGCCGGGGCGAAGATGGCTCCCGCACCGACCGAGGGCGCGGCACCGCCGCCCGAGGCGCCGACCGCCCCTGCGCCCGCGCCGTCGCCGGTGAGCCCGGAGGAGGCCGAGCCGAAGATCGACACGTCGCACGACCCCGTATGGATGCTCAAGCGCAACGGCGGTTGATCCGCTCCCATGGACCTCGGGCGTAGCCTGAGGTCCATGGGACGGCTGAGCGACAACCGGCGGACACTCCTCGAGTCGGTCGCCGAGGAGTTCTTGCACAACTCCCGGCAGGGGCGGCGCCTCGTCGCGGTCGAGGGAGCATCGGATGCGCCGGCCGCGCGCTTCGCGGACGACCTGGCGACCGTCCTCGGCGAGCGCGGGCAGCCCGCGGTGCGCGTCTCGGTCGGCGACATCGACGAGGCGACGCTCCGCAGCGGCACCGTCGAGCCGTTCCGGGCTGGCACGCTGCCCGGCGCGGAGGGCGACGACACGGTGCTCGTCGTCGACGGACGCCGCCTGCTGAACGACGCGGTCCGCGGGATCTGGCACTTCACGGTGTGGACCCTGGCGGGCGACGAGCTCCCCCACGCGGGCGTGAACGTCGACGTCGACGTGACCGCGGAGGATTCGCCCAAGCGCTACTTCTACGACCTCTGCAAGCTCCCGCCGAGCATCGGCGAGCGCCGCGCCGTCTCCTGACGTCGGCGGCCGGGGTGCAGGATGGTGGCATGAGCGCACGCGGCATCCCGGTCACGACCGCCGACGAGCTCGAGGCGATCGTCGGCACGCCGATCCCGCGCGTCGCCGAGAAGACGCGCGACCGGCTGCACGAGGTCGACCGGGAATGGCTCGCCGCGGCATCCCTCGCCGTCGTGGCGACGAGCGACGAGCACGGCCGGCTCGACGTCTCCCCGAAGGGCGATCCGGCGGGGTTCGCCCTCGTGCTCGACGACACCACGATCGCGGTGCCGGAACGGCCCGGCAACCGGCGGGCCGACGGGTTCCACAACATCCTCCGCAATCCGCGGGTCGGGCTGCTGTTCGCGGTCCCCGGCCGGGGCGACACCCTCCGCATCAACGGTCGCGCGACGATCGTGCGCGACGCACCGTTCCTCGACGGGATGGCGGTGAGGGGGCATCGGCCGCAGCTCGCCCTCGTGGTCGACGTCGAGGAGGTCTTCTTCCACTGCTCGAAGGCGTTCCTGCGCTCGCGGGCGTGGGACCCGGAGACGTGGCAGCCCGACGCCGTGCGTCGCCGCGCGCTCATCGCGAAGGCCATCGAGCAGCCGGCGGCCGAGCTCGCCGAGCTCGACGCGTACTACGGCCCGTCGTACGCCGAGCGGATCTACCGATGAGCGTCGAGGGGGACCGGCGTGAGGTGGGTCGCGTGAGGGTCATCGCGAGCCTCGCGTCCAGGGCTCACGACGGCGCGGGGCTGCGCGACGCATGACCTCCGTCCCCGACCGCGTGCGCTGGGCGATCGACGTGCTCGCCCCGCGGCGGGGCGAGCGGCTCCTCGACATCGGCTCCGGGACGGGCGCCTCGGTCGAGCTCCTGTGCGAGGCCGTGTCGACGGATGCCGCGGGCCGCCCGCCGATCGTCGCGATCGACCGGTCGGCGGCCGCCGTGGAACGGATCCGGGAGCGGGTCGCCGGCACCGCGGCATCCGGGGCCGTCGAGGTGGTGCTGACCCCGCTCGCCGGACTCGATCCGTCGCTCGGCCCGTTCGATGCGGCGATCGGGGTGAACGTCAACGTGTTCTGGACCTCCGCCGCCCTGCCCGAGCTGCGCGCACTCGCCGGCGCAGTCCGACCGGGAGGCCGCCTGTTGGTGGCGTACGGCATCGGGCCGGTCCCCCTCGCCGACGCCGGACACCTCGACGGGGTCGAGGCCGCGATCCGGGCGACGCCGTGGTTCCGCGTGCGCGAGCGCCTCGAGGCGGAGCACGGGTCGGGCGTGCTCGCCGAGCGCACCGAGGTCGCGGAGGACATCGGACGCGCGGGAGGAGCCTTCGCCCGGAGTCGCCCGCCCGAGCCCGCGATCTCCTCTCGCGGCGCCTACGACAGGATGTCGCGCGTCGCGAACCGCCACGCCGCGAGCCCGCCGAACACCGCGACGTAGGCGGCCTGCACGAGCGCGTTCTCGCCGAACGACGCCCACGACGGCGGCGAGCGGAGCAGGTCGGCGAAGTCGAACCACCGGTCGGTGAACAGGAACGGGTGGAGCCACTCGAGCTGGGGGATCGCGCCGGCGATCTGCGCGGCGACCGCGAGGATCGCCGTGGCCGCCATGGCGCCGACCGGCACGACGGTCAGCGTCGAGGCGAAGAGTCCGATCGCCGAGAGCCCGAGCATCGACACGGCGACGTAGGCGCCGATCGCGAGGAAGCGCAGCAGCCCCTCGCCGACCGCGATCTGCCCGCCGGAGAGCAGCGTGACCGGCCCCACGGGGAACAGCACCCACCCGACGATCGTGCCCACCGCCACGACGGTGAGCGCGGCGGCGAGGCAGAACGCCGCGGCGACGAGGTACTTCACGACGAGCAGGCGCATGCGGCCGGCCGGGGCGATCACGAGGTAGCGCAGCGTGCCGAGGCTCGCATCGCCCGCGATCGCGTCGCCCGAGACGACGGCGATCGTGAGCGGGAGGAACAGCGGCGTCGCCACGACGAGGGCCGTCACCCCGACGAAGAGGCCGTTCCCCGCGATCTGGTCGAGGAACGCCGGTCCGCGACCGGGCCCGGCGGGACCGGCCAGGCGGATGGCGATGCCGATGAGGACCGGGATGAGCCCGAGCGCGGCGAGCATGGCCCACGTGCGCCAGCGCCGGAAGAGGGTGACGAGCTCCGAGGCGAGCAACGACAGCCCGATCCCGGGGCGGGCCGCGCCGAGCGAACGGGCCGGACGCTCGGCCGTCCGGATCGCCGCGGGCGCCTCTGGCGCCTCAGGCGCCTCAGGCGCCTCAGGCGACGACATCGAACCCCTCCCCCGTGAGCTCGACGAAGCGCTGCTCGAGGCTCGTGCGCCGCACCGCGAACCCCCGGACGCGCACGCCGTCGGCGACCAGCGCGGCCACGATCTCGTCCGGTGCGACCTCGCCGCGTTCGCCCGCGTCGCCGAGCAGCGCCGTCACGACGGCGTCGGACGGCCCCGCCTCGGCGTCGAGTGCCGCGTCCGCGGCATCCGTCACCAGGCCCAGCCGCGCGAGCGTGCCCCGCGCCCGCCCCGGATCGGGCGTCACGACCTCGATGCGCGACTCCCCGGACCGGCGGAACTCCTCGAGCGTGCCCTGGGCGACGAGCCGCCCGGCGCTCATCACTCCGACGTGCGTGCAGAGCTGCTCGACCTCGGCGAGCAGGTGGCTCGAGACGAACACGGTCGTGCCGTCCGCCGCGAACGAGCGGATGAGCGAGCGGACCTCGCGCGTGCCCTGCGGGTCGAGGCCGTTCGTCGGTTCGTCCAGCACCAGCAGGTCGCGCGGCATGAGCAGGGCGTTCGCGAGCCCGAGCCGCTGCTTCATGCCGAGCGAGTACGCGCCCGCCTTCTTGCGCGCCGCGTGCGAGAGCCCGACGCGGTCGAGCGCGACCGCGACCCGGGCCGCCCGGGTGGCCGGCGGCGCGTGGCGGTCGGCGGCGTCGAAGCGGCGCAGGTTCGCCGCGCCCGAGAGGAACGGCGCGAACGCGGGGCCCTCGACGAGCGCGCCGACCCGCGGGAGCACGTCGTGCAGCGCGCGCGGCATGTCGCCGCCGAGCACGCGCGCGCCGCCGGCCGTCGCGCCGACGAGGCCCAGCAGCATCCGGATCGTCGTGGTCTTGCCCGAGCCGTTCGGGCCCAGGAAGCCGAACACCGACCCCCGCGGCACGGCGAGGTCGATGCCGTCGACGGCGGTCTGCGCGCGGAAGCGCTTGGTGAGCCCGTGCGTCTCGATCGCGAGCTCGGTCACCGGCGTCCCGTCAGCGACCCGACGCGGCGTACTCGACGAGCGTGTCGACGGGAACCGAACCGGCGAGCACGCGCCCGTCGTCGGTGATGAGCACCGACAGGAGCGAGGTCTGCAGCGCCCGGCCGCCGTCGACCGGGGTCGTCAGGGCCTCGAAGGCGTCGGATGCCTCGGCGAGCTGCTCCTCGCTCGGGCCGGCGGCCGCGGCGCCGGCACCACCCTCGGCCTCGGCCGCGTGCTCGCCGAGCGCCTGCATGGCCGCGGCGGCGTCGAGCTCGACGACGGTCGCCCAGCCCTCGCCGTGCACGACGGGCTCGGGCAGGTCGCCGGGCGCGTCGGGGGCGGCACCGTCGTCGCCCTCGGCGCGCGTCTCGGCGTCGGCCTTCCACTGCGCCCACTCCTCGGCGGTCGGGACGGGGAGCTCCTCCTCGGTGACCGCGAACCCGTCGGCCGGCTCGAACGCGAACACCGAGGCATCGGGCGCGGCGAACGACACGTCGGTGAAGCCGGTCGAGAACGCGGGCTCGATCGCACCCCGAGCGGTGACGGATGCCGCGAGCGCGGCGCCGTTCTCGCCGTCGACGGCCACGCGGATCTCGCCGATGAGGGTCTCGTCGGTCCGCGGCTCGAGCACGAGCTCGTACGCGTCGCGCCCGGCCACGCGCCCGTCGGCGCCCACGGACACCTCGGTGGTCTCGTCGAGTCGCTCGAGCGCGCGGTCGAGCAGCTGCTGCGGGGTCGGCAGCTCCTCGCCGTCGGGGAGCTCGGCCTCGGCCTTCGCCTTCGCCTCGGCCGCGAGCCGGTCGGCCTCCGCCTCGAGATCCGCCTCGATGCCCTCGAGGTCGGCATCGTCCGGCACGGTGAGCCGTGTGGCGGTCTCGGTCTCGGAGTCGACGAACCACGCCTCGTCGGGGCCGAGGTAGACGTTCCGCTCCGCCATCCGGTCGAGCACCTGCAGGCGTGCCAGGTCGCCGTCGAGGTAGACGTTCGCGTCGAAGCTGCCGGTCGCGAGTGCGAGCAGCTCGTCGAGCCCGGCGGACGCCGCGGCATCCGACCCGTAGTCGTCGTCGTCCCCGCCGCCGGTCAACCCGCCCAGGCCGGGCAGCCCGAGTTCGGACCGCTGCTCGATGGTCCCCGACAGCGCGTCGACGTCGCTCGACTCGGCGAACTCGATGAGCTCCTCGACGGTCTTGTCGGGCAGGTCGACCGCGGCGGTCGCCTGCAGGGGCACGAGGACCGCGGCCGTGACGGCGACGGGCACGCCGATCGCCGGCACGAGGACGCGGGCACGGAATCGGGACGGCCCGCCGGTGCGTGGGCTCATGCCATCAGGCTACGCCTGCGGGGGACGGCGCGACCGGTCGCGCGGCGAACCCACAGGATCCCGGCGCGCGACGGTTGCCGCGGCTGCGGGACGGGTCTAGGGTGCGGACCACTGTCGTCACCAGTTCGGGGGGTCTGTCTCATGGTCGAGCTCGTCCATCGGCGGTCCGTGATCCGCGGATCCGCCCTCGCCCTCGCGGCGGCCGTGTCGTTCGGGAGTGCCGCCGTCGCGACGCCGGCCGACGCCGTCGCAGCCGGCCGACCCGCGCCGCCGGCACCGTCCACCTCGACGGGATACGGCGGCGCCGTGTCGTCCGTCGACGCCGAGGCCAGTCGCGTCGGGCTCGAGGTGCTGCGCAAGGGGGGCAACGCGGCCGACGCCGCGGTCGCCACCGCGGCGGCGCTGGGCGTCACCGAACCGTACAGCGCCGGCATCGGCGGCGGCGGATACTTCGTGCACTTCGACGCCGAGACCGGCGAGGTCACCACGATCGACGGCCGTGAGACGGCGCCGGCGGGCATGGAGAGCGACGCGTTCATCGATCCCGCCACCGGCACGCCGTACGCGTTCGACGACGCCGTCTCGTCGGGCCTCTCGGTGGGCGTGCCCGGCACGGTCGCGACGTGGGAGGCGGCGCTCGACGAGTACGGCACGCGGTCGCTGAAGGACCTGCTGAAGCCGTCCATCCTGCTCGCCACCCGCGGGTTCACGGTCGACGAGACCTTCGTGGCGCAGACCGCGGCGAACCAGGCGCGGTTCTCGCAGTTCCCGGCCACCGCCGACCTGTTCCTGCCCGGCGGCGCCCCGCCCGCGGTCGGCTCCACGTTCCGCAACCCGGACCTCGCGAAGACGCTCCGGGAGATCGCGCTCCGCGGCACCGATGCGTTCTACGAGGGCGCGATCGCCGACGAGATCGCCGCGCTCGTGCAGGAGCCGGCCACGGTCGAGGACCGCGAGCTCCCCGCCTACCCCGGCTTCATGACGGCCGAGGACCTCGACGACTACGAGGTGCTCTTCCAGGACCCGACGCACGTCGAGTACCGCGGCCTCGACGTCTTCGGCATGGCGCCGTCGTCGTCGGGCGGCACGACCGTCGGCGAGTCGCTCAACATCCTCGAGAACTTCGACCTGTCGGCGGATGACGCGGGGCAGGCGCTGCACCTCTACTTCGAGGCCACGGCCCTGGCGTTCGCCGACCGACGCGAGTACGTCGGCGATCCCGCATTCGTCGACGTGCCGACCGAGACGCTGCTCAGCCAGGAGTTCGCGGACTCGCGCGCGTGCGAGATCGACCCGCAGCAGGCCCTGCCGAAGCCCGTCGCGGCGGGCGACCTGGATGCGACCGGGTGCGAGGCGGCGGCGGCCGCGGCATCCGGCGACCGGGGCGTCTCGACCACGCACCTGTCGGTCGTCGACCGCTGGGGCGACGCCGTCGCGTACACGCTCACGATCGAGCAGACCGGCGGATCGGGCATGACCGTGCCCGGCCGGGGGTTCATCCTGAACAACGAGCTGACCGACTTCAACTTCGCGCCCGCCTTCCCGGGCGACCCGAACACCGTCGAGCCCGGCAAGCGGCCCCGTTCGTCGATGTCGCCCACGATCGTGCTCGACGACGGCGAGGTGCGCTACGTGGTCGGCTCGCCGGGCGGCTCGATGATCATCACCACCGTGACGCAGGTGCTGCTGAACCGCATCGATCTCGGCATGTCGCTGCCCGAGGCGGTGGCGGCGCCGCGCGCGTCGCAACGGAACACGGCGGCGGTCTCGGCCGAGGCGGCGTTCCGCGCGGCGTACGAGACCGAGCTCGCGGCGTACGGTCACACGTTCGTCACCGCGGCGGAGATCGGCGCGGTCGCGGCGATCGAGGTCGATCCCGACGGACTCATGACCGCGGCGGCCGAACCGGTGCGCCGCGGGGGCGGCACGGGGCTGGTGCTCGAACCGGCGGAGTGATCCCCCTCGTGGTCGGTTCGCTCTGTCGGGCCGTATCGAGACCCGGCGTCCGGGGTCTCGATACGGCCCGCGGCGCGGGCGGCGGCGGTCAGACGCCGGCGCGGGCGCGCAGCCGCGGCGCGAGGTCGCGCTCGAACAGCTCCAGGAAGCGGCGCTGGTCGTGGCCGGGCGCGTGGAACACGAGGTGGTTGAAGCCCCAGTCGATGTACTGGCCGATCTCGTCGACGACGTCGTCGGGGTCGGTGCCGACGATCCACCGCCCGGCGATCTCCTCGATCGGCAGCGCGTCCGCCGCCTGCTCCATCTCGACGGGGTCGGTGATGTCGTGCTTCTGCTGCTTCGAGAGCGACAGCGGCGACCAGAAGCGGCAGTTGTCGAGGGCGTCGTCCTCGTCCTCCTCGTACGACAGCTTGATCTCGATCATCCGGTCGATGGCGTCGTAGTCGCGCTTGCCGGCCTCGGCGCCCTCCTTGACCGCGGGGATGAGCTGGTCGACGTAGAGCTCGGGGCCCTTGCCCGACGTGCAGATGAACCCGTCGCCTGCGCGGCCGGCGTACTTGGCCACGGTCGGTCCGCCGGCCGCGATGTAGACGGGCACGCCGCCCTCCGGCTTGTCGTAGATCGACGCGTCGTGCGTGGAGTAGTACTCGCCCTCGAAGTTGACCCGCTCGCCGTTCCAGAGCGCGCGCATGAGCCGCACCGACTCGCGCAGGCGCGCGAATCGCTCCCGGAACTCCGGCCACTCCTGCTCGCCGGCACCTCGGAACCCGGTCGCGACCTCGTTGAGCGCCTCCCCGGTGCCGAAGCCCGCGATGACGCGGTCGGGGTACATGACCCCGAGCGACGCGAAGGCCTGCGCGAGCACGGCGGGGTTGTACCGGAACGTCGGCGTCATGACGCTCGTGCCGATCTTCACCGTCGAGGTCCGCTCGCCCACCGCGGCCATCCACGTCAGCGAGAACGGCGCGTGCCCGCCCGTGTGCCGCCAGGGCTGGAAGTGGTCGCTGGTCCACACGGATTCCATGCCGTGGGCCTCGGCCGCGACGGCGATCTCGACGAGCTCGCGCGGATCGAACTGCTCGGCACTGGCCTTGTATCCGAGGGTCAGGGTCACGATGCTGCCTTCCTGTCTGCGCCGGCCGTCGGGGCCGGCGGTTCGAACGGATGCCGCGGTCCGGGGGCTGCGGCGGAGATGTCGCGGACGACGGTGGCGGTGCGCGGGCCGGCGCCGAGCGCGACGGCCTCGCGGAGCTCGGACGCCGTGTCGACGTCGCGTCGCAGCCGCGGTGCGATCGCGGTCGGATGCTCGGCGACCAGGTCGGCGAAGCCCGCGGCGGCGTGGCGGGCGGCCGAATCGGCGCCGAAGTGCGCGACGAGCGGCTCACCCCGCCGGGCCGTCGCGAGGGTCGTCCCGGCGCCCTCGGCGTCGGGCACGAAGGCGAGCGGATGCCGCGCCGCGGCCTCGAGCGCGGCGTCGAGGTCCGTCGCCCGCACGCTCGGCAGGTCGCCGAGCAGCACCGCCACCGCGACGGGGTCCGCGTCGCCGGCATCCCGTGCGGAGGCCGCGCGTTCCGGACCGGCGGATGCCTGCCTCCGACCGCGAGATCCCGGCGCCTGGGTGCGGGCCACGGCGACGCCGTGCGCGATGGCCGCGCCGAGGCCGCGCGGCCCCACCTCGGGCACCACCTCGACCCCGGGCATCTCGCGCAGTGCACCCTCGATCGCGGGCTCGTCGGACACGACGACCACGCGCGCCACGAGCTCCGCCCCGGCGGCGGCCTCGATCGTGTCGAGGGCGAACGCGCGCGCGAGTGCGGCGCGCTCCGGCGGCGACAGCTCGGGAGCGAGCCGCGTCTTCGCGCCGGTCAGCGACTTCACGGGCACGACGACCGTCCATCGCGTGGCATCCGCTCGCAGGGGGTCGATCGCAATGGCGGAGGATGACGCACGCTCGGGAGGGCGGGACCCCGCGATCGCACCTCCCGTGCGCGCGAACTCCTCCGGCGGCAGCGAGCCGGCACCGGCCGGACCCCGGCTCATGCCCGCAGCCCGGGCAGGACGTCGCGGCCGAACACCTCGAGGAACTCGGCCTGGTTGCGGCCCACGTTGTGCAGGTAGACGCGGTCGAAGCCGAGGTCGAGATGGCGCTGGATGTGCGCGCGGTGCCGGTCGGGGTCGGCGGAGACGAGCATGCGGCCCTCGAAGTCCTCGGGCCGTACGATCCGGGCGAGCTGCTCGAACTCGAACGGCGAGCGGATGTCGCTGCGGGAGAAGCGCATCCCGCCGATGGGCCACTCGGCGAGGGCGTTCCGCATGGCCTCCTCGTCGGTCGGCGCCCACGACACGTGCAACTGCAGCACCCGGGGCAGGCCGCCCGGGTCGCGGCCGGACTCGCGCGCGCCCTCCGCGAACCGCGCGACGAGGGCGGCGAGCCGGTCGTAGGGCGCCCCCGTCGTGATGAGCCCGTCGGCGACCCTGCCCGCGCGGCGGGCGGTGACCGGTCCCGCCGTGGCGACGAGGATGGGCGGCGCGACCTGCGGCATGGTCCACAGCCGGGTGGTCTCGAGTCGGAAGTGCGGTCCGTGGTGGCGCACCTCACGGCCGGCGAGGGACGCCGTGAAGAGCTTGCGGATGACCTCGACCGCCTCGAACATCCGGGCGATGCGCTCGTGGGCCTCGGGCCAGTACTCGCCGACGACGTGCTCGTTGAGGGCCTCGCCCGATCCGATGCCGAGCCAGTGCCGCCCGGGGTACATCGACGCGAGCGTCGCGCTGGCCTGCGCGACGACAGCCGGGTGCGTGCGGAAGGTGGGTGTGGTCACGCCCGGGCCGAAGTCCCCGGCGGTGCGGGCGCCGACCGCTCCGAGCACGCTCCAGACGTGCCCCGACTGCCCCTGCTGCGGCAGCCAGGGCTGGAAGTGATCGGTGGCCATGACCCCGCTGAAGCCGTGCCGCTCGGCCAGTTCGGCGTAGGCGATCGCCTCGGACGGAGCGAACTGCTCGAGCATCGCGGCGTAGCCGATTCGGACTGGCACCCCTCCATCCTGCCCCGCCGCGGGGCCGCGGGCACCCGATCGGGCGGATCCGCTCACGCCCCGCGCAGCGGCCCCTCCGCCTGCGCCTCGTCGAATCCCGCACGGTACCCCTCGTCGTACGCTTCCTCGGCGCCCTGGCGGAACAGGTCGCGGTCGGCGGGCCGGACGATCGACCGCGCGCCCGGCAGGTCGAGGTCGCCCACGAGGCGACCGAGTCCGCGCACGACGGCGACGGGCACCCCCGCCGCCTTGCCCTTCACGAGCTCGGCCGCCCCTGCCAGCTCGTCGGCGACGCACGGCATGGTCACGGCGAGCGGCTTGCCCGCGGCATCCGTCTGGCCCCTGAGGTCGTCGAACACGTGCACGCCGGCCGCGCCGATCGCGATGTCGGTCTGGCCCTCGCGCCACGGGCGGCCCAGCGTGTCGGAGAGCAGGACTCCGACGCGCGCACCGGTCAACGCGCGGATGCCGGTGGCGAGCGCGCGCGCGGACGCGTCGGGATCGACCGGCAGCAGCAGCACGGTGCCCTCGGGAGCGTTCGAGGCGTCGACGCCCGCGGCCGCGCCGATCACGCCCAGGCGATTCTCGACGATGCGGGTGACGAAGTCGCCGGTGCGGCGGGTGGCGACCACGCGCACCGTCTCGTCGGTGATGGCCTGCTCACGGTCGTCGGCGCGCACGACGCGACCCTCGGCCTTCGAGACGATCTTCGAGGTCACGACGAGGATGTCGCCGTCGGCGAGCGGTTCGTCCAGCGCGCCGACGATCAGCGCCGCGAGGTCGACGCCCGCCGTGATCTCGGGCAGCCCCTCGACGCCCTCGATGCTGTACCGCACGCGCACCCCTTCCACCGGCCCTCCTCACATCTTGGCAGCAGGCGGCGGGCGCTGACAGACTGCGCTCGAGGCGCGCGAGCGGCGGGCGCTGCGGGAGGTGGCCCATGACCGGCACGGCGGCACCCGGACGGCGTCCGGTGATCGTGTGGGACCTCGTGCTCACGATCGTCCTGCTCGTCCTCATGGTCGGGGGCGGACTGGTCCTGGCCGTCTTCGCCTTCCTCCTGCTCGCGTTCGGCGGCGACTCGTGCGGCGCGTCGTCGACGTGCGACTACGACGTCATGACGACGGGCGCCTTCACGGCGGTGGGCGGCGTCATCCTCGCCGGGCTCGCCGCGCTCCTCGGGGCGATCGTGGTGCTCGTGCTGCGGCGCATCGCGTTCTGGGTCCCGCTCGTCGGCATCGCGCTGATGATCGCGGCGTTCTGGATCGGCGCCTCGATCGCCGGCTCGGGCGTCCGCCCGATGTCGGGCTGACCCCGCCGTGGCAAGGGCCTGTCACGAGCGGATGCCCCGGCAGTAGCATCCGCTCATGACGTACGACTCCCCACGCGGCACGCTCCCCGACGACGGCGATCCGAACGAGATCCGGGACGAGACACCCGGCGAGCGACTCGACCGGAAGTGGCAGGACATCCTGCAGGAGCTGCGCGTGGTGATGACGGGCACGCAGCTCATCACGGGCTTCCTGCTCGCCGTGGTCTTCCAGCCCAAGTTCGCCGAGCTCGAGCGCTACGAGGTGAACCTGTACCTCGTCCTGGTCGTGCTCGCGACGATCTCGACCATGCTCGGGCTCGCGCCCGTCATCCTGCACCGCCAGCTCAGCGGGCAGAAGCAGAAGGAGCGCGTCGTGCGCCTCGCGAACGCGCTGCTGCTGACCCTGCTCGTGGTGGTGTCGCTCGTGGCGGCCGGCGTCGCGATGCTGATCTTCGACGTCGCGGTGAGCCGCCAGGCCGGGTGGGTCGCAGGCGTCGTCTCGCTCGTGCTGCTGCTCGTGTTCTGGATCGTGGTGCCGCGCATCGGCCGGCGCGAGCCCCGGGAGTGATGGCGGGGCGCGCGGCTCTGGCGTGAACCGGCCCGCCGCGCCTAGCATGGGCTGGCGGTCCGCCCGGGCTGCGCACCCCCGACCCCGAACGGACCCCCATGGCCCCTGCGCCCCCGGCCGGGATGCGTCGAGCCGCCGTGCTCGTCGCCTCCCTGGCCCTCCTCGCCAGCGGCATCGCGCCGGCCCACGCCGCCGAGCCCGCCCTCCCCGACGTCGCCCCGCCGCCCACGGCGAGCGAGGCGACCTCCGACGACGCCGCCTCGGGACTGCTCGCGCGTCCCGCCGAAGGCACGCCCGCCTCGTTCCTGTCGGGCTCCCCCGTCGCAGGCGAGGCGCGCGCGAAGTCGTTCTCCGCCGAGTCGTCCGACTCGTCGGCCGCGACCGCGACCGCGTCGATCAGCGGCACCATCACCCACTGGGCGAAGGGCGCCTCGCAGGGCGGCCTGCCCACGGGCGAGGCGCTGGCCGTGAAGTGGGATGACGCGAGCGGTGACTGGCTGGGATTCAGCGTCGCGCAGACCGACGCGTCGGGCGCGTACACGCTCGCGGGGCTGCCCGCGGGCGAGTACGTCGTGCTGGCCTACGACCTCGCCGCCGGCACCCCGCTGATCCCGGAGTTCTGGGAGGACGCGCAGCACGTGTCGTGGGCCAACGTCATCACGCTCGCCGACGGCGAGTCGTTCGACGGGGCGAACGAGGAGCTCGAGCCCCTGCAGAAGTGGCGCATCGCGGGCAAGGACCGCTACGAGACCGCGGTCCTCGCGTCGCAGACCGCCTTCGGCGAGGGGGTGCCGTGCGCGTTCATCGCCACCGGCGCCGACTTCCCCGACGCGCTCAGCGCCGGACCGGCCGCGGCGCACTGCGGCGGACCGCTGCTGCTCGTGCCCGGCACGACCATCCCCCCGATCGTCCTCGAGGAACTGCAGCGCCTCGCCCCGGAGCGCATCGTGATCGCGGGCAGCGCGGCCGTCGTCTCCTCGGGCGTCGAGTCGGCGCTGAAGGGCATCGCCCCCGTGACCCGCTACGCGGGCACCGACCGCTACGACACGTCCCGGAGGATCGTCGCGGGCGAGTTCGGCACCGCGCAGGCCGCGTGGGTCGCGACCGGCGCCAACTTCCCCGACGCGCTGTCGGCCAGCGGCGCCGCGGCGGCCGCCGACGTGCCGGTGCTGATCGTGCCGGGCTCGTCGTCGACGCTCGACGTCGCCTCGGCGAGCGCGCTCACGAAGCTCGGCGCCGTCGAGGTGGGCATCGCGGGAAGCGCCGCGGTCGTGTCGAACGGCATCCAGGCCGCGATCGGCAAGCTGTCCACGGCCCCGGAGGTCGTCCGCCTCGCGGGCGCCGACCGGTACTCGACGGCGCTCGCGATCGTCGAGTACGTCTGGACCGGCGACTGGGCGATCTACGGCTTCACCGCCAGCGGCTCGAACTTCCCGGATGCGCTCGCGGGAGCTCCCGTCGCGGGATGGCTGCAGGCGCCGCTGTACATCACCTCGGAGGCGTGCACGAGCGAGGGCATCCAGGCGCAGGTCGCCGCGCTCCAGATCGCGGACTTCTTCGTGCTCGGCAAGTACCAGCCGCTGTACTACGACTCGTGGGAGCCGTTCCGCTCCTGCTGATCGGCCCCGCGAACGACGGGCGCGCCTCCCTCGCGGGGCGCGCCCGTCGCCGTCTCCGGGGTCCGCCCGGGTCGTCGGTCATGCCTAGGCTGGTGACCATGCGCATCGCCACCTGGAACGTCAACTCGATCCGCACCCGTTACGGCCGCGTGGTCGACTGGATGGTACGGGAAGACGTCGACGTGCTCGCGATGCAGGAGATCAAGTGCACGCACGAGCAGTTCCCGCACGAGGCGTTCGAGGCCGCCGGCTACGAGCTCGCGATCCACGGGCTCAACCAGTGGAACGGCGTCGCCATCGCGAGCCGGCGCCCCATCGAGGACGTGGCCGTCGAGTTCCCCGGCATGCCCGGGTTCCTGAAGGGCCAGGAGGGTCCGGACCTGCCGAAGGAGGCGCGCGCGATCGGCGCCACCGTCGACGGCGTGCGCCTGTGGAGCCTCTACGTACCGAACGGCCGGTCGCTGGCCGACCCCCACTACGTCTACAAGCTCGACTGGCTCGCGGCGCTGGCCGAGCACGCGCGCGCCGAGACCGGGGCCCATCCCGACCGCCCGTTCGCGCTCATGGGCGACTTCAACATCGCCCCGACCGATGAGGACAACGGCGACCCGGTCGTGGTCGAGGGCCTCACGACGCATGTGTCGCCCGCCGAGCGCGCGGCGTTCTCCGCACTCGAACAGGCCGGCGTGGTCGACGTGGTGCGTCCGCTCGTGCCGACCGGCTACACGTACTGGGACTACAAGCAGCTGAAGTTCCCGCGGAACGAGGGGATGCGCATCGACTTCATCCTGGGCTCCGCTCCCTTCGCCGATGCCGTCACCGCGGCCTCGATCCACCGCAACGAGCGCAAGGGCGACGCCCCCAGCGACCACGTGCCGGTGCTCGTCGAACTCGACCTCGACCCGGAGGACGAGGACCTGCCGATGATCTTCGGCTGAACGCAACCCGGTGGCGCTCCCAGCCATCGGGGCTACCCTTCCAGTGATGGATTCCTCCACCGAACACCTGCCCGAGCCGGTGCCGTCGGCCGTCGGCACCGCGGATCCACTGCTCGATGCCGTGCTCGACGACCGCTACCGCATCGACGGGCTGATCGGTCGCGGCGGCATGGCCGCCGTGTACCGGGCCGACGACCTGGCACTCGGGCGCAAGGTGGCGGTCAAGGTCTTCTCGCCCGCGACCGAGGGCATCGACGACGCCGACCGGCGCAAGTCCGAGACGGCGCTCCTGGCGAGCCTCACCCATCCCTCGCTCGTCACCCTGTACGACGCGGCCAAGGACGGCGCCACGCATCGCGAGTTCCTCGTCATGGAACTGGTCGAGGGCCGTGACCTCCGCGAGATCCTGCGCTCCGGCCCGATCTCCCGCGAGGAGGTCGCGCGCATGCTCGGCGACCTCGCCGAGGGCCTGCACGTCATCCACTCGCGCGGCATCGTGCACCGCGACGTCAAGCCGGCGAACGTGCTGCTCGCCCCGGCGCACCTGCCGACGCGACGTTGGAACGCCAAGCTGGCCGACTTCGGCATCGCGCGGCTCCTCGACGAGTCGCGGCTGACGGCGACGGGCCGGATCATCGGCACCCCGGGATACCTCAGCCCGGAGCAGGTGCGCGGCGAGGCGCTCGGCAGTGCCGCCGACATCTACTCGCTGGGCCTCGTGATCCTCGAGGCGCTGACCGGCGTGCAGGCGTTCCCCGGGCCCGCCCTCGAGTCCGCCAGCGCGCGCCTCGTGCGCGACCCGGAGATCCCGACCACGCTCGGCCCCGACTGGGTCGACCTGCTCCGCGCGATGACGGCGCGCGACGCCGCCGACCGCCCCACTGCGCTCGACGTCGCGCTCGCCGCCCAGTCGCTCGACATCACGGTCGCAGGCGACGTCGCGCAGGGCGTCGCGACCACCCCGCCCGGAGACGGGGGCGCGACGGCTATGACCTACCCGTCCGGCACTCTGGGCGACACGCAGGTGCTCCCCGCGACGCGCGGGGGCACGATGCCTGCACCGACACCGGCGCCGGCCACCCACCACGTCGACGACGACGACGGGACGGCCGCGACGCGCATCCTCACCGCTCCGACCGCTCCGGCGGCGGCGCCCGCTCGCGAGCGCCGCCGGACCCCGTCGATGGCCGAGCGGTGGCGCGAGCGCCCGCCGTGGCTCCTCCCGGCGGCGGCGATCGGCGCCGCCCTGCTGCTGCTCGCGGTGCTCGTGCCGACGGTCGTCGGCGGGCTCGCCTCCGATGCCGAGCCGACGCCTCCGGCCACGCCGCTGCCGAGCGTGCCGGGTCAACTCGGAGACCACCTGAAGGAGCTCGAGGAGGCGGTCACGCCATGAGCATGAGGATCCGAGCCGCGCTGGCCGCGGCATCCGTCGCCGTCGCCGTCGGCCTCGCCGGCTGCACCGCCGCACCGGCCGCCGACCTCACCGCCGGACAGGCCGAGGCCTTCCGGAGCCGGGTCGTCGCCATCGCCGACACGTCGGCGCGCGGGGAGTACGCCAACGCCCTCGCCGCCGTCGAGGCGCTCGAGGCCGAGCTCGAGCAGGCGGTCGCCGAGGGCGAGCTCGACGGCGGGCGCGAGCAGCGCATCCGCGACGCGATCGCGCTCGTGCGCGCCGACCTCGAGGCCGCCATCGCCGCGATCCCGCCCGAGCCCGAGCCCGAGCCGGCGCCCGCCCCGGCGCCGGCACCCGAGGACGACGACGGTGACGACGACGACGACAGCGGCCGCGGCAACAGCGACGAGGGCAAGGGGAAGGGCAAGGGCAAGGACAAGGACTGAGGCGCGGTCCGCTCAGTCCCGCCCGCGGAACTCCTCCATCGATCGGTAGACGCCGAAGCCCTCGCCGACGACGCGGTCGAAGACCGGGGTGGGCAGGAGGCCGCGCAGTGCGCGGGAGAGCCGCACGCTGCGGGGCAGTTCGACCAGCGCACGCCCGTCGAGCATCGCCCGCCACACCCGGTCGACCACGTACTCGGGCTCGAGGATCGGAGCCAGCAGCGGCCCGCGCGCACCGTGGAACATGCCCGTCGAGATGTAGGACGGCGTGACCGTCGTGACGGCGACGTGGTCGTGCCCCGCCTGGCGGAGCTCGAGCCGCAGCGAGTCGCTCCACCCGTTGAGCGCGGCCTTCGACGCGGCGTAGACCGCCATGCGGGGGTTGGCCAGCGTCCCGGCCGCGCTGCCGATGTTGACGATGCGGGCCGGGCGATCCGAGCGGATCATTCCGGGCAGGAACTCGTGCGTGACGTACATCGGCGCGAGTGCGTTGACGAGCATCGTCGGACGCACGTCGTCGCCGGCGTGGCTCTCCCAGAAGTACCGGTTGCCCCGCACGATGCCGGCGTTGTTGACGAGCACGTCGGGATCGCCCACCTCGCGCCGGACCTTGTGCGCGGCCTTCGCGATCGCCCCGAGCTCCGACACGTCGACCGTGTACGAGCGCACCTGCGTGAGCCCTCGCGCCGTGTCGCCGAGTTCGTCGGCGGTGCGCGCGAGCGCGGCGGCGTCGCGGTCCCACAGCACGACGGATGCCGCGCCCTCGGCCACCGCCCGCTGCGCGTACATGCGGCCCATCCCGCCCGCGGCCCCGGTGATCAGGATGTTCGCGCCCCGCGCGGTTTTCGCCATGCCGACCATTCTCGCAAGCCGCCGACGCCGCCGGCTGCCGGGACCCGGATCAGCGCATCGCGCGGTAGCGCGCCCGCTCGGCGGGATCGAGGTGCTCGGTCGCGTACGAGAGCATGGTGCGCGGCATCCGTGCGGCGTTCCGGTCGAGGAAGCCGGTCAGCGTGCTGCGGCCGACGCGACGCCCGGCCTCACGGAGCATCCATCCGGTGGCCTTGTGGATGAGGTCGTGCGCGTCGTCGAGCAGGCGCTCGGCGAGGCGCAGCGTGGGCGCGGCGTCGCCGTGCTTCAGGAACGCGAACGTCGACATCACGGCCACCCGGCGCTCCCAGAGCTCCGGGCTCGCGGCGAGCTCGTCGAGGAGGTCGGGGTCGAGGCCGGCCTGCGACGCGGCCTCCGTCGCCCCCGGATCGCGCACGAACTCGCCGAGGACGCGGTCGGCGGAGAGGTCGACGAGGTCCCAGTTGTCGACCCGCCCGGCCCGCACCGCGTCGAGGTAGAAGCGGGCCAGCCGTGCACGCTCGCCGTCGTCGCGGGTGCGACGGGCGCTCGCCCGATCGAACCGCGCGACGAGGAGCACGAGCGCGACCGCGCGATGCTCGTGCACCGGGCTGCGCAGCAGTGCCCCGATGCCGGCGAGAGGGAGCTCGGCGAATCGCCGCGCGACGGCGCGCAACTGGGGGGTGGGCACGCCGATGAACCGGTCGCCCTCCCCGTACTCGCCCGGGCCGGTCTTGAAGTAGCGCGCGGTCGCCGCGGCGCGCTCGGGGTCGGCGGCCTCGGCGAGCGCCGCACGCACGTCGTCGGCGGTGGGGCTCGCGGCATCCGTCGGCGGGGCCATGCCCGCATGCTAGCGACGCCCTCGGACGTGCCGGCGGGTCCTCCGCCCTCGAGGCGGTGGAGTGCCCTCGCCGGCTCGCATCCTCTGGCCCGCGCGCCCGCGCGGTGCCACGATGAGTCGATGAGCGAACCGCGGGTGACCCTGGTCAGGATGTCCGACGAGCAGGTGACGGCGTGGCTGCCCGTCGCGATGGCGCACTACGAGCAGGCACGACGCGAGGCGGGCGACACGCCTCAGCAGGCGGCGGCCGGCCGGCGGGCGTCGGAGGAGCGGTTCTTCCCCGACGGCCGGATCGTCGAGGGCCAGCTGCTGCACACCGTCCGGCTCGGCGACGAGGAGGCCGGCTGGCTGTGGATCGGCCCGTGGGACGACGAGGGTTCGGTCTGGTGGGTGTGGGACCTCATGGTGCACGAGCCGTTCCGCCGCCGCGGCGTCGCACGCCGCGCGATGATCGCGGGCGAGGAGGTCGCGCGCTCCCATGGCGCGAGCTCGCTCATGCTCAACGTGTTCGCGTACAACGAGGGCGCGATCGCGCTGTACCGGGCGCTCGGCTACCTGCCGGCGTCGCTCCACATGGCCAAGCGCCTCTGACGACCGGATGCCGCGGGGCCGGCCCGTGGCATCCGGTGGCTCTGTGACGCCGTGTTGCGGCTGAGGTTACGCCGTGCTTCGCGCCCTCCTGCCGCGGGTGGGCGGGCTGGGTAGCGTCGACCGGACCGTACCCTCTCGCATCCACCGGAGCCCGCCATGTCGACCATCGCACCCGCCGCGCCGGCCGCTCACGCCGGGCGCGGGACGGCCGCGACCGTCGCCTTCCGCGGGCTCGGGCGCGCGTTCGCCGCTCCCGACGGCGGCGAGCGGGAGGTGCTCCGCGGCATCGACCTCGAGGTCGCGGCGGGTGAGATCGTCGCCATCCTCGGGCCGAGCGGATGCGGCAAGTCGACGCTGCTGCGGATCGCCGGCGGACTCGACCGCCCGACCTCGGGCGAGGTCGCGATCGGCGACGCGCCCGTCGCGCCGTACGACGTGCGCTGCGCGGTCGGCTTCCAGGAGCCGCGCCTGCTGCCGTGGCGGAGCATCGAGCGGAACGTCGCACTCGGCCTGCCGCGCGGCACCGACCGGCGCGAGGGCCGCGAGCACGTCGCGCGGCTGCTCGGGCTCGTGGGGCTCGCCGACTTCGCGGGCCACCGCCCGCACGAGGTCTCCGGCGGGATGGCGCAGCGCGCGTCGCTCGCCCGCGCCCTGGCCCGCAATCCCGAGGTGCTCCTGCTCGACGAGCCGTTCGGCGCACTCGATGCGCTCACGCGCCTGAAGATGCAGGACCTCCTCCTCGACGTGCATCGGGCCGAGCCGACCACCGTGCTGCTCGTCACGCACGACGTCGACGAGGCCCTGCAGCTCGCCGACCGCATCGTGCTGCTCGGCACCGACGGCGAGACGCCGGGCGCCGGCATCCGCCAGACCGTCGTCGTGCCGGGGAGCCGCCCGCGCGACCGCGGGTCGGCCGAGCTCGCCGAGCTCCGCGGGCGCCTGCTCGACGGACTCGGCATCGACCGCCACGGCACCGCCCGCGGCATCCAGGCCACCACGACCATCCCCCACTTCCCGTACTGACCACCGGCGGCGCGACCACAGCACCCGCCGCGCCGGCCGGAACCACCCGCACCGAAGGAGCACCGAATGTCCCGCACCCACCTGTTCCGCACCGCGCTCGTCGCGGGCGCCGCCACGTCCGCCCTGCTGCTCTCGGGCTGCGTGGCCGGCGAGAACCAGGCCGCCGAGCCCGCGGTCGCCGACGAGGCCGCCTCGGTCGAGGGCCAGACGCTCAACATCGACTTCGCCACCTACAACCCGCTCAGCCTCATCGTGAAGGACCAGGGCTGGCTCGAGGCCGAGGGCGTCGAGGTCACCTGGGTGTAGTCGGCCGGCTCGAACAAGGCGAACGAGGCGCTGCGCGCCGGCGCGATCGACGTCGGCTCGACGGCCGGCTCGGCCGCACTGCTGGCCCGCTCGAACGGCTCGCCCATCAAGGTCATCGACATCTACTCGCAGCCCGAGTGGGCCGCGGTCGTCGCGGGGCCGGGCAGCGACATCGACGACGTCGAGGACCTCGCCGGCAGGACCGTCGCCGCGACGAAGGGCACCGACCCGTACTTCTTCCTGCTGCAGTCGCTCGAGGAGGCCGGCCTGTCGGCCGACGACGTCACCGTCGAGAACCTCCAGCACGCCGACGGCTGGGCCGCGCTGCAGAACGGCTCGGTCGACGCGTGGGCGGGCCTCGACCCGATCATGGCCGGCGCCGAGGAGGCGGGCGCGAGCCTGATCTACCGCAACGTCGACTTCAACAGCTACGGCTTCCTCAACGCGACCGAGTCGTTCATCGAGTCGAAGCCCGAGGTCGCGCAGCTCGTCGTCGACGCGTACGAGCGGGCGCGCGAGTGGGCCGAGCAGAACCCCGAGGAGACTGCGGAGATCCTCGCCGAGGTCGCCGGCCTCGACCTCGCGGTGGCCACCAAGGTCATCGAGGAGCGCGCCAACCTCGACATCGACAACGTGCCCGGCGACGCCCAGGTGGCCGTGCTCGAGAAGATCGGCCCGGTGTTCGTCGAGCTCGGCGACGTCGCGTCGCAGCAGCAGGTCGACGAGGCGCTCGAGACGATCATCCACGACGAGTTCGCGACCAACGCCG
Organism: Agromyces sp. CCNWLW213; assembly: GCF_037199545.1. NCBI lineage: Bacteria > Bacillati > Actinomycetota > Actinomycetes > Micrococcales > Microbacteriaceae > Agromyces > Agromyces sp. CCNWLW213. The sequence continues at coordinate 199,141 of NZ_JBBBDX010000003.1, read as the reverse complement.
ACCCGGCGCGCTTCGCGAAGTAGCCCTCCGGGAGATGACGATGACGACGGATGCCGCGAAGACGACGACGACGGATGCCGCGGGCCTGCCCGACGGCTCGGTCGACCCGCACTTCGCGGCGCCCGTCGTCGTCTCCGGACGGGCGGTCGCGGTCGACGGCGGATACGGGCCCTCGGGCGTCGACGCCCGACCGGAGGCGGACGGTCGGGACGCCGGCGCCGCGGCATCCGTCGCCCGCCGGTCGCGCGGACGGGGCGACCGGCGCCCGCTGACCCGACGCCGCTGGTTCGTCGTCGTGGGCGGCGCACTGCTGCCGGTCGCGCTGCTCGCGACGTGGCAGTTCGTGTCGACGAGCGGGCTCGTGCCCGTGTCGATGCTGCCCTCGCCCGAGATGGTGTGGCTCGCCGCGGTCGACCTCGCCGAGCGCGGCCTCCTCGGCCAGTACGTGGCGATCTCGACGCAGCGCGTGTTCCTCGGGTTCGCATTCGGTGCAGCCCTCGGCCTGCTCGTCGGCGCGATCGTGGGGCTGTCGCGGCTCGGCGACATCCTGCTCGCGCCGACGCTCGGGGCGCTGCGTGCCGTGCCGTCGCTCGCGTGGGTGCCGCTGCTGATCCTGTGGTTCAAGATCGGCGAGGAGTCGAAGATCATCCTCATCGCGATCGGCGCGTTCTTCCCCGTCTACACGATCGTCTCGGCGGCGCTGCGGCACGTCGACCGGCGCCTGCTCGAGGCCGGCCGCGCCTTCGGCCTGCGCGGCGTGCCGCTGTTCGCGACCGTGCAGCTGCCGGCGGTCGTGCCATCCGTCATCTCGGCGCTGCGCCTCGCGCTCGCGCAGGCCTGGCTGTTCCTCGTGGCCGCCGAGCTCATCGCGTCGTCGATGGGCCTCGGGTTCCTGCTGCTCGACTCGGGGCAGAACGGCCGCATCGACCGGATCTTCCTCGCGATCATCCTGCTCGCCGTGCTCGGCAAGCTCACCGACTCGATCGTCGGGCTGTTCGAGCGGTGGGCGATCCGCCGCTGGGCGTGAGCCGCACGCACGGCGCGGCGGGCATCCGGACACCGTCTCGCACGGGGCGCCCTCACCGGGCAGTTTCTCGGGCGGGTCATCTGCGAACACCGATCTGCTGACCCCATCGGTTGCCGGTCTTCGAGGGCGCGCGCACGCTGCGAGGATGAACGAGTTGCTCATCGGATACGCCCGCGTATCGACACAGGACCAGGACCTCACGGTGCAGCGCGAGGCACTTCAACGTCTCGGGGTGACGGCCGACCGCATCTACACGGATCAGGGCCTGACGGGGACCAACCGCGACCGCCCGGGTCTCCGACAGGCCATGGCCGCCTGTCGCGACGGGGACACCTTCGTCGTGACGAAGCTCGACCGACTGGCACGATCCCTCCGGGATGCGCGGGACATCGTCGATGAGCTGACGGCGAAGAACGTCCGACTCAACCTCGGCGGGTCCATCCACGACCCGAACGACCCGGTCGGTCGATTGCTCTTCAACGTGCTGGCAATGGTCGCCGAGTTCGAATCCGACCTCATCAGGGCCCGCACGCGGGAGGGCATGCAGGTCGCGCGCGCCAAGGGCCGGCTGCGCGGGCGGGCACCGAAACTGTCGATCGCGCAGCAGGAACTGCTCATGCAGGTCTATCGGGACGGCACGCATACGAGCGCCGAGCTGAGCGACATCTTCAACGTGTCGCGAGCGACGGTGTACCGCACGATTCAGCGACACGCTGGTGGCGTCGAGGGGCACGACGAACCGTCGGTGACGTGACCGGGCGGCGGCGAGCTGCGCGCGGGGCAGCGATTTCGCTAGACCGTCGTCCGTTCGCCGTCGTCGATAGTCCACCGGCTCGTCGTCGCGACGCCCGGCCTTCGTACTCACGTCGCTGCGGTCGGCGGGGGCGAACCTGTGGTGATGTTGCACGGGTTCCCCCAGCACTGGTGGCAATGGCACGACATCGAGGCTTGTCGCCCGCCGGTAGGGCGTCGGTGAACGTAGGGAATCGCGTACCACCGGCATCCGGTGCACGACCTGGCCCGGCTCAGGCGGCGCGTTCGAACCAGTCGATCGCAAGGCCGGCGACTTCGGCGGGGGCGTCGTCAGCGATGAAGTGCGCAGCGTCATCGACGTAGGCGAACTCGACGTGATCGGCGTACCGCTCCGGATCTCGGCAGACTCGCCCGATGATCTCCTCGGTCCAGGGATGACCGGGGCGGCCGAGCACGACGAGCGTCGGTACCGTGAGCCTCCGCCGGTGGTAGACGCCGCGGGCCATGCGCATCGCTTCGGGTAGTGCCATGCCGCGGAAGAGTGGACGCACCGCGGCGTCGATGTCGGAGCGGCGCATCGGGGCGAGATGGGCTTCGACGACGTGCTGCGGCATCGGGTGGGCGACGAACTCCTCGGAGAAGGTTGCGCGCAGTGAGGCGCCGGGGCGGTGCCAGAAGTACGGGGGCAGGTGCCGGAAGGCCGGGGCGACCTTGATGCTGAACCTGATGAAGGCCGGGGGCACGGAGAGCTGCACCGCCGTTCGAACCCGATCCGGATGGTCATAGGTCATCTGCATGGCAGTGATCACGCCCATGTCGTGGGAGACGAGGTGCACGCGCTCGATGTCGAGCGCATCGAGGAGGGCGAGCAGGTCGCGCAGCCGGCTCTCGCGTTCGATGCGAGGATCGTCGGCCGCGGTCCAGCCGGCTCCGCGCAGATCAGGGCAGTACACGCGGTAGCCCCGTGCAGCAATGACCGGCGCGATGGCGTGCCATTGCCACCAGTGCTGGGGGAACCCGTGCAACATCACCACAGGTTCGCCCCCGCCGACCGCAGCGACGTGAGTACGAAGGCCGGGCGTCGCGACGACGAGGTGGTCGAAGCCGGGGGCCTCCGGCAGCGGCGGCGACCATGCCGCGACGTCGATTGGAGTGATGTGTGGCTCGGGTGAAGTCATGACGACCCCCTTCGGCCCGGGGTGCACTATGGCCATAGTAGATATTCGTGAATCGGGCCGTCAATGCCGGCATCGCCGACTGGATCCCCGAGCACGAGCGCGCCTTGCGGTGGTTATGATCTGGCTCGCCATTCGCGGACGGCGAATGCGTAGCCGGCATGGCGACACGGACGAATCGCTGCACGGCGAGCGTTGATACGTCGACCCCGACGCTTCCGCGCATGCCGGCACGGCATGGAAGCGTCCGTTCTGACCGGAGCAGATCCGCTCGGTTCTGATCCCGTTCGCGCCATCTAGATGTTCGCGTCGAGGGATCGTCCATGCGTCGCCGACGGACCGGCTATCGGGCGCGCCGGGCACGATCGCGCTGGCGTTACGCTTCCGACATGCAGTCGTCCGTGCTCGCCGCGATCGCTTTCCCCGGTCTGATCATCGGGGTTGGCGCGTGGATGCGTTGGCGCGCACTCGCGTTGGCGCGAAGGAACTACCGCAACGGATTCCTTCGCATGGTCCACGGAGAAACGTCGGTCGAGGGCCTCGAGCGTTGGTACAGAACGATGGGAGTGATCTACATCGTTGCCGGACTCTCCACTGCACTGTGGGGCGCACTCCTCATCTTTGGAGTGGTGCCGACGCTCCCGAATGCGTAGCGATTGACGATCGGGTGTGCATCGCGAGCGGACCGGCTATCGGACGCTCGGGCGTTCGTTGAGTTCGGCGCGGAGGCGTCGTCGAGCTCGCGAGTAGCGCGCTCTGGCTGCGTCGGCGCGCAGTCCGAGCACTGCGCCTGCCTCGGCGACGCCAAAGCCCTCCCAGGCGATCAGGCAGATGAGCTCTTGGTCGCGGCGCGAGAGCGACGCTAGCGCGGTGATGGCCCGGTCGTCATCGCTGGCCGGTGCGATCGGGTGCTGTCGAAGCTCAGTGCGCAGCCGTTCGGTGATCGCGAGCCGTTTCGCGGCAGTGCGGCGGTGAGCGTTGAGGACGTTTCGGGCGATGCCGAAGCTCCATGCCCGCCGCTGGTCGTGTTCGATCGGAAGTCGATCACGGCGCCGCCACAAGACAAGGAGAGTCTCGGAGAGACAGTCGGCGGCGTCCTCAGCGGGGCTGACCCGGCGAGCGAAGTAGCCCAGCAGGTCGCTTGCGACCGATCGGATGAACTGCTCAGTGTTGTCGTCGAAGGTGGCGGTCACGGAAGGTGAATCCTTCACCGCGTCGGCCGTCACCACTCAACTCCCTCGAGCAACCCCTTACACGACGCCACCTTGTAGAGCTGGCTCACCGAGTCCATCTGGCCGGCCCGCCCGGCTGCGGTGTACTCGAGGATCGAGGCGACGATGTCTCCGGTGATGTCCTGCGAGACCATGGTTGGGTAGTTCGCCGGATCGGACAGCCAGTCCGCGGCGCGGTTCCCCCGCGCAGAGTCGGCATCAGCGTCGGCGTCGAGCCAGTCCGCGGTCCATGCGCAGAGAGCGAAGTTCTCGTAGGTCGAGGTCATCAGCCCCTCCTGCGCGAAACCGTCACTCATCTTCTCGAAGACCCGGGTGACGCTGGCAATGGCGTCCTCCGGAGTAACACCTTCGGGCAGGCGCAGTTCGGCGGGATATGCCTCGACCACCACCTCGGGTGCATCCGGTGCGCGAAGGTCGATCCACTCGGTGGCGTCTTCCTCGGTATTGACCGCCGGGTTTCCGAACTCGCCTGTCCTGGCCAGCCAAGATGTCAAAGCTGCCGCTGGCACTGCGAGGCCCACCCCTGCCAACGCGACGACCGCTCCGGCGATGATCCTTCGCGCCCGGACCACCGTGCGTTCGCGACGGCTTGCACGATCGAGCGATGCGCGCAGCCGCGGATCCTCGAAGGCCCGGGTCAGCTCGCCAAGTTCCCGGGCAACGGGCGGGGACAAGCGAAGTGCCCCGAGCGCCTGGATCCTCGCGTCCGCATCATCTTCGGTGTCGGTCATACCTCTCCATGTCGGGGAAACCGCGGAACGTGACAGCCCGCCGGCTCTCATAGGGGATCGGCTGAGCTTCGCACTCTACAGAGAGGAAGATTCCAGTGTGCCGGACTGAAACTCGGGTCACCGTGTGGGCTCCAGAACGGCTCCGAGCAACACGGCCAGCGCTACAACGCCAGCTCCGCCGACCACGAGCCTTGCCCAGAAGGGCAACCTTCTTGCGGAGACGGTCGCCGCCGCGATCAAGATCGCTAGGAACGGACCCAGTGCGAGAAGCGCCACAGCCACCCAGACCTCGACGGGGCGGCCGCCAGGACATCTGGGGCCCTGATCCGGAACGGTGAACTCGAGTGTGGACAACCCCCATGTCAGCGCGGCGAGCACTGCGATGACCACCACGATCGCCGTTGCGAGCTCTGCGACCCAGCGCACGCCGCACCCCATCGCGCGACCCGACCACCAGAGCGCCGCACCGGTCAGCATGAATCCGACACCTTGCCAGTAGAACTCCCACGTCTGGCCAATGGCCTCGCTGCAGCCCCATCGACTCGTCGCGGGAATCAAGAAGTTCATAAAGGCAGCCACCGTCGCTAGCAGGGCCGCGAGCAAAGCGATCCCAGCCCCGGCTGCTCGAACTACCCGGACATTCACACGAACAAGGCTCACACCTTAGGCATGTCCACCACGACGGAAACGTGACAACACCCGTTCCCGACGCTCACGGCCGTCGCGTTGAGGGATCCCGTAAAGTCGTGTCGTCGGCGGGCGGTTCGACGTGACGTATGCTCCTCGGGTGATGACCAGGGCTCGCGTGCGGCGCCGCGAGTGGGCCACACCTCCGCGGGTGTACTGGATTCTGCGTCGCTTGTCGCCGCTCATCATGGCGGTTGGAATGGCGGCATCCGGGTGGTTCCTCATCCGCGCGATCCTCGTGTGGGGGGTCGGCGGCCGCGAGTATGCGTTCGGCGCAGACATTCCGCTTTCCGCCGTTGTGGTCCTGTTGTGGGCGGGTGCGATGTTCGCGCTGATGATGCCGCCCGCCAGCGTGCTCGCTCACCCATCGCGACCGGTCGCTGACGCGCCGCTGGTGGTATGGGAGCTCGGCAATCGGTGGCGATTCTGGACCGTCATCGCCGCACCGGTGTGCGGGCTGCTCGGTGCGTTCGTCCCGTTCACGATCCCGACTGCGCTCGGCTGGAATCCGACGATTCCGCCAAACCTCGTCGGCTTGCTCATCGCGGTCTCGCTCACGGTCGGATCTGTCCTGCTGATTTGGCTCGTGATGCGGAGCATCCTGCACGGCGTCGAGCTCACACCATCGAAGCTCGTGGCGCATGGGTATTTCCGTTCCCAGCGATTTGAACGGCGACATGTGATCGACGTACGTGTCGTCGAGGCGAACTGGTGGGTGTCGTTCATGTTCACGTTCTTCTTGCGTATGGACGTGGACAGTGCCCTGCGGCTCACGCTCGCCGATGGCACGCAACACGTTCTCTACGCGAGCAACGCCCACGCGAACGTCGTTGAACGCGGGGCAGCGGTCATCCGAGCCTGGCGGGACGTCCCCGTATCGCAAGTGATCTAGACCGTGATCAGGTGACGCCGTTCTGCTCCCGGTCGTCGCGCTGAGGGATCGTCCAGGCGTCGCGAGCGGACCTCGACCCGCTCCAGGGCTCGATACTGAGGGCGGGCCGAGGATCGCAACGGCGTCCGGGTCGGGACGCCCGACGATCTATGATTTCCCGGTGGATCGGCTTGCATTCGTCATTTGTGCGGGGTTTGGGTTGGGCGCCGCCTGCTGCTTCTTCATGTACGTGCGCGTTCGTGCAGGTCGGTTCTACCCGAACCGGTGGCTCGGTGTCGCGACGAGCGTGACGCGCCGCAACGGAAACGTCTGGGAACGCGCGCACAAGGCTGCCGCGCCGTGGATTCTCCGCTCTGCGGTGCCAGCCCTACTGGCGTCCCTGCTCGCAGGAGCAGGCCTCTTGGCGGGCGCGGAAGACGGGCTCGGCTGGTGGTTGACGATCGCAGGCGGAGCGTCAGGCACCGCAGCGGTGCTGATCTTCAAGATCGGCGCAGAGGGTTCCGCCTACGCGGCGGCCGGCATCAGATAGTGCGAACGTACTCGCGCCAGCTAACCGCACCTGTCCGCTGAGGGATCTCGTTGAGGGATCGCCGTGCGGCGCGGACAGTCCCGGGTCGGCGCGGAACCGGGATCGCATTCAGCGCCGACTTCTGCCTACCCCGAAGACGTCCTTGACGGCTGCCGCGATGCTCTGCCGCAGATCGAAATGGCCGGCATCCGTCTTCACGCGAAGCACGCGCGCTCTGAACAGTCCAGGAGACGTTGGCGCCATTTCTCCGACGACGTAGGCGAGACCAATATCGACGTACTGCTCGAGCACCCGTCGAAGCTCGTCATCCGTGATCTCCTCATCGAAGTGGTTCAGCGAGAAGCCACCATCGACGTCAAGAGCGATCCACCTGTCTCCCGGAGTCCAGACAACTGCCCATCGTTCAGGTGCAGTAGTGCGCCTCATCCGAAGAAATCCGGCGCCGTCACGGATTCCGAGATCAGTGTTCACTCCCTCCTGTCGGGGCTGGAGTGCGCGCAGCGCCGCCTCAACCCTCGGGACCTCCACGATGCGACCCTTCCGCTTGGCTCACAGCCATCATCGCTGATGCCGCGGGAGGGCGACCCGCACCAGAGTGACGCGTTGAGGGATCCCGTAAAGTCGTGTCGTCGGCGGGCGGTTCGACGTGACGTATGCTCCTCGGGTGATGACCAGGGCTCGCGTGCGGCGCCGCGAGTGGGCCACACCTCCGCGGGTGTACTGGATTCTGCGTCGCTTGTCGCCGCTCATCATGGCGGTTGGAATGGCGGCATCCGGGTGGTTCCTCATCCGCGCGATCCTCGTGTGGGGGGTCGGCGGCCGCGAGTATGCGTTCGGCGCAGACATTCCGCTTTCCGCCGTTGTGGTCCTGTTGTGGGCGGGTGCGATGTTCGCGCTGATGATGCCGCCCGCCAGCGTGCTCGCTCACCCATCGCGACCGGTCGCTGACGCGCCGCTGGTGGTATGGGAGCTCGGCAATCGGTGGCGATTCTGGACCGTCATCGCCGCACCGGTGTGCGGGCTGCTCGGTGCGTTCGTCCCGTTCACGATCCCGACTGCGCTCGGCTGGAATCCGACGATTCCGCCAAACCTCGTCGGCTTGCTCATCGCGGTCTCGCTCACGGTCGGATCTGTCCTGCTGATTTGGCTCGTGATGCGGAGCATCCTGCACGGCGTCGAGCTCACACCATCGAAGCTCGTGGCGCATGGGTATTTCCGTTCCCAGCGATTTGAACGGCGACATGTGATCGACGTACGTGTCGTCGAGGCGAACTGGTGGGTGTCGTTCATGTTCACGTTCTTCTTGCGTATGGACGTGGACAGTGCCCTGCGGCTCACGCTCGCCGATGGCACGCAACACGTTCTCTACGCGAGCAACGCCCACGCGAACGTCGTTGAACGCGGGGCAGCGGTCATCCGAGCCTGGCGGGACGTCCCCGTATCGCAAGTGATCTAGACCGTGATCAGGTGACGCCGTTCTGCTCCCGGTCGTCGCGCTGAGGGATCGTCCAGGCGTCGCGAGCGGACCTCGACCCGCTCCAGGGCTCGATACTGAGGGCGGGCCGAGGATCGCAACGGCGTCCGGGTCGGGACGCCCGACGATCTATGATTTCCCGGTGGATCGGCTTGCATTCGTCATTTGTGCGGGGTTTGGGTTGGGCGCCGCCTGCTGCTTCTTCATGTACGTGCGCGTTCGTGCAGGTCGGTTCTACCCGAACCGGTGGCTCGGTGTCGCGACGAGCGTGACGCGCCGCAACGGAAACGTCTGGGAACGCGCGCACAAGGCTGCCGCGCCGTGGATTCTCCGCTCTGCGGTGCCAGCCCTACTGGCGTCCCTGCTCGCAGGAGCAGGCCTCTTGGCGGGCGCGGAAGACGGGCTCGGCTGGTGGTTGACGATCGCAGGCGGAGCGTCAGGCACCGCAGCGGTGCTGATCTTCAAGATCGGCGCAGAGGGTTCCGCCTACGCGGCGGCCGGCATCAGATAGTGCGAACGTACTCGCGCCAGCTAACCGCACCTGTCCGCTGAGGGATCTCGTTGAGGGATCGTCGGCGGACCGGTTACCGGACATGGAGCGGCGGTGCGGTTCCGATACCGTACCTGAGTGCGCTGCCTCCTCCTCGCCGCGCGCAACTGACCCGAACGGAATGAGCTTGGGCGCGACAATCCTTGACCCCACCCCCGAGAAGGTGATTGGGCTGCTTGCGATCGCGGCGTTCGCCCTGAGTGTCGGCACACTCGTCATCCGAAGGAGATCTCGGATAGCGACGAGGATCGATCCCACGGCAGACGAGCAGACCACCATCGGCCGAACTGTGAGTTGGCTCGCCGTCGGCGGCGGGACGCTGTTCATCCTGTCGGGTCTGGCACTAGTGACGTTCGCGGTGGCGGTCTGGCTGGGGCCGTCGCTGTGGGGTGGCGAATGAACCTCGATCTCAGCCCGTTGTCAAAGCACGGCGCGATCTTCAACGTCGTCATCAGCGGGTCGATCACACTGTTCGGACTGGGGCTGGTCATCTCGAGTGCACCCTGGGGCTGGGGATTGTTTCTCGCTGGGTTGGGCGTTCTGGCCCTCTTCATTGTGATCCTGCTGTGGGTCCTGCGCCGAGAGCGATAGGGGATCCCCTCGGGTCGTGCGTCAGGTGTCCGCACCGACGAGCGGCTGCGCCTCGCGGCGAACCAGGGCGCGCATCAAGAGTTCGCGTCCGGAGGGAGACTTGAACGCGGCGACCGAGGTGAACGTCCCGAACAGCGGTGCAAGCTCGCCGTCGAGCACCCGGAGCAGTCCCGCCATTCGCTCAGTCTCGCGAATCGGTGCATCCAGGTCGAGGAACGCTGTCAGCTCCGCTGCATCCGCCTGTCCAAGCAGGGCGTCCAAGCGTGATCTCACGTGCGCCTCACGCTCATTCGGAAATCCCTCCGCTCCCAAAGCGGTGAACCAGAACGCCACGTTGACGTAGTACTGCGCCCCCCACTGGCTTTTCTGCAGGTTGAGAATGCTCACCACGTCGGGCGAACGGCGATACCAAGTCCGAGCCCGCTTCTCCAGCCCGAGCTTCGCGCCGAACTCGTCAAACGTCGCCTGTACTGGATCTCTCCGCGTCACCATGGTGTCTCGCACGATACAGCGGGGAGGACTCGCCGCCGCGGGCGATGCCCGTTGAGGGATCGTCCGTGGCGTCGCCGATGCGTGATCCGGGCGCCTTAGTTCCGGTAGACGTTCTCTGAAATTGCGACGGCGTCGTCGTGGGGTTGGGTAGCCGTCAGAGTGGACGACATACGTCCGGCCACCGGGCGGTATTCGCACGCCGCGGGCGGTGCCTGCAGTCGACGTCGATGATTCAAACGGTGCGCGTCAACGCCGTTGCTAGTAGACATAGGCGAAGTGCATCGAAGGGGACAGTGTGGCGGGTTCTCTAGATCTGGAACGTGATACGGAGCTTTCTCGGCTGCTGTCGTTCGTCGTGTTCGTTGCAGGTGTCTTCGTTCCCGCCGTGGTCGCAGCGGTGCGACTGTCCATCATCGGTGTGCAGAACGCTCGGCTCTTCGGTACTTCGCCGACCGACCCCATCGATCCCGGAACGGATCCGATGCTATGGACGACGGCCGTCCTGATCACAGTCGCGATCGGGCTGCTTGCCGTACTGATTGCAGTCGAGGCTCGACATCGTAAGGTTCTCGTCTCTGGCATCGTTCTCGCCGTGCTGGCTGCGATACCGCTGGCTCTGAACTGGTCCGTGATCCTCGACTGACCATGGCGCTCACTCTTGGGTGAACCGGCCGCGCAGTTCGAACGACGCGCCGGGATCGAGCGTGATGTCGAGGTGGAGGTCGTCGACGCCGGGCGGGAGGTTCATCTGGTAACCCTGACCGCCGTCGCATGTGCCGCTCATCCGAACGCGGGGGTCCTCCCTGAGCTCTACGCGGCTGGTGCCCGCTGTGCAGGTGAAGTTCAACTTGAGATACCGGGCTCGCTCGTCGGGGCGCGTGAACGCGACAACGGTGGATCCGGTACCGGACTCCTTGATCGTCGGCCAAGTCGGCTCGGGTGAGGCATCCGTTGCTGTGACGGCGTCGGCGTCGTCCCGCTGTGGTTCCGATCCACCGCCGTTCCCTGTGGCGCAGGCGGTGAACACGGATGCCGCGAGGACGGCGGCGAGGGCTATGCCGGTGCGGCGGGGCAGGGGTCGGTGTAGGGCCGCGGCGGCCGAGTGGTGGATGGATTGGGTCATCTGCTGATCCGTTCGTATCGCTGCTCGCCGAGGATTGCGGCGAGTTTGGCTCGGGCGCGCTGGTACCGGCCTCGCGCGGTCGACTCGCTGACGCCGAGGATGGCAGCGGCCTCGGGGAGTGTGAACCCATCCCACAGGACCAGCCGGACGAGCTCGGACTGGCCCGCCGGGAGCGCTTCGAGGGCGGCTCGAACGTCGAGCGCTTCAACGTCGGGCTGCTCGGTCGGTAATGTGCGTAATCGCTCCTGAAGCTTCGCGACCAGGCTCGCGTGACGCACGATGGACCGGTTGCTGTTCGCGAGCACGCGGCGGGCGATGCCGAACAGCCACATCCGTCCTTCCTCCGGCGTAGACGGCATCCGTTGAACGCGTCTGGTCGCGATGAGAAACGTCTCGCCGAGCAGGTCCGCCGCATCGGCCGGCACGCACACCCTCCGGCCGAAGTAGGACAACAAGTCGGCGGAGTTCGCGACGAACGCGCTCTCCAGCAGCGTGCTTCCGCCCGGTCGCACCCCTCCCACCGTCACTGATCGCGGCCTTCGACCGGAGTCTCACAGCGCCCACTCATCTCCAGGGAAACCCCGGGCTGCAGGTGCCCGGCCCGCATGAACTCGTCACGCATCCGGTCGCCCATCAGCATGCTCGCAGCGAGGCCGGCCGAGACCTCGGGCGGCTCCGCGCCCTCCGCGCTCGCCCCCATCCGGTGGACCTGCTCGGCCTTCATCTCCGCTGCGATGTCGTCTGCGGTGATCGAGGCCGTCAGGACATCCCAGTCCTGCTCCGCCAGGAACCGCCGGGCTGCCTCAGTCCGTCGCTCCGCGACATCCTCGGTGACGCCGCCCTCCTGGACCACCCGGGCGACCACCTCGCACGGTCCAAGCGTCGAGTTCTCGTCGATGACGAAGGTGCGCTGGGCCGAGGCGTCCGGTGCCCAGCCTACCCACTCGAACAACGCAGGACCCGCGACTGCACCGGTCACACCCAGCCCGAGCAACCCCAGCGTGAGCGCTGACGCGCCGAACGCGTGGCGCCACTTCCTGACATGCGGCCGAGCCGTCGCCGCCACGCTGCGTGCCACCTCCTGCGATTCCGCTGCGAGCACGGCATCCGTGCCGAGCGGCGGCGGCGCTGCGCGCCGTATCACGTCGTCCAGCTGTCCCACCGCGAACCTTTCGTCCGATCTGCCCTCGAGAAGTACATGTCCGGAACCGGCCTAACCTTAACGACCCGATCAAACAAACTGCGAGCCGTCGAAGATGCTTTTCCGCGCCCGGTTGACGATCCAAACCGATCACTACTGGCACCTGGCCACTACTCTCGAAATGACCCGGGGGTCACTGAGCACAGCAGTACGACGAGAGGCGTTCGGGTGAGCGGCACCGATCTAGAACAGTTCCGCAACGCGATGTCGAATCCCGCTGCACGGCAGCTACTCGGATTGATGTACACCGACGAGCAAGCTTCTTGGCTGCTGGCTGACCATGGGCGCCTCGAGGGGGCGTACACGGCATGGTTGGCCGCGCCGAAGAATGCCGATGCGTCGGCCGTCCCACGGGGGCCAGCGGACCAGTTGGCTTCACCCCAGTGGGCTACTGGAGCCGCGGATCAGCAGACCTTCGCTCCAAGTGCCCCGGCGCCTCCTGCTGTCGGGAACCTGTTCCAGCCGCAGTTCAGCACCAGCCTGCCGACAAGTCCGCCGCCGACCAATCCGACGTGGAACCCGTACGCGGGGTCGAAACCCCAGCCGCCCGGACGGCCGTGGAATTCATACGCGCCGAATCCCACGCCAAGTGGTGCGCGTGCACTCGCGTTGGCAGCGGGAGTACTCGCGATAGCCAGCGTGCCGCTCGGCATCCCTCTTCCTGGTATCGGCGTTCTCGGTGGCGGCGTTGCTCTGGTGATGGGTCTCGTCGCGCTGTGGCTATCGAACGGATCGGTCTTCACCAGGGCATGGGCGATTACGGGCATCGCCGTCGCGCCTGTCGCGGCCGTGTTGTCCGCGCCCTTCCAGTCCCTTGCGCCGAGCATGCTGGCCTTGTCTGGTGCCGCAGTTCTAACGCTCGGGGTGTTAGCGGTTGCGCGACCGAGGCGCCCAGAGTCAAGTAGAGCGGGCGGCATCACAGCCCTTGTGGTTGGCTCCCTGACAGTCCTTGGCGCAGGTGTGCTCTTCGTGATCAGCACTGACGCCTTCAGAGCTGGATGGATCGCCAGCGATGTCGATCAGATAGAGGACACCATCACGCTTCGATGGAACGAGCAAGCTGCGGAAGACGACGCACCCTGGCGTGCCGTCGAGACCATATGCGACGGCGTCACGTCTCTGGATGACGGCACAGAGTGGCCGTGCACAACGTTCTTCGATGACGGCGACGAGGTCGCGGTCACCCTCGTAGTTGAAGACGGTAAGTGGGACTGGTGGTCCACGGAGTAGAGCGTCCCGCATCAGTGCTGCGGCGAGTCAAAGGACCCGGTGGGCTCAGTTCAGCTGCGGCTGCGCTCGAACTGGACGCGCCGAGCGTGCACGCTGATCGTCCTGGTCGGCTTGTACGCTCCCGGGCATGGGGGTAAGAGACTGGTTCAAGAAGCGTTCTGCTGAGGCGCCAGCGGCGGTCGAGGTTCGAGCGACGATGAAGGGGCCCTCGAAGAGTCCTCCGGACGGATACGAGTCACCGTACCTCCGTGCCGAACTCATGCCCGAGCTACTTGTGGCTGATGCCGAGGGGATGCCGCCGCTGTACTTCACGCGTCACGGCGGTGCATGGTGGCTGGCGGAGAACTCGACCGGGAAGCTCGTCAACGTGGCGACGAGGCAGCTTCGCGGGCTCGGAATCTGGAGTTGCCGGATCCGCGGGGATGCGTATGCTCCCAGGGCGCTGAGGATTGGGGTTGTGGAGCTCGTCCGAGAGCCCGACAACCCGTACGACAGGAACGCTGTCGCGATCCATCAGGACGGTCAGCGTGTCGGGTACTTCAACAAGGGCATGGCTGCCGGGGTCGCAAAGGTGCTCGATCGAGGCGACGAGTTGCAAGCGATCGGCATCGCTGCCGACCCTCCGAAGGTCGTCGCCTCATCTCCTGCGATCATGGAACACCTTGTCCGCCGAATGCGGTGATTCGGCTATACCGGTCCGGGGCTGACGAACAAGGTCTCACTCGGCGATCGTCTGCGCGCCCAGCGGGCGCCTTGGCCCGAGTGCTGATCGACACAGTCGAACCTAGTGAAATCTGTCAAGGGTTACCGAATCGGTATACTTGCATAGATATTCCTAGACATCGGAGATGCAATGGATGCGGTCCGTAATCCCTACTCCCCGGGTGCCGGGAGGAAGCCCGCGGCGCTCGTTGGCCGCGATGACGCGTTGCATGCTTGGGCGATCTCGCTCGCACGAGCCGAACTTGACCGCATCGATCAACCGTTCGTGCTCTACGGGCTCCGCGGCGTGGGGAAAACCGTGCTGCTTTCTGAGTTCCGTCGGGCCGCGACCAAGAAGGGGTGGATCGTCGCCCAGATCGAGGCGGGGACCGGCAAGAGCCTCCGGGAGCTTCTGGGGGAGGCCCTGTACGCCCCGCTTTCGGATCTCGCGCGTCCCTCGGCCGGCCGACGACTCCTGAAGGCTCTGAAGACGGCCCTGAGTTTCAAGGCGTCATACGACACGACGGGGACGTGGACTTTCGGACTCGACCTTGCCGGCGCGTCCGGTGGCGGCGCCGACACGGGAATCCTTGACACCGACCTGAAGAAGCTTGTTCATGACTTGGCTGACGCCGCCGAAGAGGAAGGTAGCGGCCTGGCGATTCTCGTCGACGAGGCCCAGGACCTGACGGTCGATGAGCTGACGACGCTCTGCATCATCGCCCACGCTGCTGCCCAGGACAACTGGCGCGTGCTGTTCGCATTCGCGGGTCTCCCGAGCCTTCCCCGAATCCTTGCCGAAGCAAAGTCCTACGCAGAGCGGTTTCAGTACACAAAGATCGAGCAGCTCGCCCCGGACGTCGTTACTGAGGCTCTCACGATCCCTGCCGCCCAGGAGGACGCCGGCTGGCACGACGAAGCCGTCGCCCTCGTCGTCGCAGCCTCCGGACGGTACCCCTACTTTCTCCAACAGTTCGGGCAGGAGACGTGGAACGTTGCTGAGGGGCCGATCATCGGCAAACAGGACGCCCAGATCGGAATCCTGCGAGGCAACAATCAACTCGACAACGGGTTCTTCCGTGCGCGATGGGACCGCGCGACGCCTGCAGAACAGCGATACCTGCGCGCGATGGCTGCGGATGGCGATGCTGGGAGCTCCTCCGGTGAAGTCGCAGCAAGATTGAAGCGGAAACCGAGAAGCCTCGGCCCGACACGTGCAGCGCTCATCGCGAAGGGCCTCGTGTACGCGCCAGAGCACGGCATCGTCGCCTTCACCGTGCCAGGGATGGCCGCATTCATCGAACGACAAATCGACGCCTGATCGGCCACCATCGACGACGAACCCAACCCACAGCACCTGATGCGACCTTCGTCGCAGAAGGGGATCGTCCGTGCACTCCGGCGGGCTCGGCTTCCTGGCGGGAGGAACCGTGCGAAGTTCCTCACATGCATCGCGGTCGGGCCGCCGTCTGGAGCCTCCGACCGGTAGCGTGATGGCTTCGCGCGCACCTGCGCTCGCACCGGTGCTCAATGAGGAGGCGTCGTCCGTGAGATCTCTTGTCGGCAAGGTCAGTGGTGTCGGAGTAGCAGTGCTCCTTCTCAGCGGCTGCGCGGGCGGGGCGGGAGCGGCAGATCCGGGCGCGACGGCGGGAGCCATTGAGGTTGCCGTGTCGGAGACCTGCGCTGCAGACTCCGCGTCGGAGTGCGTCGACGTGAATGGCGAGTACGTGGTGGTGCCCGATGCAGGTTTCTCGCGGGCTGGAGTCGAGTCCGTTGCGGCCGCCGGCGAGGAGGCGGGCAACGCTGTCGACGTCACGCTCACGAGCGAGGGTGCAGAACTCCTCGAGTCAGCCACGACCAACGCCGCGCAGGCTGGAGACGACGCTCGCTTGGTGATCAAAGTCGGGGGCGAGGTGCTTTCTGCGGTGGCCGTTGCCGAACCGCTTGAAGGCGAGCACTTCCTGCTGGCGCTACCTCCGGAGCTGAGCGCCGAGGAGTTCACCGAGCGCGTTGGGCGAGGCTGACCCGCATCCGGCATGTGCACGCGCAATCCTCAATGAGGGATCGTCCGTGAATCGGTCAGCCGCTGGGCTCGTCGGCGGGGTCGGGGAGGTAGGCGCTGATGTCGATCGGCTGCGTCGGCGGTAGGGCTGCTGTGGCGGGATCGATCGCGTGGGTCATGGTGATTCCTCTCAGCCGGGTCAGTTGGATGGGCAGGCGAACGAGCCGTTGCCGGTCGAGGTGCATCCCTGGTCATCGAGGGCGCCGTTGGGTGTGCCGCCGGCGGGGGCGGAATCGACGACCGAGGTCTCGACGGCGGTCCACGCGATTGCTGTGCCGATCGGGAACGTGCTGTCGCCGGGGTCCTCGACAAGCACCTCGCGTTCGCCGATGAGCAGCCCGGTGTCCGGGTCGATGATGAGGTCCTGGCGCAGACCGTTCGCACCCTCGAGACGTCCGATCGCGATGCCGGTGCGGCCGTTGAGGTTTGCTTGCTCCTCGGTCACGGTGACACCGGGGATCAACGCGGCTGCCTGGTACATCGCCGCTCGCAGGTCGGCTGGGATGGCGCCGATCCGAAGACGGTCAGCGATCCAGACCAGGGCCTCCCCGTCAGGCGAGGGGCCTTGCCCGATCGTGGTGCGGTAGATGTGGTTCAACAGCCGGTGCGGGTCCCGGGGCAGGTCGGCAAGCGACTCCGGGTCGTTCAGGTTCGGCGATCCGTAGAACTCGCCGCCGGGCGCGCGAAGGTGTTCGCCGTAGTCCTCACCACGCTCGGCGACCACGCCTTCCCACGAGGCGGCCGCGAACCGCTCGGATTCCGGCCCGAACGTCTGGTACGGGCGCGACAGCGGACGCAACCAAATCCACTCGTCATTCCGGTCGGCGGGAATGAACAGGTCCTCGTCCGTGATCGTGAGGTAGCTGGCGGCAGTGCCGTCCTCGTCGACGACCGTGGCGCCGTAGACGGCCGTGGTCTCCACCTTCAGATACTGGCCAGGCGCGACCACCGGGTCGGCGCTCCGAATGGCGGCGAGGGATGCCTCCTGTAGGACCGCGGCGGCTGCGGCGTCCGCGCCGCCTCGCCACCCGGCGAGGCCGACCACGTTCGTCATCACCAGCGTTGCCATCAGCCCGGCGGCCGCGACGGTGCCGATACCGGCGAACCCGGCGGAGCGCCATGGCCGGTGCCGGACCAGCCGGCGCGTCCGACCCGCGGCGCGGGCACGCGCGGTGCGAGCGCCCGGGTCGACCTCGAGTGCGATGCGATCGAACAGTGCCGCGCGGGCGTTGGTCAACGCCGCCTCGCTCGGCGGCGGCACGTCGCTACGCGCGTTGCGGAGCAGGGTCAACTCGTCCATGGTCCATCTCCGGTTCTTCATCTGCAGAACGTCCGGCCGCGGCTCGCAGGACGCGGCGGACCCGATTCAGGCGTGAGCGGACGGTGCCGACCGGCACCTCAAGCGCGGCAGCCACGCCCTCGTAGTCGAGGTCGCCCCAGGCGTACAGCAGCAGCGTGTCCCGGTCGCGCGCCGGCAAGGACCGCAGCGCGGCCGCAAGCTTCCGCGACATCCGCGCCGCGTCGACGCGATCGTTCGCGAGCTCGATCGCGTCCGGCACGATCTGTGCGGCCGTGCCGGCGACCATGCCCCGCCAGGCTCGCGCTTCCAACCTCGCGTGACGCTTCATCAGCAACGTCGCGATCCCCAACAGCCACGGCCGAGCACTCCCCAGCGACGGATCGAACCGCTCGCGCTGCTCGAACGCGACCAGGAACGTCTCCGACAGGATGTCGTCGGCTACCCCGACCCCGATTCGACGCGCGACGTACCGGTGCACCATGCCCGAGTGCCGGTCGAACAGCTCAGCGAACACGGCCGGCTCATCGACCGACCGCTCGAGAACCTCGTCATCGTCGCTCACATCAGGTCTTGTCGGATCAGCGCGATCGAGTTCACGATCCCACTCTGCATCTCAGCCCCAGCCTCAACCGACTGGCCCGCCGAACACAGCGATGCGCTGCCACCGGGCCCTCATCCCAGGCGAACCGATGGCGTTCGTTGAGGGATCGTGGGCGCGTCGAGTCGCTCTCCGGATTCGATACGTCGTTTCGCGCCCAAGAACCGCGTTCACCCGGCGAGGCCGGAGTCTGCCCACCAGGCGGGTGCGTGCGCGATCAGCAGCGCGACCGCACCCAAGACAGCGGCAACCGCGATGACGATCGCGCCGACGGCATGCCCTAAGCGCCGGTTCTGGTTCCGGCGTGCGTTGCGGAACGTGATGATTCCAAGGGCGGCCGACCAGACGCCGACGAGGACCGCGACCCCTGCCGTGGCGATCAGGGACGTCGAGCCGACGAGCGTCGACAACGCAGTAGGCAAGGCAACCGCGACGGCCCAACACACGACCGTTACCGCAAGGGCGATCATTGCCTGGACCAGCGCCGACACCGCGAGGCAGTTCGTCGGAGACGTCGGATCGAGGTCCCGGTAGCGCCTCACGTACGCCACAAGCTCGGAGTCCTCGCGTCTGGGTCGGAGCTCCGTGTAAGACCATTCGGTGCCGTTCCACCAGCGCTCAAGATCAGGCGCTTCCGGGTCCTCATACCAACCCGCCGCAATCGCACCAGGCTCGAGCCTCTCGCGATCGACCCCAGTCATGCCATGAACCGTACCTTCTCGTACGCCGAGGCTAGGCCGTGGCCCTCGTCTCAGTGAGGGATCGTCCGGGCGTCGCTGGCGGACCGTTTGCGAGCCGTCGGCTACTCGACTAGGTCGATGGGCCCCAGGAAGGCTGTGAACTGTCGTGGGCTCGCGAGTTGCGCCTTCGCTTGGTTGGAATTCATCTCGTCGGGGTCATCGACGATCACGCGTGCGAGATCGATCCGCTCGGGATTATTCACTAGCAGGTGCCACCGGACGACCGCGGACTTGTCGGTCGCCAACGTCGTCAGCGTCTCGGGTTGGAGCCGCCGTGAGGCTGCAGCCGACGATCGAACCGAGGCCACCGGATCGTGCGCGAGGCGTTCTACCTCGGCGTCCGGCAGCGCGTGGTTGTGGATGATCATCGCGCGCATCCGTGGATCCGGGTCCCGGGCAAGACGGCGTGCGAGCTCGGCGTCGGTCGTCACATTCGCCACTTGCAGCCGGACACTTCGGACCGGATCATCGACAAGCCGGCGGAGGTCTTCGGAATCGAGGTCACCGCGTGCGGCCGCCAGTTCGCGCGTGTGCGCATCTGACGCAGCGATCGCGATGGGCCGCGCGAGCGGGTTGGGGTTCGTCGCGACCGCCCAGCGCACCATGGGTTTTGAATCAGCGACCAGCATCTCTAGCGCATCGGCAGGGGTAGCCGGATTGCTCGCGACGGCCTCGCGTACCTTTGGAGAGGCGTCGGATGCGAGCTCCCGCAGGATCGACGCAGCGGTGTCCGGGTCGGCGGCCAACGCGGCTCTCTGGTTGATAGGGGGCACCTGGACAGCCTGCCTCACGACAGACGCAGGCCGCCAACGGGCTACTCCTCCGGCCGACCCGCTTTCGCACACGACGATCGTCTGGGCCACGATCCGTAGGCTCGAGTCATGGACCTGGCCATGCATTCGGTGACTGCGGACGACGGATGCACGGTCGCGTATCGAGTCGGGGCTGGTGAGGAGCCCGCCGTCGTGGTCCTGCACGGACTGGCCGGAAGCGGCGGAGAGTTCGTCGCCACGGCGAAAGCGCTCACCGGGCGGAAGGCCGTGCTCATCGATCAGCGTGGACACGGCTTGAGCACCCGGATCCCGCCCAGCGTGACGCGGGATGCGTTCGTCAGGGATGTCGCTGCCGTGATCCGAGCATCGACGTCGGAGCCGGTGCACCTGGTTGGCCACTCGATGGGCGCGCATACCGCGATGCTCGTCGCCGCGGCTCACCCGGAGTTGGTCCGCTCGCTCGTCCTCTTGGAAGGCGCCGAAGGGCATGGGACGGTTGCGGAGCGCGAAGCTCTCGGGGACTACTTCCGGTCTTGGCCGGTGCCGTTCCGCGACCGGGCTACGGCACAAGAGTTCCTCGGGGACGGACCGCTGCAGCGCGCCTGGATCGACGATCTGGAAGAGCGTGCCGATGGGTTGCATCCCCGGTTCGACCCCGACGTGATGGTAGCGATCCTCGCTGAAGTCGCCGTGCCTCGCTGGGATGAATGGGCAAGAGTCGAGGCGCCGACGCTCGTCGTCTACGCCGAGTCCGGCATGTTCACGGAGGCGCAGAAATCCCGGTTCGTGGAGCGCGGAAGGAACGTCACGCGGGTTGACCTCGATGCGGGATCGCACGACGCGCACCTGGATACGTTCGACGATTGGAGCGCTGTCCTCGTCGACTTCGTCAGTTCTCGCTGAGGGATCGGTGCGAGTCACCCTCGTCGTCGTCGCTCAGATCCCCATGACGAGGCGGATGCCCTCAGCGATCTTCGAGAGGACGTAGCTTGGAACGTGGCCGACGGGAAACGGTTCGAGAAACTCCCGGCTGACCGGTCCGACCTGGGACACGATCGCTACCGAGTCCTTGCCCAGCCCGGATGCGTCGACGGGCACGAGCACGTTGCCCGGGAATGCTTCGAGCGCGACGTTCGACGTCAGCGGTACCACCAGGACGGTGGCGATCTGCGTGGCGAGCAGCCAGTCTTCCTGCATGACGACGGCGGGTCGTCGCTTCGCCGGTTCCGATCCGCGTGGCGAGCCGAAGTCGACCCACACCACGTCGCCATGGGCGATCACCACTCGGTCGCCTCGAGCATGTTGCGCTCGGACTCAGGCAGGAAGGGGCTGTCTGCCGAGGGCTGCCCGACGCGTTCGATCACTGCGTCGGCCAGGGCGGTCAGCTCTGCTTCACCCTCGAGCTCCTCGACGAAACGACGGCCCGCGCGCCGGAAGAACTCCGAGCGGTTCATGCCGTGCCGGGCTGCGACACGCTCGAAGCGCTCGAAGTCGCCGTCGGGAATCGAGATCGCGGTCTTCATGTTCCGAGTATAACCAGTCATACCGCCAGTGTCACTGACGGATCGTCGCCGAGCGGTTCAGCCGGCTGTCACCACCGCGTCGCGCAACTCGCTTCCGGAGCGCACGAGGACGATCCCTTCGTCCTTGAGCTCGTTCGGCACCGACTTTCGCTGTTCGTCGCGGACGATACACAGCGGCGCACCGACTGGCATGATCACCCAGTCGCCGGCCACCGCAGCGTCGAAGATGACATCCCACGCACGGTCACCCTCGATGTGATTGAACATCAGCCCTTCCAGCGGCGCATCGGTTGCCCCATACACCGCAACCGAACCGTCGGCGGTCACGAGATTCTCTCCATCCGCGTCAAGGAGCGGCGCAAGCACCCGGCGCCCAACCGACGCACTGCGATCCGCAGGTTCATCCGAGAAGTCCTGCAGATAGACATCAAAGCTCATGGAGCCATGATGTCTCAGGCAGCGGTCGCGTTGAGGGATCGCCTATTCGGCGCGCCCGCGGCTGCGGCCGTGGCCGATGGCAAAGCCGGCCGTGCCGGCGACTCCGACGGCGCCGACCACCGCGATGACGGCGGCGATGATCGCAGGCGTCGTCAGGACGATGAACCGTCCGGTGCGAACCACGAGCCGGTGAGCGGCGCGTACGCGACGAACCCGAACGACACGGGCATGCGGCTGGTGATTGCGAAGAGCGCGATCCCGCCGGCGGCGAGAAGGGCCGAGACGATCAGCGCGGTCAGTAGGGCTGGACGCATCCGCTGCATGGCGCCACACTACCGAGCCCGCGCACGTCGCAATCGAGTCCGTCAAGGGATCGTCCGTGCGTCGCTGGCGGACCGGCTTTCGGGCGGCGCCGACCTGATCTGCGAGAGACTGCCCTCGTGACCGCCGAACTTCGCGCCGACGACCTCCATGTAGCTTTCGGCCCGGACGCCGTCGTTCTTCCTGACGGTTGGATCGAGGAATCAAGCGCGGAGGACTGGCCGGTCGTCCTCGCGGCGATCACAGGAGACAGAGCCACAGCGATCTGGGCGAGCGATCATGCCCCCGTCCTGGAAGAGGATTTGGGAGAGCGTACCGCGCTTAACGAAACCTTCTCAGTCGTCCTTTCGCCGGGGGTACAACTCGATTTATGCGCCGGCCCCGAAGTCCTGTTCGACATGGACCTCCACGCCATCTACGCTCTGCTGAAGCCAGATTCCTGGAACCTGGAGAAGAGCCGGTACAACTACAGCGGCTGGGCCTCGACCATCGCGTAACACTGGTGCAACTGATAGGGGCAGACGGAATGAAGCGAATCGGTTGGATCCTCATCGGCGTCGGCGGCCTCTGCGCGGCCGCGCTCGGGATTCTCGTGATCATTCGCGCGTACCAGCTCGATGAGGGACAGGTCGAGCCCGGAATTCCACCGTTAGAGGTAGCGGTCTTCTGGGTGATGGTCACCTTGATCTTGAGTGGCCTAACCATGCTCATTAACGCCGCTCTTCGATCAAGACGGGGCCACAGAGCGTAGCCAACCTCCCGCCACGGTGGCACCAATGTCGGCTCAATCGTACTGGTTCTGGGACCGCTGAAGCCGGCATCCATACGGTCGGGCCCGAGGTCTCACTGTTGACAATCCGAAACCTGATCTCGCGAGGCGGCACCACCCGCGCCGCGCCCCAAATTGGGAGACACGCCCTAGACGTCACCCGCAACGCCCCACCGACGGTCACTGCCCGCATAGCGATCGTCGGCGGGCCGGCTACCGGGCGCGTCGCCGGATGCAGAACGGCGCCGATCAGCGGCCGAGATTCCGTGGACTGCGGTGCTTCGGCCAGCGCGAACTACCTCTTGCTGTGATGGACTGACGCCATGCCGAGGAAGACCTTCGTCATGGTCATCGCTCTTACGGTGATCATCATCGCTGCGTTGATCGTCCTCTACAGCCTCGGGCTACTCGGGAACGCGGCAGTAGCCGCGCCGCTTGGTTAGGGCCTCCGTCACCACCGCGAGGCTTGCGGGCAGGTCGCGTCGAGTTCTGCGAACCGTTCGACTCCCACGGACTCGTCGAGGTCGAGGTATGGGCTCCAGGCGCCACCGCCGGCGGTGTACTCATCGAGCGGTGGCGGCGCAGGAAGGTCGAGCCCCTGGTCGATGAGGCATTCCCGCACCGCAAGCTGAGATTGGTAGACCGAATCCAACTCTTCCTCGCTGAGTGTTCGGGGTTCGGGCCCGACGCTCTCGTTGCACTCCCGGCTGTCCTCGGCGAACGCCGCGCCCATCTCGGCCGGCCCCTCGAACGACACGCCGTCATCGTGCACGGTCGGATCCCACCCCCGTGACTCAAGACACGCGACCACCATGGAGACGGCGTCGGCCTGCGAACTGATCAGGTTCGTCGCGATCGCGCCGCCGGCAGCGCCCACCCCGAGTAGGGCGATCGTGCCGGTGATGATCCCAGCCAACCCGATCCGGAATGTCCGGCGTCGTGGTGCGAGACGCGCGAACGTGCTGGCCTTGACCGCCGACACGATCTCGTCGAGCACCGCATCCGACGGCGCGATCGGCCGTTCACCCGTCTCCTGCTGTTCAGTACTCACCTTCCACCGCCCTTCTCAATCGAAGCCGGGACCGCTCCAGGCGCTTGCCGACCGCGGCCACGCTCTTCCCGACCAGCTGCGCCGCCTCCCGATACGAGCGCCCCTCGACCAGGCACAACTCGCAGATGCGCCGGTCGAGTTCGTTCAGCTTGTCCATCTCGGTGACCACCAGTTCCAGTCGGGCCCGCGCCAAGTTCTCGTCCTCATGCGACGCAAGCCGGCGCAGTAACCGCTCCTCCTCGAGAGAGTCGTGGGCGTGTCGACGGCGCCGCCGGAGCAGGTTGAGCGACTGGTTCCGACAGGTCACCAGAAGCCACGGCAGCAGCGACTCCCCGCGGAGTCCGATCCGGGCCGCTTTCTGCCAGCCGGCGAGGAAGGTGTCCTGTACGACCTCCTCAACGTCCTGCCGGGTGCCGACCAGCGCCCACGCATACCGGGTGACGGCGCGCACATGACGGTCGAACAGCACCTCGAACGCTCGACGGTCACCCTCGACCGTTCGCCGAAGCAGTTCCGACTCCGTCTCATCGGTCAGGCTCATCGGCACCTCCTCGACTAGGCAATGTCGACCGGCGCCCGATCATGACATATCCGAACAGAACCACTTGAGCCCAGTCGCAGGTCACGCCTCGCCGTTGCTTCGTTGAAGGACCGGGGGTGCACAGTCTGCGGATCCGACATGACTATGGCGGATAAGGTGACTCCCATGTTTGGCAACGAGCTGCTCATCACCGCTGGCGTCGTTCTGCTCGTTGCCGCGGCGGCTGTCGTCGGTCTCATCGCGCTCGTGGCGCGGCTCGTGCGGGGTCGCAAGCAACAGCCGTAGCGGTGCCGTGTCGGAGACCTGCGCTGCAGACTCCGCGTCGGAGTGCGTCGACGTGAATGGCGAGTACGTGGTGGTGCCCGATGCAGGTTTCTCGCGGGCTGGAGTCGAGTCCGTTGCGGCCGCCGGCGAGGAGGCGGGCAACGCTGTCGACGTCACGCTCACGAGCGAGGGTGCAGAACTCCTCGAGTCAGCCACGACCAACGCCGCGCAGGCTGGAGACGACGCTCGCTTGGTGATCAAAGTCGGGGGCGAGGTGCTTTCTGCGGTGGCCGTTGCCGAACCGCTTGAAGGCGAGCACTTCCTGCTGGCGCTACCTCCGGAGCTGAGCGCCGAGGAGTTCACCGAGCGCGTTGGGCGAGGCTGACCCGCATCCGGCATGTGCACGCGCAATCCTCAATGAGGGATCGTCCGTGGGCGGTGCTGGATCCGGCCAAGCTGTTCAACATTTGTTGAACACGCGATAGCATGAAGTCATGGGTACCACGATCGGATTCCGTCCCACGCAGGACGATGAGCGCATTCTCCGCGAGGCCGCGCAGCCTGGCGAGAGCACGTCCGACACGCTCCGCCGCGCGCTCCGGTTGCTGGATCACGAGCGTTGGCTGGAGCAGTTCCGCGCGGACGCTGACACGTTGAAGGACGAGAACCTCAACGCGGAGCCTGAGGCCTGGTGATCCGCGGCGCCGTCTACCGGATCGACCTGGGTCGCCCCCGCGGACACGAGCAGGGCGGAAGACGGCTCGGACTCGTCGTATCACCGTCAGACTCGCCATTGTCCGTTGTCACCGTCGTGCCCACCTCGACCTCGGCCGGAAGCTCTATCCACCGGCCCGAGCTGGAGATCGAGGGCCGCCCAACGAAGCTGCTCGTCGACCAGATCCGCTCGATCGACGTCGACTACGTCGTCGGAGACCCCGTCGATTACCTCACCCGAGACCAACTTGCCGAAGTCGACTCGGCACTCGCCCACTATCTCGGCGTCCAAGACGTGATGCCACCACGGGCGCCATAGAACGTCCGGAGAACGACCGTGTACCGGGCGGCCGAAGTACGGTTACGAACAGTCCTTGCGGGTGTCGACTGCCGCGCACCCGCAGAAACCGTCCACACTTCGGAACTGGATCTGATTGGGACCGGCTACCGGGCGGCGGGCGTCGAGATTCGACAGCGCGCACTACCTTCGGATCGTGGACACATGGAACGGCCTGCGGATCGAAGTCGCCGCGCTTCGCGAAACGGTCACTCGACTCCTAGATGATCTCGAAGCGACGCATGGCGAGGCGGTGACCCTGCCGGAGGACTTCTTCTACTCGGTGCCGTTCCCCGAGCTTTACGACGTGCTGGGCGCCGCACCGCAACTCACGGTCGGCCAGCTCACCGAGTCCTGGGAGAACCTCCAGCGGGACGATGCATCCGTCCAGTGGGAACTGGTGTGGCTTGGCGACGTCCTCAAGGCCATCGGGCATCTCGCATAAAGCGATCCCATCAGGACTGGCGCTTGCGGCTTCTGACCCACACGGCCACAGCCACGATCCCTGCCGCTGCGACTGCAGCGCCTCCGAGGACCAGGGTGTTCCACACAACGAAAGAGTCCACGCCCGACCGTCTCACGCGCGAAGCGCGAGCGCAACGATCGTCGCGACGGCCCGCTGAGGGATCCCGAGTGGCCGAGGCGGACTACTCCGGGCCGATGACCGCGCCGACTCCGCTTTCGATCACGAATTCGCCGATCTGGGTGGTGCCGTCGGCTTCGTAGACCGGGACGGTGAAGGTCTTGCCGGCGCGTTCCTCCTGCCACCTGATCGCGTCTTCCGGTGAAGTGAATTCACGCGCGGCGGCGGTGCCGTTGGCTTCCTCGAGTTCGGCGCGATACACGTAGCCTTCGCGTCCATTGGTTGCGACGACGGCGATCAGGTCGGGGGTGCCGTCGGGGTTCTCGGCGCCGTACGTCTGACCGGATTCGTTGGTGGCCCAGTCGGTGAGTTCTTCCTTCACGTAGGCGAGGGTGAGTTCCCACTCGGCGTCCGCGTCGGCGGTCAACGTGAACGTAGTACCGCGCAGCACGCTCATCGGGAACGACCCGAAGGCCCGGCCCTGTTCGGTGCCGGCGTCCGCGTCGGTGCAGCCGAGCGCAGCACCGCCGCCGCCGAGTTCGAAGGTGCCGGCGGTCAGGCACCGGATGTCGACCCACACGCCGGTCGCGGATTCTGGAGCCGGCCCGAGGTCGATCGTCCGGGTTCCGATTCCGGTGACCGTGACCTCCTCGGCGACGGTGGAGGTGACCGGGGCGCCGGGCTGGTTGAACAGGTCCGCGGCAGCGAACGTGGCGCCGCCGGCCAGCAGCACCCCGAGCGTGCCACCGGTGGTCCACCGCCAGTGGCGGGTCCGAGTGTCCGCCTGGGCGTGTTCGGCGCGGTGCACGAGTTCGGTGCGAAGAGCCTGCCGGAACTCCTCGGACATGACCGGTGGCATCATCCGACCTCCTCACCGATCGGCGTCCGCGAAGACGCAAGCGCGGGACGGAGCCTGGCCTTGACCCGGGACAGCCGGGTCCGGGCTGCGGATGCCGTGATTCCCACCGCAGCGGCGGCTTCGCTGGTGGAGTACCCCTCGACCGCGGTCAGCATCAGCAGCAGGTACTCCGTCCGTGGCAGCGACCGCAGTTGCGCCGCGAGATCCCCATCGACGGTCTCGACCAGGGGAAGGCCTGCGAACGCAGACGTCTCGGCGGACTGGCTGTGCTCGCCGCGGGGCAGCGAACCGAGCAGGGCCCGGTAGCGGCGGCGGGATCGGTCCAGGTTGCGGGCGCAGTTGGCCGCGGTGACCAGCAGCCACGGCAGCACCGAACCCTCGATCACCCGGACCGCAGCGCGCCGCCGCCAGAGCTCGAGGAACGCCGCCGCCGTCGCGTCCTCCGCATCATGCACATTCCGCAGCACCGCGAACACATGCCGGAACACCCGATCGGCATGCAGGTCGAACACCCTGCCCAGCGCCGAACCATCGCCACGAAGCGCGCGAGACCACAACACGGCCTCCGACACCTCACGCTCCATACCCTGAAGTGTCCGGCACTCGACAAGATGTTGCACACCGACGGTCACTGCCCCGGAGAAGCCCGACGGCGTTCATTGAGGAATCGTCCCCGAGCAGCGCGTCGGCGTCCACGCCGAGCGCTGGTGCGCGGCAGTCGGAGGTCGCTACGGTCGAGAACACGCCACCGAGGAGAGACACCATGGACCTGTTCGACATCGACGACACCCAACGGATGAGCCGCGAGGAGGCAGCCGCCAAGCTCCGTCTCCTCGCCGACGCCCTGGCGAAGAACAACTCGATCGAGTTCGATCGCGCGGGACGGCGGATCACCGTGCACGTCCCGGACCAGGTCGATCTCAAGGTGGAGGTGGAGATCGGCGACGAGGGCGAGAACGAGCTGGAGGTCGAGCTCACCTGGTGATGGGTAGGCCGCGCCGCCGACTGATTTGATCGAGGGCATGAGCGCCCGACGATTCCCGCACGTCCCGAAAGCCCGGCCCGGCGACCGCATCGCCGTCCTGTCCCCGGCGTTCGCGGCACCCGCCGCGTCCGAGCGCATCCACGAGCGGGCGCTGGAGCGGCTCGCGGCGACCACGGACCTCGTGCCCGTCGAGTTCCCGACGACCCGGCAGCTCGGCGCGAGCGCCGAGGCCCGCGCGGCCGATGTCACCGCGGCGTTCGCCGATCCGTCGATCCGCGCGGTCATCGCGACGATCGGCGGCGACGACCAGGTGACGGTGGTGCCGCATGTCGACGCCGACGCGCTCGCGGCGGACCCGAAGCCCTTCCTCGGGTACAGCGACAACACCAGCTTGCACAACCTGCTCTGGTCGGTGGGCGTGCCGAGCTTCTACGGTGGATCGACGCAGGTGCACCTCGGCCCCGGACCGCATGTGGACGAGGTGCACCGGGTGTCCCTCCGCGCGGCGCTCCTCGACGGCGGGGTGATCGAGCTGACCGAGCCCGGCGAATCGGAGGATTTCGGCGTCGATTGGACGGACCCGCGAGCCCTGGTCGAGTTCGGCGAGCGCGAGCCGACCGAGCCGTGGGCGTGGGCCGGTCCCGAGCGCGCCGTCGAGGGCCCGACCTGGGGCGGATGCCTCGAGGTCGTCGACCAGCTCGCCCTGGCCGGTCGGATGCCGCTGACGGAGGACCTCGCCGGCGCCGTCCTGCTGCTCGAGACGAGCGAGGAGCTCCCGTCGGCGGGCCAGGTCGCGCGGTGGGTCCGTGCCTTCGGCGAGCGCGGCGTGCTCGACGCGGTCGCCGGCGTGCTCGTCGCCCGGCCGCCGGCGAGCGCCATCGAGTCGGTCCGCGGGAGCGCGGAGGAGCGCGCCCGGCACCGTGCCGAGCAGCGCGACGCGGTGGTCGAGCAGGTCGGCCGGTACAACGCGTCCGCCGTGGTGTGCGTCGGCGTCCCGTTCGGCCACACCCGCCCGCAGTGGATCATCCCGCACGGCGGCACCATCCGGCTCGACGGTGCGGCGCGGACCGTCACCGCCGACTACTCCTGACCCCGCCGCGGGGTCAGTCCACGAGCGGGACGACCTCCAAGCGGCTCCCGGGACCGGCGAGCACGAGCGCCCGGCGTGCGGCCACGCCGTCGAACGCCGCGGCGACCGCGGCGGCATCCGGACCCTGCGTCGACGGGGCGGGCGCGCCCGCGAGCGGTTCGCGCCGCCACACCGTGACCGAGGCGCCCGTCGCCTCCTCGATGGCCCGGACGAGCTCGGCCGCGTCATCCGCCGCCACCAGCACCACCCGGCCGATGCGGCGAACGGGCGCCAGGCCGTGCTCCGCGATCAGCGCGCGATCGCGCCGCCAGACCGCGAAGTGGTACGCGAACACGAGCGCCGTCGCAAGGAGCAGGCCGAGCGGCGCGCGCACCCGATCGACGAGGCTTGCGGAGGTGGCGGAGTCGAGCACGAACTCGAACACCCGGAAGCCGACGACGAGCAGCGCGATGAGCGCGACGACCGCGCTGATGCCGAACACCGCGATCAGGTACACCCGGCGACCCTGGTATGCGATCTCCTCGGGCGCGAGGCGCCGGGTCGGGCGCCAGCTCCACCACCAGAGGGGCGCGCCCACGGCCAGCGCGGCGATTCCGCCGAGCAGGAGCGTCCGCGTGTCGTCCGCGACGAGTGGGCTGACCAGTGCTCCCAGCGTGGCGTTCACGATCACGCCGATGCCCGAGGCGGCCGCCGCGAGCCCGAGGCCCGACAGCACCAAGTCCGCCGCCCGGCGCGTGCCGTCGGAGCGCGTCGCAGCGATGCGAACGTGGTACCGCCAGACGAGCGCGCCGACGACCGCTGCGGCGAGCGCGGTGCCGAGCGGGTCGAGCAGCTCGCCGATGGATTCGCTGCGGTCGAAGACGAGGCGGAGGCCCACCCAGATCGCCGTGCCGGCGCCCGTGAGGCTCACGGCGGCGCCGCCGAGCACGCCCACGGCGACGAGTCCGACGGCGGCGAAGCCCGTGCGGTCTCCGCGGGTGCCGTCGCGGAACCAGTGCCACCACCAGATGAGCGCGCCGACGGCGGCGGTGATGATCGACTCGGCGACGCCCTGCCACCACGCGGCGCCCGCCAGCGGCGGCGCTGCCGCACCGAGGAGCGCCTCGTCGAAGAGCGCACCGAGCGCGCCGACCGACCCGGACACGAGCAGCACGAGGCCGTAGACCGAGGCGATGACGAAGGGCACGGTGCGCATCCGCACCGGTCCCTTCAACGGGTGGCGCGACATCCACCGATGCCACGCCCACACCGCCGCCCACACCACGCCCGTGGCGACTTCGGAGGGCAGCCATCGGCCCTCGACCGCCCCGGCCGCGGCGGCGAGCAGCGCCGCCGTCGCCACCACGAGCGACACGGTGTACATCGCGGCGACGTAGAGGCCCCAGGCGAGCGAGGTCCGCTCCGCCTCCTCCGCGAGGCGTCGCCACACCGCCCACCAGAGGATCGCGGCCAGCGGGCCGCCGATAAGCGAGAAGGCCAGCCACAGCGCGAGGTCGGACGGCCCCCCGCCGGCGATCGGGGTCCGCGTGTCGACGACCTGCTCGAGCAGGCCGGCGAGGCCGATCGCGGTGATCACGACGAGGACGAACAGGAGGCCGTAGACGATGAGCCGGCGGACGGTCCGCTGCGCCCCGGCGGGCGCGGGCGGTGCCGGCTGCACCGGTGGAGCGGGGGGAACGGGCCCCGGCGTCGATGCGCTCATCCCTTCGACACCCCCGGCTCGCAGATCGTGAGGGGCCATGGCGCCGTCTCGATGAGCCAGCCGTCGCCGTCGCGCACGAGGTCGAAGCCCCCCGCTCCTCGACGCCCGAGCCCCCGAACGGCCCGTCCTCGTACGACCACGAGATGAGCACCTCGACGTCCGCGGTGTCGTTCCGCTCGGTCGTCGACGCCAGCGTCACCCGCATGCCGTCCGTCGGCGGCCCCTCGATGCGCATGCAGTCCTCGGCGAGCTCGGGCACCAGGTGCCGGGTCGCCTCGGCTTCGTCGCCCTCGATGACCGCGGCCGAGTACGCCTGCACGACGCCCTCCGGCGTGGACCGGTCGAGCGGGGCCGGCTCGCCCCGGGAGAACACGACGATGAGCGCCACGATCACCAGCCCGGCGATCACGGCGAGGAGCACGAGGAGGGTGCGGTCCGGCCGCGCCGCGGGTTCGTCCATCTCTGCATCATGGCGGGCAACGTGCGGCGGATGGCGGACCAAGGTCACGAACGCCGGGCGCGTCGTCACCGGCGAACGGCCGGGGGCATGACGAAGGGGCGCATTCCGGTGATCTCCCACCGGGCTGCGCCCCCTCGGGGTCGTCTTCTCGCGGGCGCGGGCTCCCTCACTGGACCTGCGATGCCTTGAACTCGCGCACCGATTCGGGCGTGACGGACTCCGCGGTCGGCGTGGTCGATTCGGACTCCGCCTGCTTGACCTCGCGGATCCGATCCTGGAGGCTCGTCACCGGAGCCGACTCGGTCTGCTTGGCCTGGCGGATGCCCTCGTTCACGCTGAAGTCCACCGGTCCGCGCTGGACGGTCTGCCCGAGCGATTCGGCGGCCTTCACCTCGCGGATGCGCTCGTACGCCGCGCGGGCCTGCGCGGCCTGCGCGGCACTGAGCCGGAGCTCGACGCTCGCGGCGCGTTCCGCGGCGGCATCGCCGCGAGCACTGTCGGCGAACTGACCGCCCGCGCCCGCGCAGCCGGTCAGCAACAGCAGCAGGGCTGCGGTACCGCCGATGAGGGTGGATCGTGTGGTGTCCATGGTTCCTTCTCCTTCATGACCCGACGCTCTGGTGCGGGGATGATCAGAGGTTAGGAATCCTCAGCTCCACCGGGATCAGTGCCGACCCGCCGATGTGCCGGCCGCCTGCCTGAGTGGGCGCACCGAGGCGACCGAGGGCGGACACCACGCGGCATCCGGACCTGCACCCACGCCGGTCAGCGAGGGCCGTGGCTCACGAGGCCGGATCCGGGCAGCGAGCCGCCGAACTGGTCGGCCACCGTCGCGAGCGTGAGACCGCGCGCGCGGAGGCCGGCGATGACGTCAGGGACGGCCGCGACGGTCTGCTCGTGGGTGTCGTGCATCAGCACGACGCTGCCTCGTCGGCTCTCGCCCACCGCGCGGGCGACGACCTCGTCGGAGCCGGGATCGCGCCAGTCGTCGGTGTCGACGTCCCACACGACGAACGGCAGGTCCACGAGCTCGCGCACGCGCTCGTCCGAGGCGCCGTACGGCGGGCGGATGCTGCGGGCCGTCACACCGGTCGCGGCGCGGATGGCATCCTGGGTGCGCTCGACCTCGCGGAGCAGCTCCTCGTCGTCCTCGATCTTCGTCAGGTCGGGGTGCGCCCAGGTGTGGTTGGCGATCTCGTGCCCGCCGTCGACGATGCGCGCCGCGGTGTCGGGGTCGCGCTGCACGGACGACCCCTGCACGAAGAACGTCGCGGGCGCTCGGGCCTCGTCGAGCAGGTCGAGCAGGCCGGGCGTGAGCGGGGTCGGACCGTCGTCGAAGGTGATCGAGGCGCAGGCGAGGAACACGCAGTCCACTGGATCGTCGCCGACGGGGGCCGGCGGGGCGACGAAGGGCTCGTCGGCGCTCGCGGCCGCGGACGCGGCGCGGCCCGCCTCGGAGAGGAAGGGGTGCAGGAGGTGCGCGGGCACGAGCACCGCGACGGGCGCGACCGCCCCGGCGACCGGCACGCTCACGACGACACCGGACGCGGTCACCGCCGAGTCGGCGAGCAGCGCCCGCGCCGCAGCGTCATCGAGTCCCGCGAACGGGTCCGACGCGCCGATGCGTCCCGTCGAGCGGAGGCCCTCGGCCACGAGGGCCAGCACGCGCGGCTCGCGCCCGGGCTCGTAGAGCGCCGTCCCCTCGTGCAGGGCGCCGGTCGCGGCATCCGCGTACCAGACCTCGCGGGTCGCGGACGCCGCGGCGCCCGCCTCCCGGCGGATGATCGTGAGGCGCTCGCCGAGCAGCGAGCCCGCGGCGGTGACGATGCGGCAGTCGACCGAGAGCGTCGACCCCGCCCTCGAGCCCAGCGTGGCGCCGCGACAGGGGCCGAG
This sequence comes from Agromyces sp. CCNWLW213, assembly GCF_037199545.1. Lineage (NCBI taxonomy): Bacteria > Bacillati > Actinomycetota > Actinomycetes > Micrococcales > Microbacteriaceae > Agromyces > Agromyces sp. CCNWLW213. The sequence continues at coordinate 165,749 of NZ_JBBBDX010000003.1, read as the reverse complement.
GTCCGCGCCCGGCAGCACGTCGGGCGCCGGGATCCAGTCCGCGCCGTGCGCGGCGGCGAAGTCGCGCGCCTCCCGCTCGACGCGGTCGTCGAGCAGGTCGCCGAGTGCGGTGCGGCCGGGCGGCGTCGCCCAGCGGACCGCGATGGCGAGTTCGTTTCCGGCCGTCGCCGTGAACCGCGAGACCAGGCCGGGCGCATCGGACTCGGACAACCGCGGCGGGCCCGGCACCACGCGAGGGAGGTCGGGTTCCGCCGGGGCCGCCGGCGGCCCGGTCGAGGCGGGCGCGGGGGCCGGCGTCGCGGTCCCCCCGGGGGCCTCGGGCGGGAGGATGCTGCACGAGGCGAGGGCGGCGGCGAGCGCGGTGGCGGCCACCGCCGGCGCGACCCCCCGCGCCGGCCGCGTCGTCCTGTCGACGCGAGCCGCCCGCATTCCACCACGCTAACCCCGCGCGGCGGTTCCGGCCGCGTGCCGCGGTCGTGTCCCCGGCCGGTCCGCCACCGCGGGTCTGCCGATCCGTCCCGCCTTACGCCGGGTCGCAGCTTGCGAGCGCAGAATCTTGCGCGCACGCAACAATCCCGCGTCCGCCCGCAATCAATCGCGAAGAGCCTGCACGTAGCCTTGGACGAGCGAGGCGATTCCGCCCGCCCCACGATGCGCCGCGAGGCCCGATCCCCTGAGAACGGAGGTTCCGATGTCACAGAACACCCTGTCTGCAATCGTTGGCGAGCCCGAGGTTCTCGAGGACGAGGCGGGCATCGAGATCACCCCCGAGCTCATCGCCCTCGCCGCTGACGTGGAGTCCGACCCGGCCTGGCTCCGGCTGAAGGAGTCCGCGACGCGTCTCCAGTCCCTGCAGGTGAAGGACGGCTCGGTCCCCGAGGAGTCCGACCGGCCCGAGGCATCCGCGCTCGTCGACGCGATCGTCGAGTCGGTCGCCGCGCTCGCGCCGCGGTTCCCCCACGAGGCGGCCTATCTGGAGGCGCTGCAGGCCGACTTCCGTCGGTGGCAGTCCGAGGGTCTCGGCGTGCCCGACTTCCTCGACTCGCTCGTCGAGTTCCAGCCGCAGCTGCACCGCGTCGACGGCATCCGCCACCTCGTGGTGTTCCCCATGTACACGCAGAACGGTTCGTCGGACCGGCACGTCGAGGCGCTCGTCGTCGAGACGATCTGGCCCGAGTTCATCGCGCACCTCGAGGCCGGCGACTACGGCAACAAGCTCTTCGTGAGCCTGCGCCTCGTCGACTTCACGCCCGGCTACGACACGAACTCGGCGGTGCTCTTCCCCGAGACGGTCGCCATGCGCGAGATCCCGCCGTTCACGTGGGGCGCGATCTTCCAGGACCGCGAGGCGGCCCGGTACCGGCGCGTCGTGCGCGCGGCGTCCGAGATCACCAAGCTCGAGCTGCCGGATGACGCGGCGTCGCTGCTCGACGACCAGGAGCTCGCCGAGCGCACGTTCGTGATGTGGGACATCATCCACGACCGCACGCACATGCGCGGCGACCTGCCGTTCGACCCGTTCATGATCAAGCAGCGGATGCCGTTCTTCCTCTACTCGCTCGAGGAGCTGCGGTGCGACCTCACCGCGTTCCGCGAGTCGGTGAAGATCGAGCGCGGCCTGCGCAAGCGCGTCGACGACGGCGAGACCCTCGACGCGGTCGACGCGCAGATGCTCGAGCACGCCAAGCTCGTGCAGTACGCGGTGATCTTCGACCGGATCTTCCGGTTCGCGATCACCGGGTCGCGCGTCCGCAACTACGACGGCGTGGGCGGCCAGCTGCTGTTCGCGTGGCTGCACCAGAAGCACGTGCTCGAGTGGACCGACGTGTCGCTCAGCTTCGACTGGGACGCGGTGCCCGACGCGGTCGTCGAGCTCGGCGACGCGATCGACGAGCTCTACTGGAAGTCGATCGACCGGCCGAAGACCGCGCACTGGCTCGCCGCGTACGAGCTGGTCCGGTCGGTGCTCGCGCCCAACCCGGCGTCGGTCTGGGCCGAGGGCCTGCCCCGCGAGGTGCTCGCCGGGCCGCCCAAGGGCTACACCGACCTCGTGATGGACGACGAGTTCCCGCTGTCGATGTTCTACGAGGCGCTCGACAAGAAGATGAAGCCCGTCATCGAGTCGACGGTCGGGATCACGGCCGCCGACGCCTGACGGCTCTCGAGACGACCGCACGTGCCCGACTCGGCCACCGGTGCCACCGCCGGTGGCCGAGTCGCGCGTGCAGCATGCGCACCGAGACGGCATGAGAGGATTCCCTACCGTGACTGAGCTGGAAGACAAGGTCGTGGTGATCGCCGGCGCCACGAGCGCCGCCGGACGCGCCGTGGCGCGCGCCCTCGTCGACGTGGGAGCCCGGGTCGTCGCCGTCGGCAGCCACCAGGGCCGGCTCGACGAGCTCGAGGTCGAGATCCCGGGAGTGATCGGCGAGCGCGCCGACCTGACCGACGGCGACGACGTGCTCGAGGCCGCGATGCGCGTGCACGCCAAGGTCGGCGACGTCGACGGCGTCGTCCACCTGGTGGGCGGATGGCGCGGCGGGGGCGGCATCGCCGGCCAGACGGAGGAGGACTACCGGGTCCTCGAGCGCTCCTTCACGGCGCTCCGCTACGTGAGCCGGGTGTTCTTCGACGATCTCGTGCACTCCGACGCCGGCCGCATCGCGATCGTCTCATCGACGACGGTCGAGCGGCCCACCGCAGGCGGTGCCAACTACACCGCCATCAAGGCCGCGAGCGAGTCCTGGATGCGCTCGCTCGCCGACGGGTTCCGCAAGGCCGAGTCGCCCGCCGCCGCGGTCACGTTCCGGGTGAAGTCGCTCTCGGGCCTCGAGGGCCGTCTCGCCGACGAGATCGTGGCGCTGTGGTCGACGGATGCCGCGGCATCCGACCTGAACGGGCGCGTCACCACGCTCGCCGCCTGAGCACCGCCGGCCGCGCGGTCGGCCGCGCCTGCGGGGCGATCGCGCGGGTCAGTCGGCCGGGGGCGGCAGCGCGGCATCGGTCGCCGACCCGCCGCCGGGCTCCGGCGCGGAGGCCACCTCGCGCGCGGTGTCGGCCGGGTCGTGCTGGGCGCGGCTCAGCAGGATGAACGGCACGGCGAACGTCTGGATGACGCCGCTCCAGAGCATCGAGAATCCGTAGCCGCCGAGGTCCGCAGAGCGCCCGAGGATCGGCTGGATCGCGGCCCCGCCGGCGCTGCCGAGCAGCGAGTCGAACGAGAGCACCGTCGCCCGCTGCTTCGACGGGATCATGTCGTTCAGGTACGCGCGGTGCACGGGGTCGTCGATCGACGACGAGATGCCCCAGAGGGCGATGAGCGCCACCGCCACCCAGAAGTTCGCCGAGACGGCGAGCGCGATGAGCACCGCCGCACTCGTGAGCGTCGACAGCAGGATCACCGAGGTGCGCTTGCGGAAGCGACGCCGGACGACCGGGGCGAGCAGCCCGCCGACGATGCCGGCCCCCGAGAGGAGCGCGGCGGCGAGTCCCGCGATCGAGTACGCCCCCTCGTCGCCCCACAGCTCGAGCAGGTACGGCTGGAGCGCGTAGAACGCGTAGAAGCCGACGCCGGTCGTGAAGGGCGTCGTGAGCATGAGCCAGCGCACCGGGCGGTTGCCGAGGCCGTACCGCACCGACGCCCGGAAAACGGTGCGCGTCGCCGTCAGCGGTCCGACGCCGCGTTCGGGGGTGAAGCCCAGGTCGCGCATGAGCAGGGCCGCGACGACGAACATGATCACGAGGATCCCCGCCCTGAGCAGGAACGGCACGCCGAGATTCGTGAGCTGCGCGACGACGCCACCGAGCACCGACCCACCCAGCATGGCCACGTTGCCGACGATGACCGCCCGGCCGAACACGGCCTCGAGGCTCCCCCGGTACCCCGTCGCATGCAGGGCGTCGACGAGCCAGGCGTCGACCGCGCCCGAGAAGAACGTGAAGCCGAGCCCGAGCAGGATCGACACCACGGCCCAGGCCCAGAACGGCGACTCCCACACCCAGAGCAGCCAGTACAGCGCGGTCGTCGCGGCGAGCGTGAGGGTGCCGAGCAGGTAGGAGGCACGACGACCCAGGGTGTCGGCGACCACTCCCGTCGGGATCTCGAACAGGAACATGCCGAGGCTGAAGAACGCGTTGGCGGCGAAGGCCTCGAGGTTGGTGAGCCCCGCGTCGAGCAGGAAGAGGGTGTTGATGCCCCAGATGAACGACGCGGCGAGGGTGTTGCCGAGCGTCAGCGTGTAGTAGGTGCCCTGGACTCGCCGGGCGGCCCGCCCCGGGGCATCCGCCGTGCCGGGGGCGGTCATGTGCGGCTGCTCGACGCGACGCGACCCATCACGGTCCATCTTGGCGCGCTTCAGGGGACGACGGAAGAGCCCGGTGCAGCGGCCGGGCGCCGGATCAGGCGGGTTCCGGCCGGTACGCCAGCACCGCGCCGGCGACCGCGAGGCGCACCGCGGTGCCGCGCGGGACGAGGCCGGACGCCGTCACCCGCGCCCTCAGGCGCATGCCGTCGGCCAGCGACACCGCGAGCATCGCGTCGTGCCCGGTGTACTCCACGTCGGTCACGATGCCCTCGAGGGCCGCGCATGCCGCGCGGGCGGCCGCGCCGTCCGGCGCCGCTTCGGCGGCCGCACCGGAACCGGCGGGCCTGACGCGGAGTTCCTCCGGGCGGATCAGGACCGTGACGTCGTCGCCGTCGGCGGGCGCGAGGCCCGCGGCATCCGTCACCGGGACCGCACGCAGCCGGCCGATCGACGTCGCGACCTCGTCGCCGTGCAGCACGCCGGGGAGGAAGACCGCGTCGCCGACGAACCCGGCCACCCACGGGGTCGCGGGGACCTGGTACACCTCCTCGGGCGTGCCGAGCTGCAGCACCTCGCCGCCGCGTAGCACCGCGACGTGGTCGGCGATCGAGAGTGCCTCGGCCTGGTCGTGGGTGACGAGGATGCCGGTGACGCCCTCGGCGCGCAGCAGCTCGCGCACCGACGCGCGCAGGTCGGCGCGCAGCATGGGGTCGAGGGCTCCGAACGGCTCGTCGAGCAGGACGAGCTCCGGCCCGGCCGCGAGCGCACGGGCGAGCGCGACGCGCTGCGCCTGCCCGCCCGAGAGCTGTCCGGGCGCCCGGTTCGCGAGGGGGCCGAGGTCGACGAGGTCGAGCAGGCGGCGCACCTCGTCGGACTTCGCCGCGCGCCGGGCGGCGCGCGAGGACCCGCGGCCGGCGAGCATCCCGAAGGCGACGTTCTCTGCGACCGTGAGGTGCGGGAACAGTGCGGCGTCCTGGGGCACCCAGCCGATGCGGCGCTTCTCGGGGGCGAGGTGGATGCCGTGCGTCGTGACCATGCGGTGGCCGATCCGGATCTCGCCCGACTGCGCGCGGAGCAGGCCCGCGATGGTGCGCAGCAGGGTCGTCTTGCCGCAGCCGCTGGGACCGACGATGGCGAGCAGCTCGCCGTGCGGCACCTCCACGTCCACCGCGTGCAGCACCGGACCGCCCTCGTATCCGACGGTCAGGTCGCGGACCTCCAGCCGGCTCATGCGATGACCTCCCTGTTCGCCTCGCGCCCGGCGCGCGTGTCGGGGGCGATCGCCTCCCGGGTGGCCTCCCGCCCGGCGCGCGCGTCGGAGAGGAGGAACGCGGGGACCGCGGCGACGAGCAGCAGTGCGACCGCGTACGGCGCGGCGGCGCCGTAGGCGGAGACATCCGTTCGCTGCCACAGCTCGACGGCGAGCGTGTCGGTGCCCGTCGGGCGCAGCATGAGGGTGGCCGGGAGCTCCTTCATCGCGCTCACCGCGGCGAGCATCGCGGCGGCGAAGATGCCCGGCCGCGCGAGGCGCGCCGTGACGGTGAGCCAGGTGCGGGCGCGCGAGTTGCCGAGCGTGCGCGAGACGTCCTCGAGCGAGGTCGGCACCTGCCCGGTCGCGGCGCGGATCGAGCCGATCGCCTTGGGCATGAACAGCACGCCGTACCCGAAGGCCAGCACGAGCGCCGTCTGGTACAGCGCGGGCACGACGCTCAGCGAGAAGAAGACGAGCGAGAGCCCGACGACGATGCCGGGCAGCCCGAGCGCGAGGTAGCCGGTCGACTCGACCGCCCGCACGATCCGGCCGCGATGCCGTGCGGCCAGGACGCCGATCGGGAGCGCGAGCGCCACCGCCACCACGGCGCCGCCGGCCGACAGCAGCACCGTGTTGCCGATCGCGCTCGCGAGGTTCGCCGGGTCGAACTCGCGCAGGGTCTCGGCCGTGAGCACGCGCGACACGAGCACGGCGACGGGAACCACGACGGCCACCGCGGGCACGAGGGCGAGCAGGGCCGTCCCGGGCACCGCCCAGCGGCCGAGCGGCGTCATCCGTCGCCGGCCGGCCGTCGGCGCGGCCTGGATGCGGCGGGCGGCCCGGCCGCGCGCGAACTGCTCGCCGACCACCACGAGCAGGGCGAGCGTCACCAGCAGGACCGCGAGCACGGCGGCCTCGTCGCGGCTGAAGCTCGCCGAGTACGCCTGCTGGATGGCGGTCGTGAGGACGGGGAACCGGAACAGCGCCACGCCGCCGAAGTCGCTCAGCGTGTAGAGCGCGACGAGCAGCCCGCCCGCGAGGACCGCGGGGCGGATCTGCGGCCACGTGCCGAGCATGAACGAGCCGAGCGGACCGCGCCCGAGCGTGCGGGCGACGTCGTCGAGCCCCGTCCCGCCGATGCGCAGCGCGGCGGCGACCGGCAGTGTCACGTAGGGCACCGAGACGAAGCTCAGCACGAGCCAGGCCGCCCAGAACCCCTTCATCGACGGCTGCCACGCGAGCCACCCGTACGCGGCCAGGTACGACGGCATCGCGAGCGGCAGCGCGGCGAGCACGGCCCACAGACCCCGCCAGCGGAGGCGGGTGCGGGCGAGCAGGAACGCGCTGGGCACCCCGAGCGCGACGGCGGTCGCCGTGACGGAGGTCGCGAGCAGCACGGAGTTGCCCACGAGCATCGGGATGCGGGGACGCTCGAACACCGCCGCGAGCTCGGCCGGGTCGGCCGAGACCACGCGCACGACGAGGTGCACGACCGGGATCGCGGCGAGCGCGACGGCGACGAGGGATGCCGCGATGAGCCCCCACGGGCGGCGGGGGCTCGGTGTCGCGACCTGGGCAGTCATCTCGTGCTCAAGCGTAGGCCGGGGGACGCGTGCGCCGGCTGGGAGGGCCCGACCGCGGCATCCGCCCCGCCCATGCCTAGATCAGGCCGTTGTCGGCGAGGAGTCGCTGGGACTCCTCGACGGAGTCGAGGTCGGAGAGGTCGAGGCCCGGGTTCACGAGGGTCTCGATCGCCGGCAGGCCCTCGGGCGCGTCGACGCCGGGCAGGAGGGGGTACTCGAAGGTCTCCTCGACGAAGTACCGCTGGGCCTCCTCGGAGACGAGGAACTCGACGAACGCCCTCGCGTCGGGGTCGTCGGCCGCGCCCTCCAGGATCGCCGCGCCCGTGACGTTCACGATGCCGCCCGGGTCGCCGGGCAGGAACTTGAGCTGCGCGCGCATCTCGTCGGCGCCGACCTCGGCGGCCTGGCGGAACCAGTAGTAGTGGTTGATGAGGCCCAGCTGCACCTGCCCGTTGTTCACGAGGTCGAGCGAGGCGAGGTTGTTCTCGGTGAGCTCGGGGTCGTTCGCGGCGATCCCCTCGACCCACTCGGCCGCGGCGTCCTCGCCCTCGAGCACGCGCAGCGCGGTGATGAACGACTGGAAGCTCGCGTTGCCGGGGGCGAAGGCCACCTGGCCGGCCCACTCCTCGCCGGTCAGCGCGTCGACGGTGTCGGGCACGTCGTCCTCGGCGAGCTGCTCGCCGTCGTAGGCGATGACGCGGGCACGGCCGGTCACGCCGATCCACGAGCCGTCCTGCGAGGTGAAGCCCTCGGGGATCAGGTCGGCGAGCTCGGCGGGGATCTCGGCGGCGAGGCCGGCGTCGGTCAGCGCGCCGAGGGCGCCGGCGTCCTGCGAGAGGAACACCTGCGCGGGCGTCTGCTCGCCCTCCTCGAGGAGCAGGGCGGTGAGTTCGGGCGTCGCGGCGTAGCGCGCCTCCACGTCGATGCCGGACTCCTCCTCGAACCGTTCGATGAGCGGGCCGACGAGCTCCTCGTCGCGGCCGACGTAGACCGTGAGCGCGCCCTCCTCGTCGGCGGGGTCGGTCGCGCAGCCGGCGAGGGCGAGCGCGGCGGCGAGTCCGGTCGTGGCGAGGGCGATTCCGCGGTGGGCGCGCATGGGCGTGCAGACTCCATCGGTCGGTGGAAGGTGAGGACCCGTCGCGATGCGGGGTCGTTACTTAGCTTAGCCTCACGCGCCGCCGGAGTCAACCCGTTGCGGTAACGGTTCAGCTGTCGTTCACGTGCGGCGGCGTCCGCCGACCGGAGGCGCGCGGGGGCCGCGCCCGCCCGCCTGCGGCCCGGGCGCCCGGGCGCATCTGGGAGAATCGACCGGTGACCCACGAGTTCGAGCCCCTGCACGACCGCGCCGTCCGCGGCTTCGCCTCCGACAACTACTCCGGCGTGCACCCCGAGGTGCTCGGCGCGATCGCTGCCGCGAACGGCGGGCATCAGGTCGCCTACGGCGACGACGAGTACACCGCCCACCTGCACGCGGTCTTCGCGCGGCACTTCGGCGACCCGGTCGAGGTGTACCCCGTCTTCAACGGCACCGGAGCGAACGTCACGGCCCTGCAGTCCATGCTCCCCCGCTGGGGCGCGGTCATCTCGGCGTCCACCGCCCACATCAACGTCGACGAGGGCGGCGCACCCGAGCGGGTCGGCGGCATCAAGCTGCTGACGGTCCCGACGGAGGACGGCAAGCTCACGCCCGAGCTCGTCGACCGCGAGGCGTGGGGCTGGGGCGACGAGCACCGCGCGCAACCGCTCGTCGTGTCGATCACGCAGACCACCGAACTCGGCACGGCGTACTCCGTCGACGAGATCCGCGCCCTCGCCGACCACGCTCACGAGCGCGGCATGAAGCTGCACATGGACGGCGCCCGCATCTCGAATGCGGCCGCGTCGCTCGGCGTGCCGCTCCGCGCCTTCACGCGCGACGCGGGCGTCGACGTGCTGAGCTTCGGCGGCACCAAGAACGGGGCGCTGCTCGGCGAGGCCGTCGTGGTGCTCCAGCCGGCGGCATCCGAGGGCCTGAAGTACCTGCGCAAGCTCAACATGCAGCTGTCGTCGAAGATGCGCTTCGTGTCGGCGCAGCTCATCGCGCTGCTCGACGGCGACCTCTACCTGCGGAACGCCGCGCACTCGAACGCCATGGCCCGCCGCCTCCGCGATGCGCTCGACGCGGGCATCGCCGCGGGCGAGCTCCCCGGTCTCTCCTTCACGCAGCCGACCCAGTCGAACGGCGTCTTCGCCGTCCTGCCCCAGGGCGTCGCCGACCGCCTGCGCGACCGCGGCTTCAAGTTCTACGACTGGGATGCCGCGCGCGGCGAGGTGCGCTGGATGTGCTCGTTCGACACGACCGAGGACGACATCGACGCGTTCGTCGCGGGGATCCGCGAGGAGCTGGCGACCGCCTGACGCGGGGCCGGACGACCCGCCCGGAACGCCTCGGGACCATCGAGACCTCGTGGTCCCGAGGCGTTCGTCGGCGGGCTCGGTCATCTCACGACGAACGCCGCCAGCTCCGTGAAGACCGCGACGCCGACCGCATCGGTGCCGCCGAGCACGACGATCCGCTTCGGGTCGAGCCGGTCGAGCTCGGCGCGGATCTCGGAGGGGATCGACGTGTCCTTCACGGAGAGGACCGGCGCACCCGACGAGCCCGCGAGTGCTGCTCCCGCGACGGCGGAGGCGTCGTCCGAGGCGTTCGCCACGAACACGACCTCGGCCCCCGACGACCATCCGCTCTCCGCGACGGCCGCCGACATCCCGAAGCGGCGGTCGCCCGACACACGGGTCACCGAACCGTCGGTGAAGGCGTCGAGTCGGGTCATCACCGAGTCGCCGATCGCGTCGGTGCCGCCGAGCACGACGATGCGCTCCGGCTCAAGTCGTTCGAGCTCCGCGGCGATCTCCTCGGGCACGGAGGACTCCCGGACCGCGAGCAGGGGCCCATCAGCCGTGGCCGCCAGGGCAGCGCCGGGGTGGGCGGACGCCTCGTCGGCGGCGTCGACCACGAAGGCCACCTCGACGCCCGCGGGCCATCCCGCGGCCGAGATCGCCGCGGACATCCCGAAGGGGCCCTCGCCGGCCACTCGATCGACGGAACCATCCGTGTACTCGCCCAACTCGTCCGCGACCGCGTCGCCGACCGAGCGCGCGTCGCCGAGCACCACGATCCGAGCGGGGGCCAACCTCTCGAGCTCCGCCTGCACGTCGGCGGGGATCGACGCGGCCCTCACCGGCAGCAGCGGCCCACCCGACGCTCCGGCCAGCGCCGCGCCGGCGATCGCGGAGGTCTGGTCCGTTCCGTTCACCACGAACGCGACCTCGACCCCGGGCTCCCAGCCGGCCGCCGAGACCGCCACCGCCCTTCCGGAGCGGCCCTCGCCCGACACCCGGGTGACGGGATCGGCGACCGGCGCCGGTTCGGTCACGTTCACCGGATCGCTCGACCTGACCGTGGTGGCGTAGCCGTCCTTCGCTCCCGTGACCTCGACCGTGACCACCGCGTCCGCGTCGGCCGCAGTGAGGTCGTACGTCGGTGCCGTGGCGCCGACCACGGGGACTCCGTCGCGGAGCCACTGGATCGACAGTTCGACGGGCCGCGGCTCCCACGCCCCGGCCGCGACCGCGAGGGTGGACCCGACGACCGGGTCGCCCGAGATCGCCGGGACCGGCGCGGATGAGAACTCGAGGAGCGGCTCGCAGGAACCCGGGTCGGCGTACCGATGCGTCCACTGCGACTCGCCCGTGGTGCCCCATCCGTCCTCGAAGTGGGCCGTGACGGTGTACGTCTGACCGACGACCATGCCCCCCGGCTCGCCGTCGTGCGATTCGCCGCCGCCGCCGTATCCGCCGCCACCCGGATACCAGCTCCAGCTGCCGTGATCGAAGTCCTCGAGGAGCAGGTCGGCGGGCGCATCGCACGTCGCATCGGTGAAGACCGGGCTCGGGACCGTGACGGTCTCGAACACCGCGTCGGTCTCGACCGTGAAGTCGAGCGCGGTGAATCCGGGCGCGTACGGGATCGGGTCGTCGAGGCCCGCCGGCCGCTTCGATGAGACCGAGCCGTCGCGAGCAAGGCCGATCGAGCGGTCGCCGCCGGGCATCGAGTACGCGACCCCCGCGAGTTCGGCGACGCCCGGTGCCCAGGACGCGCCCTCGAACTGCTCCGCGGCCACGCCCGTGGTCGCCGGCTCGCCGCTCCAGGTCACCTGCTGCTCGCGGCCGAGGCCGTCGAAGTACCGGAACGCCATCCACTGGACAGGGGCGTCGGTCTCCCAGGCGATCGCGGGAGCCTCGCCGTCGCGAAGCACCGGCCCCGACACGAGGCCTGCGGACACCACCGACGGCACCGCGGTCAGGTCGACGTCCGATTCGACGACGAACTCGAGCGCGGAGAGCTCGGCCATCGGGAGCGGCACCGTCTGGAGGCCGGACGGGTACCGGTGTTCCACTTCACCCGCAGCATCGAACGAGATCGAGGAGTTCCCCCAGGAGTACTCGATGCCATCGAAGACGATCGCTCCTCCGGACCAGGCGTTCGCGTCGATCTGCGCGCGCGCGATGCCTTCGCTCGCCGGGCCGGTGCCCTCCTGCCACATCGACCAGTAGACGTAGTGGCGCACGCCGAGCGAATCGCGGAAGCGCAGGTGAAGCGAATCCACCGGCCGGTCGAACGCCCATGCGACCTGGAGTTCCTCCCCGTCGGTCAGGACGTCGGGTGAGGCGCGGGTCACGCTCGACAGCGCGGGCGGGAGCGACAGGTCGACGTCCGACTCCACCTGGAACGCCGGCACGGAGATCGCCTCGGCCGCGGACGGGATCTCGGAGACTCCCTCGGACGCCCACGCGACATCGCCGTTCGCGTCGAGCGTGACCGACCTGGACCCCCAGGAGTACGTGATGTGATCGAGGACGACCTCGCCGCTCGGCCATCCGCTCGTGTCCACGACGGTGCGGGCGTCGCCTGCCTGAGCCGGGCCGAAGGTCCAGCCCCAGAGGCGGTGCTGCCCGCCGAGCGAGTCGCGCAGGACGACGTGGACATCGTCGACGGGCGCGTCGAATGCCCACTCGACGACGATCTCGTCGCCTTCCCGCACGATGTCGGCGGAGGTCCGGGTGAGCGACGTCAGGAGCGGGACCGCCGTCGGGTCGAACTCGGAGTCGACGATGAATCGCAGGGAATCGCTCACACCCGGCGGCAGCGTCGCGTCCGCGATCCCCTGGGGCTGCTTCGACCACACCGTCCCCGTGGCATCCAGCGACATCGAGCCGCCGTTCCAGGCGTAGTCGAGCCCGTCGAAGACGACCTCGCCCCCGCTCCAGAGGGGGGTGTCGATCGCCACGGCCGCCGTTCCAGCGGTCGACGGACCGGTTCCCGAGAGCCATGAGCGCCACTCGGCCCGATGGGTCCGTCCGAGGGAGTCGCGCACTTGGAAGGCGACCGAGTCGACGGCCCGATCGAACTCCCACTCGATCACGAGCTGCTCACCGTCGACGACGACATCGCCGGACGTGCGAGTGACCCTCTGCAGGGCGGGCGGCGTCGAGAGGTCGACATCGGACTGGACGTCGAAGCCGACCGTCCCGATCGCGGCGCCGGCCGGCGGGATCGTCTCGAGCCCGTCGCTGGCCCACCGGACCTCGCCGTCGGCGTCCAGCTCGACCCAGTGGGAGGTCTCGCCCGAGGTCCACGAGTAGCTCAGCCCGTCGAAGGCCGCCGCGCCACCCGGCCACACCGTGGTGTCGACGATGCCACGGGTCTCACCCGACGTCGCGGCTTCCCAACCGCCGTAGAGGTACTGCTGCCCGCCCAGGCCGTCGCGCAGGATCACGCTCACCGAGTCGACCGGGGCGTCGAACTCCCACGCGATCACCACCTCATCGCCGTGCTGGACGATGTCGGCGGAGGTCCGGTCGAGCGAGACCAGGTTGGGGGCGATCTCGGCTGCACCGGCCGCGATGGGCTGCGAGATGGTCAGGATCGTGAGCAGGGCGAGGAGCAGGGCGACGAGCGACCGCGGCCGCCGCCCGGGGGTGTTCGGGTTCAAGGAGGGAGGGTTCCTGTCTGTGAAGGGCTCTCGAAGCATAGGGGCGGCACGGATGGCCGGGCATGACCCCCGTTCGAGGCACAGCACCGCCTCTGATGCCGGAGTACCCGGGCGACGGAGTTGCACGCCTCGGAATACCGCCCAGGTCCATGCGTTGCAATGGAACGGGCCGACGGCGTCCCTCTGACGAATCAACCGGAAAGAGACGCCATGACGCTCATCGAGACCGCTCACCGACACGCCGACACCGACGCGCCGCTCATCGCTCCGCTCGTGGAGCGCTGGAGCCCTCGCGCCTACGACCCTGCGGCCGAGCTCACCGAGCTCGACGTGCGCACCCTCCTCGAGGCCGCGCGCTGGGCTCCCTCGGCGAACAACAGCCAGCCGTGGCGCTTCATCGTCGCCCGGCGCGGGTCCACCGAGTTCGCCCTGGTGCACGACGCGCTCGCCGGATTCAACCGGGCGTGGGCCGACTCGGCCGCCGCCCTCATCGTGAACATCGCCGAGGTCGCCGACGAGGCCGGCCGTCCTCGACGCTGGGCCACGTACGACCTCGGCCAGGCCGTGGCGCACCTGACGGTGCAGGCCCAGCACGACGGCCTGCACACGCACCAGATGGGCGGGTTCGACTCAGCGCGCCTGGCCGAGGCCTTCGATCTCCGCGACGGCCTCGAGGTCGTCTCGATCACCGCCGTCGGCAAGGTCGGCGACGCCTCGACCCTTCCCGAACCGCTTCGCGAGCGCGAGATCGCCCCGCGCAGCCGGAAGCCGCTCGACGAGATCGTCATCGCCGCGGCCTGAGTCAGCTCCGCGCGGACCCCGCGGCGAGGGGAAGGCGCGAGACGCCGGCACGGGAGACGACGGCGCGCACGGCCCACGCCACGAGCCCCGCGAGCGCGCCGACGGCGAGCCCGACCAGCAGGCTGCTGAAGGATGCGGCGATGCGCATGCCGACCTCGGCGATCCCCTGGGGCACCTCCGCGAGGTTGCCGCCGAGGCGCGGGGCGTCCCCGGCGAACACGACGCCCCACATCAGGTTGTGGATGGCCGCGAGGCCGATGCCGTACCCCGCCCCCGCCGCGAGCAGCGAGCGGAACGGCCGCGTCGACCACACCACGGCGACGCCGATCCACACCAGCGGGGGCACGATCGCGAGCAGCGCGGCGGCGACGCCCTGCGGCGGCACGAGGCCGAGGTCGTGCACGACGACGCGCGGCAGCGCGATGGCGACGAGGCCGAGCACCACGAGGACGGGGAGGCCGAGCACGGGGGCTCGGCGGGCGGATCGGTCGGGAGCATGACGGAGTTCACTCATGTCCTCGACGCTACGGAGCGGCGCAGCGGCGTCCCATCCCGCCGGCCCCCCGATCGGCCGGCGGGGATCCCCCGCCATCGGCCGCGGGATCCCCGGTGGGGCGCGCAGGGCTAGGGGCGCAGGAGCACCTTGGTCGCGCGGCGCTCGTCCATCGCGGCGTACGCCTCAGCGGCATCCGTCAGCGGCAGGTCGAGGTCGAAGACGAGGCCGGGGCGGATGGCGCCGGAGCGCACGTCCGGCAGCAGCTCGGCGATGTACCCGCGCACCGGGGCGACGCCGCCGTTCACGCCCACATTGCGGTTGAACATCTGCCGGATCGGCAGCTCGGGCCCGCCGTTCGGGACGCCCACGTAGCCGACCATGCCGCCGGGTCGCGCCGAGCGGAGCGCCTGGTCCATGGACTCCTTCGTGCCGACGCACTCGAGCACGCGGTCGGCGCCGATGCCGCCCGTCAGCTCCTGCACGGCGGCCACGCCCTCGTCACCGCGCTCCTCCACGACATGCGTCGCACCGAACTCCCGCGCGAGCGCCTGCCGGTCGGCGTGCCGCGACATCGCGATGATCGTCGTCGCACCGAGGCGCTTCGCGGCGATGATCGCGCACAGCCCCACGGCGCCGTCGCCGACGACCGCGACCGAGTCGCCCGGGCCGACGCCCGCCGAGACCGCGGCGTGGTGGCCGGTGCCCATGACGTCGGACAGCGTCAGCAGCCCGGGGACCTCGTCGTCGCCGACCGGGCCGGGCACGACGAAGAGGGTGCCGTCCGCGAGGGGCACGCGCACGCGCTCACCCTGGCCGCCGTCGGCCCTGCCGCCCACCTTGTCGTCGCCGCCCCACCAGCTGCCCTGCAGGCACGAGGTGCTGACGCCGTTGCGGCAGTTGGCGCACGTGCCATCGCAGACGTAGAACGGGGCGATCACGAAGTCGCCCTCCTTCACCTGCGCCACCTCGGCGCCCACCGACTCGACGACGCCGACGAACTCGTGCCCGATGCGGTGCGGTTCGTGCGTCGGCGTGACGCCGCGGTACGGCCACAGGTCGGAGCCGCACACGCACGCGGCGACCACGCGCACGACGGCGTCCCCGCCCGTCGAGAGCACGGGGTCCGGCACCTCCTCGACGCGGATGTCACGGGCAGCGTGGATGACGGTGGCGAGCATGCTGCGAGCCTACGCGGACCGCGCGCGGCGCCGGCGCGGCGGCGCGGACGACATCCGCTGCGCGGGGACCGATGGCGTGCGGCCGCCCGTGTCGGTCGGCTCGGGCAGAATGCTTCGAGTGACCGGAATGACGGCCTTCTGGCGCGCCCTGCCGACCGAGGGGCGCTGGCTGCTGTCGACGGTCGCCGTCTCGACGCTGGGGCGCGGACTCACACTGCCGTTCACGATCATCTACCTGCACGAGGTGCGCGGCTTCGACCTCGCGCTCTCCGGCGCGCTGATGAGCCTCATCGCGATCACGGGGCTCCTCGTGACGGGTCCCGGCGGAACGCTCATCGACCGGTACGGCGCCCGCCCGGTGCTGCTCGTCGGACTCGCGTCGATGATCGTGGGGTGCACGCTGCTCGCGTTCGCGACGCACCCGGCGGTCGCGGCCGTCGCGCTCGTGCTCATCGGCGTGAACTTCGGCGTCTCCTGGCCGGGCTTCAACGCGCTCATCGCGACCGTCGTCGACGGCGAACTGCGCCAGCAGTACTTCGGCGTGAACTTCGCGCTCGTGAACCTCGGCATCGGCGTCGGCGGCATCGTGGGCGGCTTCTTCGTCGACGTCGACGAGCCCGCGACGTTCACCGCGATCTTCCTGATCGACGCGGCGAGCGCGCTCGTCCCCGTCGCGCTGCTGCTCGGACCGCTCCGCCGGGTCCGCACGCAGGCCGCGCCGGGCGAGCACCCCGACGACTCCGCCGGCGCGGCGAGCTACCGCGCCATCCTCCGCCGCCCCGCGATCCTGTGGCTCACGCTGCTCACCTTCATCGCGATGTTCATCGGGTACGGGCAGTTGGAGGCGGGCTTCCCGGCATTCGCGCGTCAGGTCTCGGAGGTCTCGACGCGCGTCATCGGCTTCTCCTTCGCCGTCAACACCGCCGTCATCGTGCTGCTGCAGTTCGCCGTGCTGAAGCTCATCGCCGGCCACCGGCGGACGCGCGTCATGCAGGTGATGGCGCTGGTGTGGGCCGCCTCGTGGCTGGTGCTCGGCGCCACGGGGCTCCTGCCCGACACGCTCGCCGCTGCGATCGGCGTGCTCGCGTTCATGGGCGTCTTCGCCTTCGGCGAGACGATGCTGCAGCCGACGGTGCCGGCGATGTACAACGACCTCGCCACCGACCGCAACCGCGGGCGGGTCAACGCGATCAACTCGGCGGCCTTCCAGGGCGGAGCGATCACCGGTCCGATCGTCGCCGGCCTCCTGCTCGGCGAGGGGCTCGACGCCTGGTACGTCGCGACCATGGTCGCCGGCTGCGCGGTCATCGCACTGCTCGCGATGGCACTCGAACGCCGCGTGCCCGCCCCGGCGAACGGCGTGACCGACGGCCCCGACACGGCCGACGGCGAGGTCGGCGGAGCGAGGGAACCCTCGTCGGAGTCCCGCTGACGCGCGGGCCGCGCATGCCACAGGGTCCGGCCCCGCGGCATCCTTCGTCGCCTACTCCTCGACGATCTCGGCGTCGATCACGTCGTGGTCGCCCCCGATCGGCGCGTCGCCCGCGGCCTCGGCCCGTGCGACCGTGAGGTGCTCGCCGCTCGGGTCGAGGCCGACCACGACCGTGTCGCCGTCGCGGATGTCGCCTGCGAGCAGCGCCCGCGCGAGCCGGTCGGCCACCTCGGTCTGGATCAGGCGGCGCAGCGGCCGCGCGCCGTACAGCGGGTCGTAGCCGCGCTCGGAGAGCCACGTTCGCGCGTCGGGCGTGACGCCGACCTCGAGCCGGCGCTCGTGCAGCCGGGCGGTGAGACGGTCGATCTGGAGGTTCACGATCTCGCCGAGCTCCTCCTCGGTGAGGGTCGAGAACACCACGAGGTCGTCCAGGCGGTTCACGAACTCGGGCTTGAACGCCTGGCGCACCGCGGCCATGACCGCGGCCTCCTTCTCCTCCCACGAGAGGGTCGGCTCGATGAGGAACTGCGAGCCGAGGTTCGACGTGAGCACGAGGATCACGTTGCGGAAGTCGACCGTGCGACCCTGGCCGTCGGTGAGCCGGCCGTCGTCGAGGACCTGCAGCAGCACGTCGAACACCTCGGGGTGCGCCTTCTCGACCTCGTCGAGCAGGATGACCGAGTAGGGCCGCCGCCGGACGGCCTCGGTGAGCTGGCCGCCCTGCTCGTAGCCGATGTACCCGGGAGGCGCGCCCACCAGCCGGGAGACCGAGTGCTTCTCGCCGTACTCCGACATGTCGATCCGGACCATGGCGTGCGCATCGTCGAACAGCACCTCGGCGAGCGCCTTCGCGAGCTCGGTCTTCCCGACGCCCGTCGGACCGAGGAAGAGGAACGAGCCGGTCGGCCGGTCGGGATCGGAGACGCCCGCACGCGCGCGGCGCACCGCGTCGGCGACGGCTCCGACGGCGCGCTTCTGGCCGATCACGCGACGCCCGAGCTCCTGCTCGAGGTGGAGCAGCTTCTCGGTCTCGCCCTGCATCAGCCGGCCGACCGGGATGCCGGTCCACTGGGCGATGACGGCGGCGATGTCCTCCTCGGTGACCTGCTCGTTGACCATGCGTGGCTCGTCGGGGGCCTGCTCGGCGCGCTCGGCCTCCTCGAGGTCGCGCTGCAGCCGGGCGATCGTCTCGTACTCGAGCCGCGACGCGGTCGCGTAGTCGGCCTCGCGCATCGCGCGGTCGCGCTGGGTGATCGCCTCGTCGAGCTCCTTCTTCAGCTCGCCGACGCGGTTCAGCGACATCCGCTCGCGCGCCCAGCGCTCCTCGAGCTGCACGAGCTCGCGCTCCAGCCCGACCAGCGTCTCCTGCAGGGCGGCGAGGCGCTCCTTGGAGGCGTCGTCCTTCTCCTTCTTGAGGGCGAGCTCCTCGAGCTTCATGCGGTCGACCTGGCGCTTGAGCTGGTCGATCTCCACGGGGCTCGAGTCGATCTCCATCTTGAGGCGCGACATGGCCTCGTCGACGAGGTCGATCGCCTTGTCGGGCAGCTGGCGCGCGGAGATGTAGCGGTTCGACATGGATGCCGCGGCGACGAGCGCGGCGTCGGTGATCGTCACCCCGTGGTGGGCCTCGTACCGGCCCTTGAGTCCGCGGAGGATCGCGATGGTGTCCTCCACGCTCGGCTCGCCGACGAACACCTGCTGGAAGCGGCGCTCGAGCGCGGCATCCTTCTCGATGTACTCGCGGTACTCGTCGAGCGTGGTCGCGCCGATGAGCCGCAGCTCGCCGCGGGCGAGCATGGGCTTGAGCATGTTGGATGCCGCGACGGAGCCCTCGCCACCGCCCGCGCCCATGAGCAGGTGCAGCTCGTCGACGAAGGTGATGATCCGCCCCTCGGCGTCGTTGATCTCCTTGAGCACGGCCTTGAGGCGTTCCTCGAACTGCCCGCGGTACATGGCGCCGGCGACGAGTGCCGAGATGTCGAGGGCGACGAGCTGCTTGTCCTTCAGCGAGTCGGCGACGTCGCCGGCCACGATGCGCTGCGCGAGCCCCTCGACGACGGCGGTCTTGCCGACGCCCGGCTCGCCGATGAGCACGGGGTTGTTCTTGGTGCGCCGGGTCAGCACCTGGCTGACGCGGCGGATCTCGGCGTCGCGCCCGATCACCGGGTCGAGCTTGCCCTGGCGCGCGATCTCGGTGAGGTTGACGCCGTACTGTTCGAGCGCCGACTTCTGCTCCTCCTGCGAGCTCGGCGCGCCCTGCATGTTGGCCACGAAGACACCTTTCGACGAACTTGAGTCTACTACGCTCAACTCTCGCCGTGCGAGGGGTATTCCAGTGGTCGGCCGCGAGCGGCTCAGCCGGACTCGCCGGGTTCGGCGTCCATCTCCAAGGTGGGATCGGCGTCATCGGCCCGCGCCCGGTCGGCCTCGACCTCGCCCGCACCCGCGCGGGACCCGCCGGCATCCCCCGTCGCGTCGATCGGTCCGCCGGCCACGAGGCCGCGGTGGTCGTCGTCGCGGCCGTCGTACGTGGCCTCCGTCGCATCGTCGGCGGATGCCGGCTGGCCGACGCTCCTCGCCTCGGCATCGTCCCGGTACCGTTCGTCGCTCTCGCCCATCGTGCCCATGCCCGCTCCTCCGCTTCCGCGATGCGGCCAGCGTAGGCTCGCCGGGGCCCGGTCGTCCCGGGCTTGCGTCTCCCGCCCGATCGCGGTAGCCGCCGCGCGCCGTGCGTCCTCCGGCAGCGGTGCCCGAAGCGGCGGGCGGTGCGGGAAGCGGCGGGCGGTGCCGGCGGCGGGGGTTTCGGAAGCGTCCGGCCCAGCGCGGGAATCACCCGGCCCGCCGAGGCGTTGGCGTCCCACAGGACCGAAGCGAGGAGGAACGGATGCCGCTGCAGGGCGAGTACGCACCGAGCACGTCGAAGTGGGCGCGCGACCAGGCCGAGACCTACGAGGCGACGGGCGGGCAGGAGGCCAACCTGCTGCGCGGGCGCCCCGTGATCGTGCTGACCACCGTCGGCGCGAAGAGCGGCAAGCTGCGCAAGACCGCGCTCATGCGCGTCGAGCACGACGGCGAGTACGCGGTGGTCGCCTCGCAGGGCGGAGACCCCGAGCATCCCGCCTGGTACTTCAACATGAAGCGCGAGCCCCACGTCGAGCTGCAGGACGGCCCCGTCAAGCGCGACTACCTCGCGCGCGAGGTCACCGGCGACGAGAAGGCCGCGTGGTGGGCGCGCGCGACCGAGGTCTGGCCCGACTACGACCGCTACCAGGCGAGGACCGATCGTGAGATCCCGCTCTTCGTGCTCACGCCGTTCGACCCGGGGGCCGAGGCGTAGCGCCGCTTCCGGCGCCGCTCAGAGCCAGCGCATCGTGAACGCGCGCGCGAGCACCGAGCGCGCCGGCGGCAGCCCGAGCAGCCGCACCGACGCGTTCCGCACGCGCAGGCGCACCCCCGAGACGGGCGCGCCCATGCGCATGTTGAACGCCGCCTGCCGCATGGCCCGGGTGGCCGCGGCGCGCCGTGCGCGCTCGTAGGCGGTGAACACGTCGAGCGGAGCACCGGCGGCGAGCGCCGCGTCGAGCTCGTGGTCGAGCTGCTGCGCACCGATCCACCCGAGGTTCATGCCCTGCCCGCCGATGGGGCTGACCTCGTGGGCGGCGTCGCCGACGAGGGCCACCCGCCCGGCGGCGATCGGCTGCGCGAGGTGCTGCCGCGCGTCGAACGCGGTCGGCTCGCCGGCGGCATCCGTGTCGAACCCCCGGCCGGTGCGCGCCTCGACGATCGCCGCGACGGCCGACGCGTCGAGCACCGACGGGCGGCGCCGCACGCGCGCGACGTAGCGACGGATGCCGCCCGGCATCGGGAAGGACTCGACCACGCCGCTCGGCTCGAAGTGCAGCAACGCGGTCTCCCGCGCGCCCGTGTCGTCGCGCGTGTCGCACATGACGTAGGTCGCGCCGCGCCCGCGCGGTCGCCAGCGTGCGTCGATGATCGAGCGGATGCCGCTGCGCACCCCGTCGGCGCCCACCACGTACCGCGCCGGCACGGCGACCTCGACACCGCCCTCCCTGCCGGCCACGACGACGTGCGTGCCGCGGTCGCGGAGCCCGATCGCCTCGACCCCGCGCCACAGCCGCACGCCCGGCAGTTCGGCGAGGCGCGCCTCGAGCAGGGCCTCGACCTCGCGCTGCGGCAGCGAGCGCACGAGTGCGGACCGCGGGAACCGCAGGGAACCCAGCGTGCGGCCCTCGCACGTGACGCGCCCCTCGCGGATCACGACCGCGCGCTCCCGCACCGCATCGCCGATGCCCGCGTGGTCGAGCACCTTGAGTCCGGGCGGGTGCACGCCGATGGCGCGCGAGGTCGACCCGGGCGGCGGCGGCGCCGCGCGACGCTCGAGCACGACGACGTCGCGGCCCCGGCGGCCGAGCAGGCACGCGAGCAGGAGCCCGACCGCGCCGCCGCCGACGATGACGACGTCGTGGATGCGGGTGTCGGGGCGCTCGGCCTCGGCCGGATCAGTCATCGGCGATCTCGCTGCCCCATACGAGCTCGAGGCGGGCGGGGAACCCGCGCTTGACGCGCCAGCCCTTCGGGAGCACGCGGGCCAGTTCGGCCGCCGTGTGGCTCCGTCGCACGGAGGTGAGCCCGTCGGGCCGGATGAACGACCCGCGGAACACGGTCCGCGCGAACGGCAGGGTCGCCGCCCAGAACGCCAGGTAGGCGCCGCGGCTGCGTTCGATGTCGCCGTGCACGGCGATGCCGCCTCGGGCCACGAGCCGCTCGGTGTCGGCGAGCAGCGCGCCGAGCTCGGCGGGCGTGAGGTGGTGCAGCACGTGGTTCGACCAGACGACGTCGAACGTCTCGCCCTCGGCGACGAGGTCGGCGGTGGTCGCCGTGCGAACCTGCAGTCGGGGTTCCGCGTGACGCGCCGCGTACCGCACGGCTCGCTCGTCGGGATCGATCGCGAGCACCTCGAGCCGGAGCCCGTCGCGTTCCGCGTGCCGCAGGATCTGCAGCGGCAGGTCGCCGCCGCCGGCGCCCACGTCGAGCAGTCGCGACGTGCGCGTCGGCGAGAGATGCGGCCGCACCCACTCCTCGTACACGGCCGCGGGACGCGACACGATGCGGTTCACGATCCCGAACCGGCGGTAGGTGCGGTCGAGCGCGACCGGGTCGGCCGCGGGGTCGTCCATGAGCTCGATCGCGTGCTCGTCGCGCCGGTGCATCCCGCCCAGGGCGCGCAGCAGGCCGGGCTCGCTGGCGGCGGGACGCGGCATCCGTCAGCCCTGCACCGTCAACAGCGCGGACTCGACGGTGAGCCCGGGCCCGAATGCCATCGCGGCGACCCGGTCGCCGTCGACCGACGAGGCCTGGTCGAGGATGTTCCGCAGCACGAAGAGGACCGTCACGCTCGACATGTTCCCGAAGTCGCGCAGCGTCGACCGCGCGGGCACGAGCTGCTCCTCGGCGAGCGCGAGGCGCGACTCGACCTTGTCGAGGATGCTGCGGCCGCCCGGATGGATCGCCCAGTGGGCGACGTGCTCGCCCGCGGCATCCGTCGCCAGCGCCCGGGCGAGGTCGTCGTCCGGAGCGAACAGCGGCTCGAGCGCACCCGTGATGTGGTCGTCGATGATCGAGGGCACCGCGTTCGAGAGCACCATCTCGAAGCCGTGGTCGCCGATCTTCCATGCCATGTCGCCCTCGCCGACGGGCGTGATGCGCGTCTCGAAGCGATCGAGCGAGAGCGCCCGCTCGCCCGCGTCCAGCGGACGCGCGGTCACGATGCCGGCCCCGGCGCCGTCGGCGAACAGCGACGACGCGACGATCGTGTCGGGGTCGTTCGACGAGCGCAGGTGCAGCGTGCAGAGCTCGACGCTCACGACCAGCACGACCGCGTCGGGGTCGGCCTCGCAGAACTGCTTCGCGGTGCGGAGCGCGGGGATCGACGCGTAGCACCCCATGAAGCCGAGGTGGTAGCGCTGCACCGCGGCTCCGAGGCCGAGCTCGCGCACGATCATGAAGTCGGGTCCCGGCGCGTAGAAGCCCGTGCACGAGACGGTCACGACATGCGTGACGTCGGATGCCTCGACGCCGGGCGTCGCCGCGATGGCCGCCCGTGCCGCCTCGACGTAGAGCTTCGTCGCCTCGATCGCGTAGATGTCGTTGCGGGTCCTGGTGCCCGGCATGAGCAGCTCGCCGGTGGTGCGGTCGAAGAAGAGCGGCTCGCCCTCGACGTCCTCGAAGGTCAGCTCGTCGAGCACGGTGTACCGCCGCTCGATGCCCGACACGTCGAACGAGGTCGTGATGATGCGCTGCGCGAGGCGGTTGAGGCCGGGCTGGGCGGCGAACACGTCCCGAACGGCGGCCTGCGGCAGCTCCGTGCGCGGCACCACGGTCGAGAGTCCGCGGAGGGTCACGCCCGCGCTCACGCCGTCGTCCCCGGGTCGGTACCTGGCTGCGGCATGGGTGCCCCCTCTCCCGATTGCAGACTAACGAGCGGGCCGCGCGCGGGTCTAGGGATCGCGGCCGGGAGTGTGCTGGGTGCGCTCGGGGCCGTGGGGCACGCCGGGCGCCTCCCACGGCGTGACGGGGTCGGGGCGCGCGTCGCCCGAGAGCCAGCGCAGCCAGCGGGCGCCCGGGTCGCGGTCGAGCAGGAGGTCGCGGACGAGCAGCGTCAGGGGGATCGACAGGATGGCGCCCAGCGGGCCGATCACGAAGGTCCAGAACACGACCGAGAAGAAGCTCAGGGTGAGCGAGAGATCCACCATGTCGCTCACGAACTTGGGCTGCACCAGGACCTGCAGGACGACGTTCACGACGGCGTAGACCGCGATCACCGCGAGCATGAGCGGCAGCCCGCCGACGACGAACGCGAGGACGGCGGGCGGCACCAGGCCGAGCACGAACCCGATGTTCGGGATGAAGTTGGTGACGAAGGCGAGGATCGCCCAGACGACCGGCGCGGGCACCCCGAGCGCCCACAGCGCGAGCCCGTCGACGACCGCCACGACCGCGCCGAACGAGGCGTTCACGACGTAGTACCGGCGCACCGAGGAGTTGTAGTCGCGGATGCGCGCCACCGTGGGGCGGATGCCCGGCCCGAACGCGCGCTCGGCGCGCCCGTACCGGGCGGCGTCCGCCGCCATGAAGATGATGTACGCGAGCACGAAGAACGCGGCGGTCAGGAATCCGATGAGCCAGCCGCTGACCCCCTGCGCCACGTCGAGCAGCACCGAGGGGTCGAGGGCGGATGCCGCGGCATCCGCCGCCTGCCCGCCGAGCCCGATCGACACCAGCCAGTCGCCGAACGAGACGGCCGCCGCTTCGAGCTCGTCGAGCACGTCGGTCACGAGCGCGCCGAACTCGAAGCCCGCGAAGACGAGCAGGGCCGCAAGCAGCGCCAGGATCAGGTACGCGACCCCGACGACCACCGTCGTCGCGAGCCAGCGCGGCCAGCCTCGGCGCTCGAGGGGATGCCGGATCGGGTGGACGATGATCACGAGCACCGCGGCGAGCGCGAGCGGCGCCGCGATCTCGCGCGCGAACCAGAGCGCGCCCAGGGCGGCGATGACCGCGATGACGGTGACCATGCTGCGAATGCTCGGCGCCGGTTCCGCGCGAGCGCCCCTGGCGTCCACGGCACCACCCTAGGACGGGGCCGGAGACCCGCGTGCCGAAAGTCCCGGAGGGTCGCGGGCCGGTGGGTAGTGTGACGCTCGAGGGAGCAGGTCCTCAGTCCCTCACGACCGAGAGAAAGGCGCACGTCCGTGGACTTCTGGGACAACTTCTGGAACTTCGTGTGGATCTTCTTCTGGAGCTTCGCATTCATCGCCTACCTGTTCGCCCTCTTCGCGATCATCGGCGACCTGTTCCGCGACCACGAGCTCAGCGGGTGGCTCAAGGCGGTCTGGATCATCTTCCTGGTGTTCCTGCCGTTCCTGACGGCGCTCGTCTACCTCATCGCCCGCGGCGACGGCATGGCGCGTCGCTCCGCGAAGCAGGCCTCGGAGATGCAGGCGGCGACCGACCAGTACATCCGGCAGACCGCGGGCGCCCACAGCCCCGCCGACGAGATCGCCAAGGCCAAGGCGCTCCTCGACGCCGGGACCATCACCCCGCAGGAGTACGAGGCACTGAAGACCAGGGCACTCGCCCACTCCTGACACACCGTTCCGGTTGCCGGGCGGGACGCGACGCGCCCGCCCGGTGGTCGAGCCGACGCGAAGCGCCCGTGTCGAGAGCCGCTCGGTTCTCGGCACGGGCGTTCGCTCGTCGCCCGCCGGTGCGTCAGGCGGTGACCGCGACCACCCGCTTCGGCGCGACCGATCCCGTGTTGCGGAGGAACAGGATGATCCAGCTGAAGATCAGTACGCCCGCGACGAGCTCGACCGCGGTGAGGTTGTAGTAGCCGGTCGCGAAGAAGACCCCGAGCAGCACGATCACCCCGACGTAGACCCAGCCCAGCACCACGAACACGCGCGGCATCGAGGGCAGGAACCGGGGCAGGCCGATGACCAGGACCGCGTAGACCACGGCCATGCCGGTCGCGACGGTGTTGTGCACGAGGAAGAACCGGTCGACCGGGAACACGCCCACGAGCGCCAGCAGGATGCCGATGAGCACGAGCCCCCATCGCACGAGGTCCCGGCCGCGCCGCTCGCGGTCCGTGCCGGCGGGCAACCCGCTCGTGGCGTAGCGCGCGACGATCGTGACGATCGCGCCCGCGATGATGAGCGTCAGGTTGAACGCGAGCGACGAGAGGTCGTCGGTCATCCCGAGCGCGCTGAGGTTCTTCTGCCACCAGAGCGGATCGCTCGCGCTCAGCATGGCGGTGATGACCCCGACCACGAGGAACACGGCGAGCACGATCGACAGCAGCATGGGCGTCATCCGCACCGACGACAGGAAGCACACGTAGGCGGTCACCGCGAGCGCGACGCCGAACAGCAGCGCCGCGGGGATGGTGAACACCTCGGCGCCCTGGAAGCTCTGCTCGAGCACGTCGGCGAGGCCGGTCCAGCCGAGCAGGGCGATCACCGCGTGGGCGAACGCGAGCGCCGCCACGTCGAACCAGTGCAGTCGCGGTCCCGGCTGGTCGGGAGCGCCGGGTGAACCGGTCGCGGCCCGCACGCCGCCCGTGTCGACCTCGGCGGCGGACGGCGCGCCGAACCGGCGACGCAGCACGAGCCGGCCGGCGACGAAGGCGAGCGCGGCGGCGATCGCGGCGCCGAGCGCGACCGCCATGCCGAGCGAGCCCCGGCCCGCGATCGGCAGCGCCTGCCCCCAGAACAGCAGCAGCCCGAGCGGCGCCGCGAGCACGAACACCGCGGAGCCGACGATGAGCGCCGATGATTCGACCGACTCCGTCGTGCGCGTGGGCTCCCTCAGGATGCCGAGGATGGACGCCGGCTGGGACATGTGGGCCTCCGCTCAGCGGCCGCGCCCCGCCGTTCCCCGGCGCGTGTACGCGGCTCGCGGGACCAGACTGCCAGCTACCGGCCGATCGGGTCGAGCACCTCGAGCATCGATCCCTGCACGACGCCCGCCCACTCGTACGCCGCGCGCAGGTAGTCGTCGCGTTCGTCGTCGGCCGGCTCCGCCTCATCGGGGTCGGTGGCGCCCACGCGTTCGGCGAGGATCAGCCGCAGGTCGGTGAGGAACGTCAGCCACCCCCACGCCTGCGCCTGGTCGAGCTCGATCTCGACGACGCCGTCGCCGCGGCGCACCGCCGTGGCATCCCGGACCGCCTGCGCCGCCTGGCGCTTGCCGTCGACGAGGCTGTCGCGCGTGTACCGCTCGAAGTCGCGGGCGGATGCCTCGTCGTCGCGGTACGCGGCGGGGAACAGCCGGTCGAGCGCCGGGTCGTCCTCGCCGCCGAGCAGCAGCACCGAGTCGACCTGGTCGGCGAGCTCGGACAGGAGCATCGCCTCCTCGGTCTCGAGGACGAGGCGGACGCCGTCGGCGCCTCCCTCGCGGCCCGCGACGATCACGGCTCGGCCCTCGACACCGTCGCCTGCAGGCCGTACCCGTGCATCGCGTGGACGTGCCGTTCCATCGCCTCGCGGTTGCCCGTCGCGACGACCGCCCGCCCTTCGTTGTGGACCTGCAGCATGAGCCGCTCGGCCTCTTCGCGCGGGTAGCCGAAGTAGCTGCGGAACACGTAGGTGACGTAGGTCATGAGGTTGACCGGGTCGTCCCACACGACGGTCTGCCAGGGCACGTCGGGTCGCACGACCTCGTCGGTGACGAGGTCGGCGTCGAGCTGCTCGATCGTGGTCGCCACCGTTCCAGACTGTCACGGACTCGGGGCCGATCGCACGTCCCCCGTGACGTCGCGCCCGAGCGCGAAGGCGACCGCCTGCGGCAGGTCCATCGCCAGGCCCGCCCGGTACTGCGGAGCGAGGTCCTCGCTCGTCGGGTCCAGCTCGTCGATGGAGAGTCCCCGGATCCGTGTCACCTCGTGGTCGACGATCTTGGCACCCGACGAGTTCCTGAGTCCGCGCGCGGCGCCGAGGAGCCGAGCCGCTCGCTCCTCGTCGCCGGCGGCTTGCGCGAGCGACGCGGCGAGCGAGAGGAACATGACGACCGCGGACACGTCGCGGTGCGGGGTGAAGAGCTCGAGTCCCTGCTCGAGGTAGTCCCACGCCGTCTCGAGGTCGTCCATCTGGGCGCTGAAGACGGCGACCTCGAACATGCCCCAGCCCATGCCGAACTCGTCGCCGGCGCGTCGGTAGTGCTCGATGCTCTCGTGGAAGAGCGCGAGCGCGCCCGTCCGGTCGTCCTCGAGGTCGGCGACGGACTGGCCGCGTCCCCAGGCGATGTTGCCGAGCCCGTCGTCGTCGCCGAGTCCGCGGTAGATCGCCTCCCCCTCGTCGTAGAGGGCGAACACCTCACGCCGGACCTCGTCGGTGATGCCCGCCGAGGCGGCCGCCACGGACTGCCCGATCGCGACGTTGTAGATCGCGTTGGCGATGTCCGCGGGGCTGCCGAACTCGCGCTGGATCGCGAGCGCCTCGCGGTACGGCGCGACGCAGCGGTCGATCTCGCCCTGCCACCAGTAGACGCCGCCCAGGGCCTCGAGCGCCCGTGCCCGGTGCAGCGGCTCGCCGCCCTGCAGCGCGACGACGGTCTCGAGCCGGCTCCGGCCCTCGTGCAGGTGGCCGCGCGACTGCCAGAACCGCCACGAGGCGGCGGCGAGGCGCTGGGCCGAGTCCGTCTCGCCGTGCACCGCCGCCCAGTCGAGCGCGGTGCGGACGTTGTCGTGGTCGGCATCGAACCGGTCGAGCCACTCCGAGCGGTCCTCGCCGAGCACGTGCAGGGCGATCTCCTCGGCCCAGGCGACGTACGCCTCCAGGTGGCGGCGGTGGACGTCCGGTGCCGAGCCGCCGGCCTCGAGCTTCAGGAGGGCCACCTCGCGGATCACGTGCAGGGTCCGGAACCGGGCCCGGCCGCCGGGCGCCGGGACCTGGCGCAGGAGCCCCTGGTCGACCAGTTCGGCGAGCCCGGTGAGCAGGTCCACCTCGACGTCGTCGCAGACGCGCTCGATCTGCTCGAGGTCGGCGCCGCCCGCGAAGACGCCGAGCCTCGCGAAGAGCTGACGCACGGGCGGATCGAGCAGGTCGTGGCTCCACGCGATCGCCCCCTCGATCGTGCGCTGGCGCTCGGGCAGGTCGATGGTCCCGGTGCCGGGGCGCGCGGGGTCGAGCCGCGCCAGGATCTCGTTCACGGGCAGCAGCCGGACGCGCGAGGCGACGAGCTCGATCGCGAGCGGGAGGCCGTCCAGGCCGCGCACCAGTTCTGAGACCGCCTCGACGTTCTCGGGCGTCACCGCGAAGTCCGGTCGCACCGCCATCGCCCGGTCGACGAACAGCGCGACCGCGTCCGAGACGGTCGCCGCGCCGGGGTCGTGCCGGTCGGGCAGGCCCATGGGCTCGAGCGGCATCTCCTGTTCGGCGGCGATGCGGAGCGGGCCGCGCGAGGTCACCAGGAATCGGGACGCGGGCGATGCCGCCACGAGGTCGGCCACGACCGGCGCCGCGCCGATGACCTGCTCGAAGTTGTCGAGGATCAGCAGCATCTCCCGGTCCGCGAGCCGGTCGAGGAGCGCCTCGCGCGGCGGCCGGTTGCCGGGTGCCGAGTCCTCGCCGAGCGACCGGAGCACCTGTGAGGGGACGACGTCCGGATCGTCGACCGGCGCGAGGTCGACGAAGAACGCACCGTCCCGGAACCGAGCGCCGATCTCGGCGCCGACCTGCAGGGCGAGCCGGGTCTTCCCCGTGCCGCCCGTGCCCGTGATCGTGACCACGTGCGAGGACTCGAGCAGCGCGCGCACGCGCGCGCTCTCGCGGCGGCGACCGACGAAGTGCGTGACCGGCAGGGGCAGCCTGCTCGGCACGACCCCGAGCGAGCGCAGCGCCGGGAAGATGCGCTCGAGTCCGTCGATGTCGAGCTGGAAGATCCGCTCGGCCTGCGAGAGGTCCCGGAGGTGGTGCCGCCCGAGGTCGTGCATCGCGACGCCGTCGGGGAGTCCGTGGTCGACGAGCGCCGCGGTCGCCGCCGAGAGCACCACCTGGCCGCCGTGCGCAGCCGCGGCGATGCGGGCGGCACGGTGCACGTCGATGCCGACGTAGTCGTCGCCGCCGAGCATGCCCAGCCCCGTGTGCAGTCCCATGCGCACCTTCACCGCGAGTCCGGCGGGCCACTCGTGCGCGGCGATCGCGCGCTGCGCGTCGACGACGGCCCGGACGGCGTCCACCGCCGATCCGAAGGCCGCGAAGAAGCCGTCCCCCTCCGTCTTCACGACGGTGCCGGCGCTCCCCGTGACGGCCTCCCGGACGATGCGGTCGTGTTCGGCGAGCAGCGCCGGCCAGCGATCGGCCGCGGCCTGCACCAGGCGGGTCGATCCCTCGACATCCGTGAACAGGAAGGTGACCGTCCCCGTCGGGAGACGACGACGGCTTCGCGACGCCGTGGTGGTCACCCTTCGAGGGTGGCACGACGACGGCTCCGCCGCATCCCCCGCGCCCGGCGGCGGGGCGGATTCAGCGCGCCGACGCCGTGACCGTGAACTTCGCGTTGCGGGCGATCTGCCGGGTCTCGCCCCCGATCCGCTCGAGGAGCGGCCGGTACCGCAGGTGGGAGTTCCACACGCACCACAGCTCGCCGCCGGGCTCGAGCACGCGTGCGGCCTCGGCGAACAGGTGCGTCGCGATGCCCGTGTGCACCGCGGCATCCGAGTGGAACGGCGGGTTCAGCACGACGAGGCGCTCGCTCGCGTCGTGCAGGTGCTCGAGGCCGTCCGCGCGCGTCACGTGCACGCGTCCGGCGACGTCGTTCGCGGCGGCGGTGAGGGCGGCGGATGCCACGGCCGCGGCGCTCCGGTCCGACGCGCGCACCACGAGCCCGGGCCGCTCGCGCGCGAGCCACGCCGCGACGACCCCGGACCCGCACGCGAGGTCGACGGCGCTCGCGGCATCCGGGACGGCGCCGGCCAGCACGCCGAGCAGGAATCGCGTGCCGATGTCGACCGACGTGCCCGCGAACACGCCGCCGTGGGCGACGACCGTGACGCCGAGCTCGGCATCGCGTCCCTCGCGCGGCCACCCGCCGGAGGCCGGCGCCGGATCGATCGGCGCCGACGCCACGAGCACGCGCGACTTCTGCCGCGCGTGCGACACGTCCACGCGACCGAACCGGCGGCCGAGCACCTCGTTCATCGCGAGCGACATGTGCTTCAGACGGCCGCCCGCGAAGACGCGCACGTCGGGAGCGCAGGACCGGGCGACCAGCGCGGCGACCTCGTCGAGCCGGTCGAGCGACCTGGGCAGCCGCATGAGGACCACGCGGGCGTCCTCGACGAGCCCGGCGTCGAGGGGCACGCTGCGGGGGCGGTCGCCGTCGGGCACGCCCAGCCGCTCGGCGTTGGCGGCCAGCGCCCGTTCCGCCGTGATCGGGTCCTGATGGACGCGCACGCCCCGAGCACCGGCATCGACGGCCCCGAGCGCGAGCGCGCCGTAGGCGTCGTCGATCGCGACGACCGCGCCCGGCGTCGCGCCGACCTCGGCGAGCGCGTCGGCGGCCTCGTCGAGGATCAGCCGGTCCGCGGCATCCGCCGCCATGAGACCCGGCCCCTCCAGGTCGGGGAACCGCCGCAGGGCGCCGAGGTCGATGGCCACACCAGATGGTACCGGGCGGGTCCGGGCGGCCCACGATCGTCGGGCGCCGTCAAGCCCCTGTCGGCGGGACGACGACCGCCGGACCATCGCGGAGAAGGAGGCAATCATGACCGTGAACGATCGGGCCGGGGTCCGCTACGCGGAGACGCCGGTCCAGAAGGCCGCGCTCATCGTCGGCATCGTGTTCCTCGTCGTCGGGGTCGCCGGATTCATCCCAGGGGTGACCACCGACGTGGCCGTCATGCAGTTCGCCGGACACGAGTCCGGGGCGCTGCTGCTCGGGGTGTTCCAGGTGTCCATCCTGCACAACATCGTGCACCTGCTCTTCGGGGTCGCGGGCGTCGCACTGGCACGCACGTCCGGCGGCGCGAGGAACTACCTCATCTGGGGCGGAGCCGTCTACGCGCTGCTCTGGCTGTACGGCCTGTTCATCGCCGATGACAGCGTCGCGAACTTCGTGCCCATGAACACCGCCGACGACTGGCTGCACTTCGTCCTCGCGGTCGGCATGATCCTGCTCGGCGTCCTGCTCGGCCGCCGGGTCGGCACTGCCCGGCCGGCCGTCAACGACCGTCGCTGACGGCGTCGTCCGTGTCCGGCGCCCCCGTGAGGGCGCCGGGCGCGCGGCGCCAGAACTCCGCCAGCGTGAGGGCGCCGCGCTCGAGCACGTCGAGCCGCACGCGCTCGTCGGGCGCGTGCCACCGGTCGCTCGGCAGGCCGGTGCCGAAGAACACGACGGGCGCCCCCGTGGCACGGGCGACGAGGGCCGCGGGACCGCCGCCGCCGTTGCCCATGCGTCCGACCTCGTCGGGGTCGACGTCGAAGCCGACGGCCATGGCCGCGGCGAGCGCGTCGAGCGCCGGGTGCTCGGGCGTCCGATACGGCGCCTCCGCGGTGAGGTGGTCGAACTCGAGGTCGTAGCGGATGCCGCGCAACCGGTCGGCCATCCACGCCTCGAGGTGCGCGGCCACGGCCTGCGGGTCCTGGTCGCCCACCAATCGGATGCTCAGGTCGGCGCTCGCGGTCGCGGGGATGACCGAACGCGGCAGTCCCTCGGTGTCTCCCCCGGTGATGCCGATGACCTCGATCGCGGGCCGGGCCCAGAGCCGCTGGGGCAGGGAGTGCTCCCCGTCGCCGACCACGCGGGCCGTCTCGGTCTGCTCGGCCCAATCCTCCGGCCGGAGCCCGAGCCCGTCGAACTCGTCGCGATCGTGCTCATCGGGCGACGGCACGTCGCCGATGCCCGGCACGACGATGCGGCCCTCGTCGTCGTGCAGATCGGCGATGACCGCCGCGAGGTCGTGGATCGGGTTGGGCGCGGTGCCCGAGACCGTGCCGCTGTGCACGTCCACGTCCGGTCCATGGACGGTGAGCGTCGCACCGATCATGCCGCGGACGCTGGTGCAGACCGCCGGCCGTTCGGCGTCCGCGAGGAGCGTGTCGGAGTAGACCACGAGGTCGGCCGCCACGTCATCCCGGTGCGCCTCGAGGAGATCCGCGAGGTGCGGCGAACCGAGCTCCTCCTCGCCGTCGACCACGAACCGCAGGTTGACCGCCGGACCGCCGTCGACGGCGACGTGCGCGGCGAGGCCCAGGAGGTGCGCCGCGACCTGGCCCTTCGCGTCGGACGACCCGCGGCCGAACATCACGCCGTCGCGGACCGCGGGTTCGAAGGGCGCGGTCTCCTTCCAGTCCTCGGCATGCACGGTGCGGACGTCGTGGTGGCTGTAGACCAGCACCGTGGGCCCGCCCGGGTGCGGCATCCACTCGCCGAACACCGCGAAGGTCTCGCCCTGCGGCCAGACCTCGACCCGCGGGAAGCCGACGGCGCGCAACCTGGCCGCGAGGTGCGCCGCCGACCAGCGCATCGCCTCCGCCCGGTCCGGGTCCCCTGCGACCGAGGGGATGCGCACCCACTCGGCGAGCTCCTCGACGAACCGCGAGCGCTGCGCCGCCACGAAGCTCCTGCTCCGTTCCGCCGCATCCGTCGCCCGACCCACAGCGTCACGGTAGGCACGTCACCAGCGCCGCGGCACGGGATTGACCCGGCCGCGAGCGCGCGGTACGGACGGGGCGTACCGGACCGGGGTCCGGGCCGTCAAGATCTTCCGCATCGTCGGTGGTCGGCGCGATGATCGCCCGACGCGCGTCCGTCCGCGACCGTTCACCCGCGGGGAACCGCCGTGGCAGCGTGTGCCCGGGCGGGCGACCGCCCACCGTCACGACTGCGAGAGGAACCCCCACACGTGAAGACCCGACTCCTCGGAGCGGCGGCGACCGCCGCCCTCCTCCTCGGCAGCGGTGCCGTCCTGCCGGCCGCCGCCGCGCCGAACGAGGCGCACGACCTCGACCTGACCCTCCTCGCCACGACCGACCTGCACGGCCGGGTGCTGAACTGGGACTACTTCAGCGATCGCGCCTACAGCGACCGCGCCGGCGACTCGGTGGGCCTCGCCAAGGTCGCCTCGGTCGTCGACGAGGTCCGCGCCGAGGTCGGCGACGACCGGCTGCTCGTCGTCGACAACGGCGACGCCATCCAGGGCACGCCGCTGAGCTACTACTACGCCGTGCAGGAACCGGTGCACGAGACCGGCGCCGACCATCCGATGGCCGCCGCCTACGCGGCGATCGGGTACGACGCGCAGGTCCTCGGCAACCACGAGTTCAACTACGGCCTCGACCTGCTCGGCGCCTACGAGGACGACCTCGGCTTCCCGCTCCTCGGGGCGAACGTGCTCGACGCCGAGACCGGCGAGCCCGCGTTCGACCCGTACACGCTCGTCACGAAGAAGGTGAAGGGGCACAAGCCCGTCACCGTCGGCATCCTCGGCCTCACGACGCCGGGCTCGATGATCTGGGACAAGGCCAACGTCGAGGGCGAGCTCGAGTTCCGCGACATGGTCGACGCGGCCGAGGAGTGGGTCCCGAAGGTGCGCGCCGCCGGCGCCGACGTCGTCGTCGTGCTCTCGCACTCCGGCAACGGCCCGTCGTCGTACGACGAGTCGATCGCGCCGCCCGAGAACGCCACGGCCGACATCGCCCGCCGGGTGCCGGGCATCGACGTCATGGTCGTCGGCCACACCCACCTCGACAGGCCGAGCGAGGTCGTCGTCAACGAGGTCACGGGCGACGAGGTCCTGCTCACGCAGCCCTACCGCTGGGGCTCGACGGTGACGCGCGTCGACCTGTCGCTCGAGAAGGCGAAGGGGCAGTGGGATGTCGCCGACGCGGAGGCGTCCGCCATCCGCACCGCCGCCTACCCGGAGTCGCCCGAGATCGTCGACCTCGTCGCCGACCAGCACGCCACGACGGTCGCCTACGTGAACCAGGTGGTGGCCCAGTCGACCGAGGAGCTCTCGGCCGTCACCTCGCGCTACGAGGACACGGCGATCATCGACTTCATCCAGCAGGTGCAGACGGATGCCGTGGCGAGCTCACTCGCGGGCACGGCGTACGCCGACCTGCCCGTGCTCTCGATCGCCGCGCCGTTCAGCCGCACCGCCGTCTTCCCGCAGGGCGACGTGACCGTGCGCGACATCGCCGGGCTCTACATCTACGACAACACGCTGCAGGCGGTCACCATGACCGGGGCCCAGGTGGAGGACTACCTCGAGTACTCGGCGAAGTACTACGCCCAGGTGCCCGTGGGCGGCACGTTCGATCCCGAGGTGCACACGGGCGCGGCCGGAACGCCCGACTACAACCTCGACATCGTCGCGGGCGTCGAGTACGAGATCGACCTGTCGCAGCCGGTCGGCTCGCGCATCGAGGACCTCGTCCTCTCGGACGGCACGCCCCTCGCCGACGACCAGGAGGTCGTGGTCGCCGTGAACAACTACCGTCGGTCGGGCGGCGGCGGGTTCCCGCACATCGCGTCGGCGCCGGTGGTGTACGACGAGCAGAAGGAGATCCGCCAGCTGCTCATCGACTGGGCCCAGGAGCGCGGCGTGATCGATCCCGCCGACTTCGCCGACGAGTCCTGGTGGCTGACGATCGGCGACGTGCCCGTCGGCTGACCCTCGAGCGGTTCGCACCGGGGATCGACGAGCACCTTAAGGGCGCGGAAACGACACCCGGGCCGAGGAGCACGTGAAGGGCGCGTATCGAGTCCGCTCGGTACGCGCCCTTCGCGGCGGCACGGTCCGTGCCGCGAGTACGCTCGCCCTATGCCAACGACTGACCTCGTCGGCCTCGCCCGCGCGATCGGCACCGACGAGGCCGTGCGGCGCCGCGTCCAGCGCCGAACGCTCGCGGTGGTGGTCGCGAGCCAGGTGCTCGGCGGCGCCGGACTGGCGGCCGGCATCACGGTCGGCGCGCTCCTCGCGCGAGACATGCTCGGTTCCGACAGCGTCACCGGCGCGCCCGCCGCGCTGTTCACGCTCGGATCCGCCCTCACCGCGTTCCTCGTCGGCCGGATCACCCAGCGGCGCGGCCGCCGCACCGGCCTCGGGCTCGGCTTCGCAGCGGGCGGCGCCGGCGCCGTCGGCGTCGTGGTCGCCGCGGTCACCGGCAACGTGGCGCTGCTGTTCGTCTCCCTCTTCGTGTACGGCGCGGGCACCGCCACCAACCTGCAGGCGCGGTACGCGGGCACCGACCTCGCCCTGCCGACCCAGCGGGGCACCGCGGTCAGCGTCGCGATGGTCTCGACCACGCTCGGCGCGGTGGCCGGCCCCAACCTCGTCGAGCCGCTCGGAACGCTCGCCGTCACGCTGGGCATCCCCGCGCTGGCGGGACCGTTCCTCCTCGCCGCGCTCGCGTACCTCGCCGCCGGCAGCGTGCTGTTCGCGCTGCTGCGGCCCGACCCGTTCCTCGTCGCACAGCACCTCGACCCCGAGCCGCCGCCCGCCACCGCCGCGGGCCCGGACGCCACCCGGGAACCGGACTCCCCCGCGACATCCGCCACCCGGATCGCGGCCGAACCCGCCCGCGGTCGCGGCGGCGACCGGTTCGCGCCGGGCGTCGTGCTCGGCGCGACGATCATGATCCTCACGCAGGCGAGCATGGTCGCCATCATGACGATGACGCCCGTGCACATGCGGGTGCACGACCACGCGCTCTCGGCGGTCGGGATCGTCATCGGCCTGCACATCGGCGCCATGTACCTGCCCTCGCTCGTGACGGGCGTGCTCGTCGACCGGATCGGCCGCATCCCGATGGCGGTCGCCGCGGCCGTGACGATGCTGCTGGCGGGCGGGGTCGCCGCGCTCGCGCCGAGCGACTCGCTCGGCCTGCTCATCACCGCCCTCGTCCTCCTCGGCCTCGGCTGGAACTTCGGCCTCATCGCGGGCACCGCGCTCGTGGTCGACGCCACCTCGCCGACCCACCGGGCCAGGACGCAGGGCTCGATCGACGTGCTCATCGCCCTCGCCGGCGCGGGCGCCAGCGCGCTCTCCGGACTCGTGCTCGCCGCCACCGACTACGCGACGCTGTCCGTCGTCGGGGGACTGCTCTCGCTGCTGCTCGTGCCCGTCGTCCTCTGGGCGCGACGCGCCACGGCACGACGCCGCGGCTGACGACGTCCAGCCGGGTTTGCTACCCTCGGCCCCCGATGCGACATCCGGCGCAGCACCAGGGGGAGCGTCGCGCGGCCGTTCGAGCGACCGCGCGGCGCCCCGCTCGTGTGCGCGGAGGACGCCGGGCCGCGGACCGGGCGGAGCGCGCCGATCGGCCCCGCCTGGCGCGGCGTCGGGGCATCGCGGCGCTCGCGGCGGTCGCCGCCGTGGGAGGCATGCTCGCGACGGTCGCACTCGCGCCGCTCCCGCGGCCGTCGATCGCCCTCGCGGGCCCCGCGTCGACCTCGGTGTCGCCGTTCCACGGCGACGTGCAGGACTACGCCGTCCCCGGCGACCTCGCGGTCGCGGGCGTCTCCCGCGAGAGCTACGCCACGGCGACCGGACCCGACACGCTCGTGGCATCCGGCACCAACTACGACTGGGCGAAGCTCGTGCTCGTGTTCGGCGACTGGCCCGTGACCGACGAGAACGTGAGGTTCATGGTCGAGTGGATGCGCGAGGAGAACGGCCCCGACAACTGGTGGAACCGCAACAACCCGCTCAACAACGGCTACGGGTCGGGCGGCGGCAGCGGCCTCGGCAGCTACGGAACCCTCGTCGACGCCGCCCGGTACGCGGCGTCCAACCTGCAGAAGCGCACCTTCTACGCCGACATCGTCGCCGCGCTCGAGGCGGGCACGTCGGCGGATGCCACGGCGCGGGCCGTCTGGGCCTCGCCGTGGGCCGAGAGCCACTACGGCTACGGCGCGTGGTGGTCGACCGCACCCGTGCCCGTCGTGCCGGCTCCTCCGTCGGCCTGGGGTCGCTGAGCGGAGCGGACTCGTCCATGACCGTCCGGTGGATCTTCGCGGAGCAGCTCGGATCGCAGTTCGACGACGGCGGGCCGATGCTGCTCGTCGAGGCCCGCTCGGCGTTCGGCCGGCGGCCGATGCACCGGCGGAAGGCGCACCTCTACCTCTCCGCCATCCGCCACCGCGCCGCCGAGCTCGGCGACCGCGTGGAGTTCCATCAGGTGGAGCGGTTCGGCGACGCCGTCGACGGGCGCGACGACCTCGAGGCGATCGCGCCCGTGTCGTGGGCCGCGAGGGCGGCCCTGCGGCGCCGTGGCATCCGGATGCTGCCGAGCCGGGGCTTCGTCACCTCCGAGGCCGACTTCGCCGGGTGGATGGCGGCGCGCGAGGGTCGTCGGCCGCGCATGGAGGACTTCTACCGCTGGACGCGCGAGCGCACGGGCATCCTGATGCGCGGGCCCGAGCCCGAGGGCGGGCGCTTCAACCTCGACCGCGAGAACCGGCAGCCCCCGCCGAAGGGCGCCGTCACCCTGGGCCTGCCCGAGCCGTGGTGGCCCGAGGAGGACGACCTCGACCGCGAGGTGCGCCGTGACCTCGACCGGTGGCAGGCCGACGGGCACGTGCAGCTCATCGGCGACGACGGCCCCCGGCGCTTCGCGGTCACGGAGTCCGAGGCCGAGCAGGCGGTCGCCGACTTCATCGGGTCGCGCCTCGGCGACTTCGGCCCGTACGAGGACGCGGTGCTCACCCACGACTGGGTCATGGCGCACTCGCTGCTCAGCGTGCCGCTCAACCTCGGCCTCATCGACCCGTTCGCCCTCGCCGAACGCGTCGCCGCCGAGCACGCGGCCGGGCGTGCGCCGCTGCAGAGCGTCGAGGGCTTCGTGCGGCAGGTGATCGGATGGCGCGACTGGATGTGGCACCTCTACTGGCACCTCGGCCCCGACTACACGCGCTCGAACAACCGCCTCGAGTCGACCCGGCCCGTCCCCCGCCCGTTCGCGGCGCTCGACACCTCCGGCGTGGACGCGGCGTGCATCCGGCACACGCTCGACGACGTGCGCACCCGCGGCTGGGCGCACCACATCCAGCGGCTCATGGTGCTCGGCAACTGGGCGCTGCAGCGCGCGGTCGATCCGGCCGCCCTCACGGACTGGTTCGCGGGCGCGTTCGTCGACGGCACGCCGTGGGTCATGCCCGCGAACGTGGTCGGGATGTCGCAGCACGCCGACGGCGGGGTCGTCGCGACCAAGCCCTACGCGGCGGGCGGCGCGTACATCTCGAAGATGACCGACTACTGCGGCGGATGCCGCTTCGATCCCAAGGTGCGCCTGGGTCCCGACGCCTGCCCGGTCACCGCCGGATACTGGGCGTTCCTCGACCGCGCGGAGCCCCGACTGCGCGGCAACCACCGGATGGCGCAGCCGCTCGCCGGGCTCCGGCGGCTGTCGGACCGCGACGCGGTCGTCGCGCAGGAGGCCGCTCGCGATCGCGACAGCGAGGGATTCGGGCCGGCGCCGGACTGAAGGGCGGTCGCCGGTGGTCGAGGGACGCGACCCGCCCGACCCGGGGACCTCAGCCCCGCTCGAGCGGCCGCCACACGACGACGGCGTTCTCGCGGCGCACGCGCGTGCCGGCCTTGAGCGAGACCACCTCGCCCTCGGCTCCGGCCGCGAACACGCGCCGGCCCGGGCGGTTGAGCATCTCGTCGGCGAGCGCGCGCTCGAGCTCGCGGACGCGCTGGCGCAGGTCGGCGACCTCGTTCTCGAGGCCGAGCACGCGCCGGATGCCCTCGAGGCTCACGCCCTCGCTCGACAGCTGCTGGATCTCGCGGAGCTGCGCCACGTCGCGCATCGAGTAGCGGCGGGACTTGCCCGCGGTGCGCTTCGGGGAGACCAGCCCCATGCGGTCGTACTGGCGGAGCGTCTGCGGGTGCATCCCGGCGAGCTCGGCCGCGACCGAGATCACGAACAGGGGGCTCTCGCCGTCGACCTGCATCATGCGCCCCTCGCCTTGGCGAGGAGGTCCTCGCGGGGGTTCTCGTCGGGCAGGAGCGCGGCGAACTCGCGCAGCTTCTCCTCCGACTCCTTCGACAGGTGCGACGGGACCGCGACCTGCACGACGGCGAGGAGGTCGCCCGTGCCCTTCTTCGTCTCGACGCCGCGGCCCTTCACGCGCAGCACGCGCCCGCTGGGGGTGCCGGGTGCGACGCGCAGCCTCACCGGCTCACCGCCGAGGGTCGGCACCTGGATGGTCGCGCCCAGTGCGGCCTCGGCGAAGGTGACGGGCACGTTGACGCGGAGGTTGAGGCCGTCGCGCTCGAAGACGGGGTGCTTGCGCACGCGCACGGTGAGGACGATGTCGCCCGCCTCGCCGCCGTCGGGAGACGGGTGCCCCTTGCCGCGCAGGCGGATCTTCTGGCCGTCGGCCACGCCCGCGGGCACGTTGACCGTGATCTCGCGGCCGTCGGCGGTCTGCAGCGTGATGCGATCGCCCTTGGTCGCGGTGACGAAGTCGAGCGTCGTGGTCGCAGTGACGTCGCGGCCGCGCGTCGGTCCGCCGAACCCCCCGTAGCCGCCCGTGGGCTGGCCGAAGCGGCCTCCGCCGAACAGGCCGCTCAGGAGGTCGTCGTACTGCGCGCCCTGCGTCGAGGTGTACCGCGTGCCACCGCGCCCGCCGGGACCGCCGAACATGCCGCCGAAGACGTCCTCGAAGCCGCCGGCGCCGCCGCCGGGCGCGGTGAACCGCGCGCCCTGGCCCATGGCGCGGACCGCGTCGTACTCCTTGCGCTCCTCGGGGTCGGAGAGCACCGAGTGCGCCTCGCTGATCTCCTTGAACTTCGCCTCGGATGCGGCGTCCCCGGCGTTCTGGTCGGGGTGGTACTTGCGCGCGAGCTTTCGGTAGGCCTTCTTGATGTCGGCGTCGCTCGCGTCCTTCGAGACGCCGAGGATCGCGTAGAAGTCCTTGTCGAACCAATCCTGGCTGGCCATCGGCGCCTCCTTCCTCGAAATCTAGTGGTCCGGCTGCGGGTCGAGGAGCACCCGGCTGAGCCGGGAGCGTCTCGAGACCTCGGACGAGGGGGTCTCGAGACGCGGCCGGCGCCGCTCCTCGACCCGCACGTTCGCTAGGCGGGCGTCTTCACGACGACCTTCGCCGCCCGCAGCAGCGTGCCGCCCAGCAGGTAGCCGGTCTCGACCACGTCGCCGACCGTGTCGACCTCCACCTCGTCGGAGTGCTGCTGGAAGATCGCCTCGTGGCGCTGCGGGTCGAACGGCTCGCCGACCTCGCCGAACGGCGTGAGGCCGAGCTTCTCGACCGACGCGCGCAGCTTGGCCGCGATCGTCGCGAACGGCGTGTCGCCCTCGAGGTCGCCGTGCTTCTCGGCCCGGTCGAGGTCGTCGAGCACGGGCAGCAGCACGGCCACGGCCGCGCCGATCGCGCGCTCGCGCTCGATCTCGCGGTTCGCCTCGGTGCGCTTGCGGTAGTTCGCGTACTCGGCGGTGACCCGCTTGAGGTCGGCGAGGTGCTCGGCCGTCGGGTCGTCGACCTCGGCCTGCGCGGCGTTCAGGAT
The DNA here is from genome assembly GCF_037199545.1 of Agromyces sp. CCNWLW213. NCBI lineage: Bacteria > Bacillati > Actinomycetota > Actinomycetes > Micrococcales > Microbacteriaceae > Agromyces > Agromyces sp. CCNWLW213. Next base: position 124,613 of record NZ_JBBBDX010000003.1, on the reverse strand, counting down.
GTCGTCGACCGTGAGGGTCTCCTCGTCGATCGACTCCTCGTCGAGCTCGTCGGCAGCGGATGCCGCAGCAGCGTCGGCTGCGGCATCCGTCGCCGGTTCGGACCCCTCGGCGCCGGGCTTGCGAACCTGACCCGTCTCGGGGTCGATCCGCCGCTTGTCGCGGATGATCGGCTCGTCGTGGTTCCGGTCCTCATCGGCAGCCATGGTTACTTCTTCTCGTCCTCGTCGTCGATGACCTCGGCGTCGACCACGTCCTCGTCGGAGGACTCGGCGCCCTCGGAGCCGGACGGGTTGGCGTCCTCACCGGGGTTGGCGCCGGCGGTCGCGTCGGCCTGCTGGCCCTGCGCGTAGATCGCCTCGCCGAGCTTGCCCTGCGACTGGTTGAGCTTGTCGAACGCCGACTTCACCGCGTCGTCGTCGTCGCCCGCGAGCGCCGTCTTGAGCGCGTCGACGTCGCCCTGCACCTCGTTCTTGACGTCGGCGGGGAGCTTCTCGTCGTTCTCCTTGATCAGCTTCTCGATCGAGTAGACGAGCTGCTCGGCCTGGTTGCGGGTCTCGGCCGACTCGCGGCGCTTCTTGTCCTCGGCCGCGTGCTCCTCGGCGTCGCGCACCATCCGCTCGATGTCGTCCTTCGGGAGGCTCGAGCCGCCGGTGATGGTCATCGACTGCTCCTTGCCCGTGCCCTTGTCGCGCGCCGACACGTGCACGATGCCGTTGGCGTCGATGTCGAAGGTGACCTCGATCTGCGGGATGCCGCGGGGGGCCGGGGCGATGCCGGTCAGCTCGAACGTGCCGAGCGGCTTGTTGTCGCGCGTGAACTCGCGCTCGCCCTGGAACACCTGGATGGCGACCGACGGCTGGTTGTCGTCGGCGGTCGTGAACGTCTCGCTGCGCTTGGTCGGGATGGCGGTGTTGCGCTCGATGAGCTTGGTCATGATGCCGCCCTTGGTCTCGATGCCGAGGCTCAGGGGGGTGACGTCGATGAGCAGCACGTCCTTGCGCTCGCCCTTGAGGACGCCCGCCTGGAGGGCCGCGCCGACGGCGACGACCTCGTCGGGGTTCACGCCCTTGTTGGGCTCCTGACCGGTCTCCTTCTTCACGAGCTCGGAGACGGCGGGCATGCGCGTCGAACCGCCGACGAGCACGACGTGGGCGATGTCCGACACCTTGATGCCGGCCTCGCGGATCACGTCTTCGAAGGGCTTCTTGGTGCGGTCGAGCAGGTCGCTCGTCATGTTCTCGAACTGGGCGCGCGTGAGCGTCTCGTCGAGGTTCGCCGGGCCGTTCTCGGTGAGCGAGAGGTAGGGCAGCTGGATGCTCGTGCTCATGCTCGAGCTGAGCTCCTTCTTGGCCTGCTCCGCGGCCTCCTTCAGGCGCTGCAGGGCGATCTTGTCCTTCGAGACGTCGACGCCCGTCGAGTCCTTGAAGCGCTTGATGAGATGGTCGACGATCCGCTGGTCCCAGTCGTCGCCGCCGAGGCGGTTGTCGCCCGCCGTGGCGCGCACCTGGATGGTCGAGAAGTCGTCGTCCTTGCCCACCTCGAGGAGGGACACGTCGAACGTGCCGCCGCCGAGGTCGAAGACGAGGATGAGCTCGTCCTCCTTGCCCTTGTCGAGTCCGTACGCGAGCGCGGCCGCGGTGGGCTCGTTGATGATGCGGAGCACGTTGAGGCCCGCGATCTCGCCGGCCTCCTTGGTGGCCTGGCGCTCGGCGTCGTTGAAGTACGCCGGGACGGTGATGACCGCATCGGTCACGGTGTCGCCGAGGTACTGCTCGGCGTCGCGCTTGAGCTTCTGCAGGATGCGCGCCGAGATCTCCTGCGGCGTGTACTGCTTGCCGTCGATCTCGCGCTTCCAGTCGGTGCCCATGTGGCGCTTGACCGACGCGATGGTGCGGTCGACGTTCGTCACGGCCTGGCGCTTGGCGGTCTCGCCGACGAGCACCTCGCCGTCCTTCGTGAACGCGACCACCGACGGGGTGGTGCGGAAGCCCTCGGCGTTCGCGATGACGACGGGCTCGCCGCCCTCGAGGACGCTGACGACCGAGTTGGTGGTGCCCAGGTCGATTCCGACTGCACGTGACATGTGTGTCTCTCCTTCTGCCGAGGGGGGTGCGATGTCTGCCCTCCGGCGATCGGCCCGGCGGTGCCCGCCCGCGGCCGAAGTCTGCTCGTCGAGACTTGAGCCTCGACCGCTCAAGTCTCGCAGCGGCATCCGATCGATGTCAAGTCGGCGCGGTGAAACTTGAGCGCGGTCGACTCAACCTCGACGCTCCGGCGTGCACCCGGCGGAAGCGGCACGCCGGCGGGCGGCTGGGGACGTGTGCGAGCGTGGACTCAGGGCGCGCACCGGCGCGCGACCGGGCCGCGCGCCGCTACGTTGAGCGACATGACCTCGACCGTCGTGCCGCGCCTGCTCGCGGCATCCGCTGCCCTCGCCATCGCCATCGGACTCGCCGGCTGCAGCGCCGGGGACCCCGGCGAGACCGCCGCCCCCGAGCCGAGTCCCGCGTCGACGCCGTCGGCCGAGCCCGTCACCGAGACGCCGACGGAGGACCCCGCGACGTCCGCAGCGACCTGCGACGACCTCATGACGCCCGAGGCGTACGCGCAGCTCGAGTCCGACGGCCTCGTGCCGATGGAGTTCGACACGGCCGATCCGATCGCCCGGCGCATCGCCGAGCAGGACGGGCTCGCCTGCAACTGGGGGAAGCCGCAGTCGGACATCCTGCTCCACGTCCGGCAGGCCGAGGTCGGCGCCGACGAGGCCGGGTGGACGGACGCGCTCACGTCCGCCGGGTATCGCCGCACCGACGACCCCGTGACGGGCGCCTGGACCGGCCCGGTCGAGCCGGGCAGTGGGCTCAGCCCGGTCGTGGTCGTCGCCGACGGCACCGTGACCTTCGTCAGCGCGCCGACGTTCGCGCAGTGGATCCGGCCCGCGAGCTGACGACGCGCCGCGCGGTCATCGCGACGCGCAGGATTCGTGCGTCTTCCGCACGGAGGTCTGTTGCGCGACGGCGGCACTCGCTTAGGGTTCCCCCACCGGGACGAAGGGGAGAGCATGGTCCGCAGGAACTTCAGGGTGGTCGCCGGGACGACGGCGGCGATGGTGGTCGTGGGAGCGTTCGGCGCCTCGGCGGCGATGGCCGCTCCGGGCAACGGTCCGGAGAGCACGGGGCCGCGATACACGGCGGGTTCGGCCGGCGTCGGCGACGAGTACTTCCCGTTCGCCGGCAACGGCGGGTACGACGTGCAGCACTACGACCTCGACATCCGCTACACGCCGCCCGCACCGGCGCCCGCGCCGCTGGAGGGCGAGTTCGAGGGGGTCGCGACCATCGACCTCGAGGCCACGCAGGACCTCGATCGATTCAACCTCGACCTGCGGGGCATGGACGTGCACTCCGTGACGGTGAACGGGAAGCCCGCGGTATCCGTCGAACCGCCGGGCGCGGGCGAGGAGGTCGACGGCGCGGCGTTCTGGCACGTGCAGGACGACGAGGCGCGGACCTGGGAGCTGACGGTGCAGCCGCGACCGAAGATCAAGGCGGGCCAGAGCGTCGAGGTCGTCGTCGAGTACGGGGGCACCACGACCCGGCCGACCGACATCGAGGATGCGCTCTACGGGTGGGTGACCACTCGCGACGGTGCGATCGTGGCGAGCGAGCCCGAGGGCTCGATGACGTGGTATCCGGTGAGCGACCACCAGACCGACAAGGCGACCTACTCGTTCGAGATCACGGTGCCCGAGGGCAAGGTCGCGGTCGCGAACGGCCTTCCCGCCGCCGACCCGGTCACCGCGGACGGATGGACCACCTGGTTCTGGGACGCCCCCGACCAGCAGGCGAGCTACCTCACGACCGCGTCGGTCGGCGACTTCGACCTGCGCGACGCCTACACCTCGACGAGCGGGGTGCCCATCATCGACGCCGTCGACACCAAGCTGACCGCCGCGCGCCTCGCGACCACGAACACGAGCCTCTCCCGGCAGGTGGCGATGATCGACTTCTTCGAGTCGAAGTTCGGCGCCTACCCGTTCGTCGAATACGGCTCGATCGTCGACAACGACAGCGTGGGCTACGCGCTCGAGACGCAGACGCGGCCGGTGTACTCGTCCCAGGCGTCGGAGGGCACGGTCGCGCACGAGCTGGCGCACCAGTGGTTCGGCAACTCCGTCAGTCCCGAGCGCTGGCAGGACATCTGGCTCAACGAGGGCTGGGCGACCTACGCGACGTGGATGTGGAACGAGGAGCGCGGCATCCGGACCGCCCAGACCGCGTACAACAATTGGTACAACCTGAACCGGCCTGCGACGTACTGGGAGATCCGGATCGGCGACCCGGGCCCGCTCGGCCTGTTCGCCGGCCCGGTCTACGACCGCGGCGCGGGCACCCTCCACGCGCTCCGACTCGAGGTGGGCGACGAGGCGTTCTTCGAGGCCGCGAACCTCTGGCTCGAGCGCTACGACGACTCGACGGGCACGTCGGAGGACTTCCAGCAGATCTACGAGGAGGTCTCGGGTCAGGACCTCGATGAGTTCTTCGACATCTGGCTGCGCGACCAGGTGAAGCCCCCGGCCACCTGGACCCTTCCCTAGCGCCCGCTGGGGATCGCGTCGCCGCTTCCGCCGGGTTCCGTCGTCCGGGACCCGGCGGAAGCGGCATCTCCGCGTCGGGGCGGAACGAGGGGCGGGCGGGGCGCCCAGCGGATGCTCGGGCGGCTCCGCGTACGCTGGGGGCATGCCGACCGACACGCCCGAGACGCCCGCGCGCCCCGCGGAGGCCGCAGCGACCCCGCGCGACGGCGCGGTTCGCGAGGCGGGGGCCGGCGGCATCCGCTCGACCAAGCCCCGCCAGGTGCGGCCCAAGACCGAGGGATGGCAGCAGGCCAAGGGGCCCGACGGGCGCCCGCTGCTCCAGTTCGCGTCGCCCAAGCGCGGCAAGCCGCCGGCCCACCTCGCCGACCTCGCACCAGAGGAGTGGACGGCGAAGGCCGAGGAGCTCGGCGTCCCCGCGTTCCGGCTCAAGCAGGTGGCGCGCCACTACTTCACGCGCTGGACGAGCGACCCCGCCGACATGACCGACCTCCCGGCCGCCGGGCGGGAGGAGCTCGTCGCGGGCCTGCTCCCGCCGCTGCTCACCGAGGTGCGCCGTCTCGAGACCGACCGCGGCGACACCATCAAGTTCCTCTGGAAGCTGCACGACGGCGCGCTCGTCGAGTCGGTCCTCATGCGCTACCCCGGCCGCATCACGCTGTGCGTGTCGAGCCAGGCCGGCTGCGGCATGAACTGCCCGTTCTGCGCGACCGGCCAGGCGGGCCTCACGCGCAACATGTCGGCGGCCGAGATCCTCGACCAGGTCGTCGCGGCGAACCGCGTGATCGCGTCGGGCGCGCTGGGCGGCAAGCGAGCCGACGACGGCACGCCCGACCGCGTGTCGAACATCGTCTTCATGGGCATGGGCGAGCCGCTCGCGAACTACGCGCGCCTCATGCGCGCCGTGCGCACCATGGCCGCCCCCGCGCCGAACGGCCTCGGGATGTCGGCGCGCAACATCACCGTCTCGACGGTGGGCCTCGTGCCCGCCATCCGGAAGCTCGCCGACGAGCACATCCCCGTCACGTTCGCACTCAGCCTGCACGCGCCCGACGACGGGCTGCGCGACGAACTCATCCCGGTGAACTCGCGCTGGAAGGTCGACGAGGCGCTCGACGCCGCGCGCGAGTACTTCGAGAAGACCGGGCGCCGCGTCTCGATCGAGTACGCCCTCATCAAGGACATGAACGACCACGGATGGCGCGCCGACCTGCTCGCCGAGAAGCTCAACGAGCGCGGCCGGGGCTGGGTGCACGTCAACCCGATCCCGCTGAACCCGACGCCCGGTTCGATCTGGACCGCGTCCGATCTCGACGTGCAGCACGAGTTCGTGCGGCGGCTCTCCGACGCCGGCATCCCGACGACCATCCGCGACACGCGCGGCAAGGAGATCGACGGCGCCTGCGGTCAGCTCGTCGCCACCGAGGAGGATGCGGCCGCCGCCGCCGCGACGCCGGCGTGAACCCGGCGATCGGCGCCGGTCCGGGCTGCTCCTGAGCCGCCCTCCCCGCCGCAGCCCTACCATTCGTCCATGACCGCCCGCTTCCTGCCCGCAGCGGTCGGCGCCGCGCTCGTCGCCGTGCTCGTCACCGCGTGCACCCCCGAGGTCCGAACGGATGCCACGCCGGCACCCGGCTCGCCCACGACGTCCGCGGCGCCGCCGCCCACGACCGGGCCCGCGACCCCACGAGCGCACCGGCCGACGAGGTCACGTGCGAGGACGTCCTGACGGACGACGAGTACGAGCGCCTCGCCTCGAGCGGGCTGGCGTTGCAGGAGGACGCCTTCCCGCTCGGCCCCGCGGCGTCGGACCTGATCGCCGACGGCGCGCTCGACTGCACCTGGGCGGCGCCCCGGAGCGACGTGGCGCTGTGGGTCGCGCGACTCCCCGAGTCGGATGCGGCGTGGGCGGAGCGTCGGACCGAGCTGCTCGCCGCGGGGTGGACCGAGGCCGACGCACCGTTCCCCGGCACGCTCACCGCGCCCGCGGACTACGACGCGAACTACGTCCCGTCGATGGTGCACGCCGACGGGGTCACGTACTTCGTCAGCACCGCCGAGGTCCTGACGTCCGTCGCCGACCTGTCCTGACCGCGCCGCTCCTCGGGCATCCTCCGGATCGGCGGGCCCGGCTCAGCCGAGGGCCATGCCCTCGGCTGACGACGACGGAGCCGGGTCGGGCAGGCGCCGCATCCGCAGCGCGTTGAGGAGGCCGAGCACCCCGGCGATGAGCGGGACCAGCAGCGCGACCTGCAGCGCGATCGGGCGCGACTCGGTGTTGATGGCGAGGATCTCGTCCTGCACCTCCTCGGGCTCGTCGGCCAGGAGCTCCTCGAGCCCGGTGTTCGACATGAGCTGCGCGTCCTCCTCGAGGACCGTCGCGACCTGCTGCTGCTGCTCCGGGGACAGCACGGTGCTGGCATCCGCTCGTGCACCGAAGGCGAACGCGAGCGTGGCCAGCATGATCGCGCCGGCGAACGCGAGCCCGAACGACAGCCCGAACGATCCGGCGGCCGAGTTCACGCCCGCCGCCTCGCTCACGCGCTCGTCCGAGATGGGCGACAGGGTGTAGTTGTTCAGCTGCGAGACGAGCAGGCCGAGGCCGGCGCCCGCCACGACCAGCGGGATCGCGAGCCACCAGCCCGAGTCGGCGCGCGGCACGATCGGCAGCAGCGCGGCGACTCCGACGACGAGCAGCCCGAAGCCCCAGAGGATGACGTTCGCCGGACGGCCGAGCGTGCGCCGGCCGGCGAGCAGTGCCACGACGAACATCGTGAGCGAGAGCGGCGCGATCGAGATGCCCGCCCACAGCGCGTCGTACTCGAGGACGAGCTGCAGGTACAGCGGCAGCACGATCATCGTCCCGCCGAGCGCGACCTGCTGCAGCAGCTGTCCGCTCACGCCGGTCAGGAATCCCTTCGACTCGAACAGGACCGGATCGATCAGCGTGGGCCGGCTCCGCTGCTTCCGGACGCGCAGCCACCAGACGAGCGTCACGAGCGCGATCGCGCCCACGCCGATGAGCAGTCCGACGTACTGGCCGCCCTCCTGCCAGACGAGGATGCCGAGCACGATGCCGCCCATGCCGACCACCGACAGGGCCGCCCCGCCCCAGTCGACGGCGCGCGAGCCGGTGTACGGCACGTCCTTCACGAGCCGGATCCCCGACAGCACGATCGCGATGATCACGGCCTCCATCAGGAACCCGACGCGCCACGACAGGAAGGTCGTGATGACGCCGCCGATGAGCGGGCCCACCGCGGCCGCGATCGCCGCCGCCGCGCCGACGAGCGCGTAGACGCGCTTCTGGTGCGCTCCGCTGAAGTTGCCATGGATCAGCGACTGCATCGAGGGCAGCAGCAGGGATGCGCCGATCCCGCCGATGATCGCCCAGAACACGATGATGGCGGTCAGGCCCTGCGCGAGGGTCATCGCCACCGCGCCGATCGCGTAGCCGAGCAGGCCGAGGATGTAGGCGAGCTTGCGCCCGATGAGGTCGCCCGTCTTGCCGCCGATGAGGATGAACGCGGCCGAGACGAGCGCCTCGAGCGCGATCGCGCCCTGCACGCCGCTCGCCGTCGTCCCGAGATCGCGCACGACGGCCGAGATCGACACGTTCATGATCGACGTGTCCACCACGAGCACGAACATGGCCATCGCCAGCAGGATCGCGAGCGCGAGGTTGAACTTGCCGGTTCCGGATGGCGCGGCCGCCGCTCCGGACGATGCCGTGGCCATGGCTCATCCGAGCACGCGGGCGGCCCCGGCGACCGGGACCTACGGCCCGCCGCCCGCCCGCGCTCAGGAGCGCACCGCCTCCCTCAGCAGCGAGAGGATCCCCGCGGGTGCCCGGTCGAGCGGCATCCGATCGATCACGGCCGCGCCGAACCACGCCTTGCGGCCGCCCGCCGTGCCCGCGAAGCGCCGCAGCTGCGCCTCGACCGGCCGGTCGCGCTGCAGCACCTGCCCCTGGAACGCCCGGAACCTCGCGAGCTCGCCGGCCTCGGACAGCACCGCCTCGACCGTGGCGGGTCCGGCGGCCCGGATCAGCTCGTCCTCGAGGTCGAGCGAGCAGGCGAAGAAGCCGAGCGCCTCGGCCTCGGCGAGGTCGGCCGGCCGGCCGCGACCGGACTCGTCCAGCATGCGCCGGACCACGTCGAACTCGCCCACGTCGAACAGGCCGAGCACGCGCGGCGCCGGGAGCTCGGCGTCGAGCGCGCCGATGCAGTGCCGCATGTTGGTGACCCCGCCCATGGCCGCGACGCGAACCCCCGCCGCGCCGAGGTCGACGCGGAGCCGGCTCGCGAGCGCGAGGACGGCGCGGTGGTCGCTCTCGCCCTCGACGAGCACCACCGCGCCGGACGTGGTCGTCGCGGCGTCGCGCACGTTCCGACCCTAGCCCCGCCATGGACAGCCGGCCGAGGGAGGCGTATGCTCATGCGGGCCGCGCCACGCGGCATCCGTCGCCTCGATCGGGGGCGCACCCCGGCCCAGTGGGCTCGAGACCGGAAGGAGTGAGCGATGAACACCGTCCTTGTCGCGCGTTTCGCAGACACCCTTCCCTGCGAGGCCGCCCGCTAGCATCCGCGCGGTGGCCTCCACGATCTCGGAGACACCACCGTGAACATGCTGTCGTCACTCGACGATTCCGCCGCGCGATCGCGCGCGGCATCCGCTGCGCTGTTCGGCGCCGCGACCGATTCCCTCGCCTTCGCCGACGTCGAGCCGGGCGAGGACCAGCGCTGGTCGACCTGGCCGGCCACCCAGCCCAGCGAACGCGGCCCCGAGCCGCGGCCCGACTGGGTCGTCACGTCCGCTGCCGCGATCGACACGGAGCTCGGCATCGTGAAGACCGGCAAGGAGGCCGACCTCTGGTTGATCGAGCGCGCCGTGCCCGGCGCGCCCGCCGACGTGCCGGGCAACCGGACCCTGCTCGCCGCGAAGCGGTACCGCGGCGCCGAGCACCGGCTGTTCCATCGCTCGACGGTCTACACCGAGGGCCGTGCGGCGCCGCGTCGGAGCCGCGACGTCCGAGCCGTGCAGCGCTCGTCGACGTACGGTCGCGAGGTCGCACGCACCGAGTGGGCGTACGCCGAGTTCGCCGCGCTGAGCCGGCTCGCGGAACTCGGCGCCGCCGTGCCGTACCCGGTGCAGGTCGGCGAGACCGAGGTGCTCATGGAGTTCATCGGCGAGGGGCGGGTCGCCGCACCGCGCCTCGCGCAGGTCCGGGCCTCGAGCGAGGAGCTGCGCGACCTGTTCCGGCAGGTCGTCGACTTCATGCACACGCTCGCCTTCGCCGGGCTGGCGCACGGCGACCTCTCGCCGTACAACCTCCTCGTGCACCGCGGTCGCGTGGTCGCGATCGACCTGCCGCAGGTCGTCGACGTGGTCGCGAACCCGAACGGGTTCGACCTCCTGCACCGCGATTGCGTGAACGTGTGCGACTGGTTCACGCGGCAGCGGCTCGAGTGCGACGCCGAGGAGCTCTTCGCGGAACTCGTCGGCGACGTGACCGGCTGAGTCGCGGCATCCGGTCGGCGGGGACCCGACACGCCGTCGGCGCGCACGGCCGCGCGGCGCGTCGGGTCGCCCCGCGCGGGCGCGCCCGCGCCCATGGCGCCGGCGGATGCCGCGAGGGGCTGTCGCACTGCGGCGCGGAGGCGCTAGCCTGCACGGGATCGACGCGGATCGGCTCGGCCGGGCGCGCCGTCACCGCCCGTTCACCCCACGCCGGAAGACTCCCCCCATGACCGATCCCCAGCCGCCGGCGGACCGCCACGCGACCGTCACCGCCCCGCACCTGTCGACCGGCGAGCTCCGCGTCCTCACGGGCCTCGAGCTGGCGGCCGACCGCCCGGTGCCCCGCAGGCAGGTGTGGTCGTGGGCGCTGTGGGACTGGGGGACCCAGCCGTTCAACTCGGTGATCCTCACGTTCGTCTTCACCGCGCTCTACCTGACGAGCGACTGGTTCCTCGACCCCGCGATCGCCGAGCTCGGCGAGGGCGACCCGGCGTACGAGCGCGGGCTCGCCGACCTCGCGAGCGGGCTCGGGTGGGCGATCACGATCGCGGGCATCCTCATCGCCGTGCTCGCCCCCGTCCTCGGGCAGCGTGCGGATGCCGCGGGCCGGCGCAAGCTCTGGCTCGGCGGAGCGACGGCCGCGCTCGTCGCCTGCATGTTCGCCCTGTTCTTCGTGCAGGGCTCGCCGCCGTACTTCCTGCTCGGCATCTCGCTCATCGCAGCGGGCACGGTCTTCAGCGAGATCGCGGGCGTGAACTACAACGCGATGCTCGTGCAGGTGTCGACGCCGCGCACCGTCGGCAAGGTGTCGGGGCTCGGATGGGGCCTCGGCTACCTCGGCGGCATCGTGGCACTCGTCCTGGTCGTCGTCGCGACGACGTTCGACTGGTGGGGCATGCCCACCGAGGACGGCCTCGTCTACCGCGTGATCGCGGTCGGCTGCGGCGTCTGGACGCTGCTCTTCGCGTGGCCGGTGCTCGTGTTCGTTCCCGAGGCGCCGCCGGCACCGGGTCGCGAGCGCGTCGGATTCCTCCGCAGCTACGGCGTGCTCGCACAGGACATCGCCCGCCTGTGGCGCGAGGCCCGCCCGACGTTCTGGTTCCTGCTGGCGAGTGCGGTATTCCGCGACGGCCTCGCCGGGGTCTTCGCCTTCGGCGCCGTGATCGCGGCGGTGGTGTTCCACTTCACGGCGAACGAGGTCATGATCTTCGGCATCGCCGCGAACCTGCTCGCCGGCGTGTCGACGATCGTGGCCGGATGGTTCGACGACCGCTTCGGACCGCGCGCGGTGATCCTCACGTCGCTCACCGGACTCGTCGGCGCCGGTCTCGTCGTGTTCTTCCTGCACGACGCGGGCACGACGCCCTTCTGGATCTTCGGCCTCGTGCTCACGCTGTTCGTCGGGCCGGCGCAGGCCGCGTCGCGGTCGTTCCTGGCCCGCGTCACGCCGGCCGGCCGCGAGAGCGAGATCTTCGGGCTGTACGCGACCACGGGCCGCGCCGCGAGCTTCCTCTCGCCACTGCTCTGGTCGTCGTTCATCGCGCTGTTCGGCGCGACCTACTGGGGCATCCTCGGCATCGTGCTCGTGCTGGTCGCCGGCCTGGTGCTCATGCTCTTCGTGCGCGTGCCGAAGCGGGTGACGGATGCCGCATCCGCACCCGTCCCGGACCCCGGAGACGCTCGGGCCTGACCTCAGTGCTCGCGGCCGCGACGCAGCCCGGCTGAGAAGCGTCCGAGCAGGTCGGCGAACACCTCGCGCTCGTCGTCGGAGAAGTCGGCGAGCGCCGCCTCGATCGCCTGCCGGTGCCGCGCTCCCGCGGCGCGCACCGCGGCGGCTCCGGCCGGCGTCAGGCGCACGCGCGTGCGCCGCGCGTCGTCGGGGTCGGCCTCCCGGGCGACGAGTCCGTCGGCGACGGCACCCTGGACCAACCGGCTCGCGCGGGGCTGGTCCACGCCGACGGCCTCCGCGAGTTCGGTGACGGACATCGCGCGCCCCTCGGCGTCGAGCGTGGCGAGCAGGCGGTGCCGGGCGACCGGGCCGAAGCGGAATGCCCAGGGACCTGAGCCGGGACCCCCGTGGCGGTGCGGACCACCGTGTCCGTGCATCGCATCGTGCCCGGTCGGGCCGCCCGATCCTCCCGGAGCATCGGCGTCGTGCGCGTGCGGCCGACCCGACCGAGGATGCGGGCCGCCGCGGCCCTCTGCGGGATGTTCACCGGCCCACGGCGGCCGACCGCCCCGCCGGAGCGAGGCCAGCGCGCGCTCGATGCGGGCCACCGGATCCGGGTCGGTCGGAGCGGTCGGGTCGGTGTCGCGTGCGTCGTCCACCGTGCCACTTTACATGTAACTTGACATGCAGTTCAGTCACATGTCACACTACATGTGCATGCCATATGACATGCAAATCGAGACGCGGCCCTCGCCGCGGCCGCCGCGATCGCGGCTCCCGCTTCGCCCCGGCCGTCCGCCGGGGCGAACATCGCGCCGCACGGCGCATCGGAAGGACCCAGCATGAACACCCCTGACCACCCCGGCATCCCCCAGTCCCCTTCGGACGACGCCCGATCGACTCGCCCGCTCGGGTTCTGGCTGAAGACCGCCGAGCGCGCCATCGAGCGCGAACTCGACGCCCTCTTCGACGACCTCGACGTCACGCCGCGCGAGTGGCGCCTGCTCAACCTCATCGCGGGCGAGGTCCGCGACGAGCGCACGGCGGCGAAGCTCGCGCGCCGGCCCGGGCGCGTCGACGCCCTCGTGGGTCGCGGATGGGCCGGCCGGGCCTCCGACGGCGGCCTGCACCTCACCGACGACGGTCGAGCGATGCTCGCGACCCTCGACGAGCGCGTGCACGACCTCCGCGCGCGGGTCGCCGGCACGGTCTCGACCGACGACTACGCGACCACCCTCGCCACGCTCGAGGCCATCGCCCGCGAGCTCGGATGGAGCGAGGACGCCGCATGGGAATCCGGACGTCGCGGCCGCGGCCGATGGATGGGCCGGAGGCACCGCCGTGCGCACGGGCACGGGCACCCGCACGCGCACGGGGCCGACCACGGGCACGAGCACGGCCCCGAGCGCGGGCACGGGCATCGGCACGGCCGCGCCCATCACGGCCACTGCGGCCACCGCGCCGCGTGAGCCGTCCGCTGCGACGACGACGGCGCGCCGCCCCCGACCGGGAGCGGCGCGCCGTTCGCCTGCCGTGCGGGACCGACTAGGGCAGCACTCGCACGGTCACCTCCGCCGTCGTGGTGTTGCCGCTCGGGTCGGTCGCCTCGAAGACGAAGGTGTACGAGGTGCCGTAGCGCGCGAGCACCTCGGCCTGATCGTCGGAGAGGATGCGGCCCTCGGCCTTGTGCCCTTCGGCCACGACCTCGACCAGCTCGACCTCGACCTCGCCCGAGTCATCCGTGGCCGTGATGTCGAAGTCGATCGTGCGCCACTTGTTGTTCGGCGGGAAGACCTCCGACGGGTCCGCGGCGACCTCGAGCTCCGGCGCGATGAAGTCGAAGCCGACGATCACCGGGTCGTGGTCGCTCGAGCGGTACGGGTCGGCTTCGAAGAGCGCGTCCTGGGCCGGCTTCTTGAACTGCATGGTGTAGTCGAGCAGGTCCGGCTCGTCGGCGTTGATCCGCCAGTCGGCGGCGCCGGTCACGCGCGGCGTGAGCCCGGGCCCGGACAGCGCGTAGTCGAGGTAGCCGACCTGGCCGTCGAACACGTAGGAGTAGGCCTCCTCGCCCTGCTCCTGCAGGAGCAGGTCGGTGTACCCGGCACCGACGAACACGTCGATCGGGTCCTCCTTGTCATAGGAGTTCAGGTCGCCGATGATCAGCTCGTCGCCGGGCTCCGCATCGGTGGGACCGGTGGCCAGCCAGTCGACCATCGCCTCGGCGGCGGCCGTGCGCGTCAGGTTGCAGTTGCCCTGGCCGTCGCCCGTGTCCGGGTCGCCGGCGCAGGCCGATCCCTTCGACTTGAGGTGGTTCACGACGACCGCGATCGTCTCGCCCGATTCCACGTCGGTGAACGCCTGCGCGAGGGCGGGGCGGTTCGCGTCGTCGTTGAACCGCGGGTCGACCGTGGAGTCGAGTACGGCGAAGTCCCCGGCCGGCTGGACCTCGGTCGGCTTGTAGATGAGCGCCGTCGTGATGACGTCGGTGCCCAGCTTGCCGGTCGAGATGAAGTCGTAGGTTCCGGCGCCGACGACGTCGTTGAGGGCGTCGACGAGCGTCCCGACGGCGACGTCGCCGTTGTTCTCGATCTCGATCAGGCCGAACACGTCGGCGTCGATGGCGGCGAGCGCCGCGACGATCTTCGCCTCCTGCCGCTCGAACTCCTCCTGCGTGATGGCGCCTCGGGAGTTCAGCGTCGTGAAGTAGTTCAGGACGTTGAAGCTCGCGACGGTGAAGTTCCCGCCGACGTCGGGCACGCCCGGACGGAGGTTGACGGCCTCGTAGTCCGCGCCCTGGGTCGGCTGGATGCGCCACTTGCTGAACGCGAAGTCGAGCACGCCCGTGACGTTCGTCACGAGGTCGCCGCCGCGGAACGTGTTCTCGAGCGTGAACTCCTCGCCGTTCGGGTGGATGGCGGGGTCGGGGTTCGAGGCGCTCCGCCCGTCGTCCAGCGTGATGCGGTTGGCCGCGTTCGCCGCCGCGAGCGCGATCGCCTCGGTCGACTCGGGCTCGAAGGTGGCGGTCGGCTGCAGCTGCCGTTCGGTGCCGAGCACGATCTCGCCGAACCGGTCGAATTCGAAGTACTCGAGGATGGTCAGCGTGTCGGGCATCGTCACGTACATGCCCTCGAGCGCCTCGTACGCGGCCGGCACGACGGGCAGGTGGAGCTCCGCGGCCTCCGGGAGCGCGACGTCGCCCGGGCAGACCGCGGCGTCGATCGCCGAGATCCGCGTCATGCCGAAGTTCTCGCCCGCGGTGCCGACGACGTGGACGGAGTCGCCCTCCTCGACGGGCTCGGACGAAGCGACGAAGATGCCGTCGGACGTTGCCGGGTCGCCGTCGCCCGCATCCTGCAGGAAGAAGCCGCCCAGGCCGCCGTCCTCCTGGAAGTCGCCCACGACGACGCCCTCGACGCGAACGGTCTGGCCGCTGACGGGAGTGGCCGTCCCGCTGCCCTGCACGGACCCGATCGCCACGACGTCGGCGTCGCAGTCCGCCTCGGGCGGGGGCGGCGGCGCCTCGCACGTCGACGAGTGCGCGCCGAGACCGTCGAAGGTGTCGCTCGCGAAGCCGACCCACTGGACGGAGGGGTCGAACGGGTCGCTCGGGTTCGTGTCGCCGGCGCAGAACGCGTTGCCGCGGCGCAGCGTGTTGTCGGCGGTGGAGGTGAGCCCGGAGCCCCACTCGCTGCCGGGGTCGAACCCGGTCTGGCCGAACGCGTCGACGACCGCGTCGGCCTTCGTGAGCACCACGGCGTCGTCGCCGTTGAACCAGCCGGACCCGTTGGTCTGGTCGGCCGCGGCCAGGATCGTCGCGTTCGCCGAGGCCTGCGCGACGACGTGCACGTCGCCCGCGGCCACCGTGCCGCTGAGCGGGATGGTCAGCCCGGGGGCCGCCGAGCCGTTGAAGTAGAACTTCAGGTCGTAGTCGCCGGCACCGAGGTCGATCGGACCGGCGGTGAGGTTGGAGATCTCGATGGCCTTGTTGTTCGAGCTGCCTTCGATGTACTCGCTGATGAACAGCTCGGTCGGCGTCGCGGCCTGGGCCACGGCGGCGGGCACGACCGCCAGCCCGACGGCCATCAGCGAAGCGGTCGCGACAGCGACAGTGGGACGACGTAGAAGGCGTTTCATCGGGGCTCCTCACGCAACCCGGGATGGGCCACCATGACCCCCCGGACGCGCGTCAGCCTAGGGAACCGACCCGGTGCAGGGAAGATGCGTCACGAGACGTTCACGGGAACCACGCCAATGTGCAGCGTCGGCCGCGAGATCTGCTCAGATGAGCAACCGACCTCAGTCGCCCGCCTGACCCCGGGCGTTGTAGACCACCGCGTCCGACGCGCCGAACGCGCGGAACACGTCGATCGCGGCATCCCGCCGCACGTTCGTGCGCACGGCGATGCCTCGGCGCTCGAACTCGCCGATCCAGTCCGCGGGCATCGGTCCCTCGTCGAATCCGGTGAGCTGCTGGCACTCCTCGCCGTGCCCGGCGAGCACGAGCGCCCGCACGCCGGACCACATGGTGGCTCCGTAGCACATGACGCAGGTCGCCCAGTTGACGACGAGCTCGAGCTGCGCGCCGTCCGCCCCCAGGTCCCAGCGCCCGAGCCGGGACTGCGCGAGGCTCAGGGCGGTCACCTCCGCATGGGTCGAGCTGAGCCCGCTCGACAGCACGACGTTCACGCCGACCGAGACGAGCCGACCGGATGCCGCGTCCACGACGAGCGCGGCGAACGGGCCGCCGTTGCCCGCCCGCCAGTTGCGGTCGGCGAGCTCGATCGCGAGGCCGACCCGGGCCTCGTCGTCGGGAAGCACCGTCTCGGCCAGCCTCGGCAGCTCGTCGACGAGCCAGTCGGGCAGGGAGGCGGAGAACGACGTCGGCAGCGGCGCGGCATCCATACCGCCATTCTGTCGGGACCCGCCTGCGAACCACCCGCATTCGAGACGACGGAGGACGATCAGCGCCGCTGCTGCTCGTCGCCGGACAGCCGCTGCGCCAGGTAGATGGGGATGATCGACACGAGCACGAGCACCACCGCGATCACCGCCACGATCGGCGCCTGGCTCGGCCGGAACATGTTGTTCAGGATGAAGATCGGCAGCGTCGTCACCCCCGACCCGGCCGTGAACGTCGTCACGATGATCTCGTCGAACGAGAGCGCGAACGCGAGCAGGCCCCCCGCGAGCAGCGCGGACCGCAGCTGCGGGAACGTCACGAGCCGGAACGTCGTCCACACGCCCGCGCCGAGGTCGGCCGAGGCCTCCTCGAGCTTCGTGCCCGTGCGGCGCAGTCGGGCGATGACGTTGTTGAACACCGTGACGATGCAGAACGTGGCGTGGGCGATCACGACCGTCCAGATCGACAGCGGGATGCCCATGATCGTGCGGAAGAAGTTGTTCAGCGCGATACCCGTGATGATGCCCGGCAGCGCGATCGGCAGGATCACGAGCAGGTTCACCGTCTGCCGGCCGAAGAAGTCGAAGCGCTGCAACGCGAACGAGATGAGCGTGCCGAGCACGAGCGCGATCGCCGTCGAGATGAGCGCGACGACGACGCTCGTGCCGACGGCGTCCATGGCGCCCTCGGAGGCGAACGCGCGGCGCCACCACTCGAGCGTGAACCCCGGCGGCGGCCACGACAGCGAGGTCGACGTCGAGAACGAGTTGACGAGCACCACGAGCAGGGGCACGTAGACGAGCACGAGGATGAGGCCGGCCACGGCGCCCAGCGTCGTGCGCGAGAGTCGGGAGAGTCGCATCCGTTCGCCCCTACAGGTTGTCGAGCGCACCCGTGCGACGCACGAGCGCGAGGTAGCCGAAGATGATCGCGATCGGGATGAGCGCGATCGCCGCCGCGAGCGGCAGGTTGTTCGCCGCGCCGACGTTCGTGTACACGAGGTTGCCGAGCATCTGGCTCGCGCCGCCGACGATGTTCACCGTGATGTAGTCGCCGAGCGACAGCGAGAAGCTGAAGATCGTGCCGGCGATGATCGCGGGCATCGCGAGCGGGAGCACGACGTGGCGCACGGTCGGCCAGGTCTTGCCGCCCAGGTCGGCGGACGCCTCGAGCAGCGAGTCGGGGACGCGCTCGAGCCCCGCGTAGATGGGCAGGATCACGTACGGCAGCCACAGGTACGACAGCGTGATGACCGTCGCCGGCAGGCCGTACCCGGGCGTGTGCAGCCCGAACGGCGCGAGCACCCACTCGAGGATGCCGTCCTGCGAGAGCACCGAGCGCCACGCGTACGCCTTGACGAGGTAGCTCGCCCAGAGCGGCATGAGCACGGCGATGACCAGGATGCGGCGCGCCCGCGGGGATGCGACCTTCGCCATGTAGAACGCGATGGGCAGCGCGAGGGCGACGTCGATGATCGTGACGAGCAGCGCGACGCCGATCGTGCGGAACGTGACCGTCTGGTAGAGCGAGCCGGTGAGCACCGTGACGATGTTGTCGATCGTCCATTCGGTCTTGATCTGGCCGGTGAAGCTGTCGACCGTCCAGAACGCGGTGACGAGCAGTGCCGCGAGCGCCACCACGTACACGAGTCCCAGCCAGAACAGCGGGGCCGAGAGCAGCAGCGCGAGCCGCATCCGGGGGTGGGTGCTGAGGAACACCGACGTGCGGCGGGCCGGGGTGGCCCTGGGGCGGCGGATGGCGCTGCGGGAGCCGTCGTCGCGGTCGGAGCCGCGGACGGGGGCGGGTGCCGTCGCGTTCGTCGTCATTCGTGCTTTCCTGTCGAGGTGCGGATGGGCGGGGTGCGGGTCGAGGGGGCCTTGGGGCCGTCTCGAGACCAGGGGGGAGGCCCCGAGACGGCTGCGAGCAGCCTCCTCGACCCGCGTCGGCGTCAGCCCTTGATCTCCTGCCAGGCCGCCGTCCACTGGGAGTAGTCGACGCACTCGACGTCGGTGCGACCGTCGACGCACTCGGCGATCGGAGTGGTCCAGTACCAGATCTTCGAGGCGAACTCCTCGTCACCGGCGTTGAACGCCTCGCACGAGCCCTCGCTGCGGAACTCGCAGGCCTCCTGGTTGGACGGCGCCTCGCCGAAGTACTCGGTCGCGGCGGCGTTCGCCTCGGGGCTCGCGATGTAGTTCAGCCACTCGTACGCGCAGTTGGGGTTCGCGGCGTCGGAGGCGATCATCCAGGTGTCCGACCAGCCGGTCGCGCCCTCCTCGGGCAGCACGACCTCGGTGGGCGCGCCAGACGAGGCCAGCACGTTCTGGATGACCTGCCAGGTCGTGCCGACGACCGAGTCACCGGTCTCGAACGCCTGGATCTCCTTGAGGTAGTCGGACCAGTACTCGCCGACGTGCTGGCGCTGCTCCTTCAGCAGGTCGACGGCGGCCTGGAACTGCTCCTCGTCGAGCGCGTACGGGTTCTCGATGCCGAGCTCGGGCTGGTGGTGCATGAGGTACACCGCCGCATCCGCGATGTAGATGGGCGAGTCGTACGCGGTCACCTTGCCGGAGTTCTCGCTCGCGCGGTCGAAGACCACGTCCCACGACGTGGGCGCCTCGGGGAACACCTCGGTGCTGTACATCAGCAGGTTCGCGCCGTACCCGTGCGGCACGCCGTAGGACTGCCCGTCGACGGAGTTCCACTCCTTGTCCTTCAGGAAGTCGTAGATGCCCTCGTAGTTCGGGATGAGGTCGGTGTTCACCGGCTGCACCTCGCCGCCCGCGATGAGGCGCAGGGTGGCGTCGCCGGATGCCGCGACGACGTCGTAGTCGCCGGTCTTCATGAGGTTCACGGCCTCGTCGGAGGTGCCGTACGTCTTCGAGGTGACCTCGCAGCCGGTCTCCTCCTCGAACGGGGTCACCCAGTCGACGGCGGGGTCGTTCGAGCCGTCCTCGACGTAGCCCGGCCACGCGAGGATCGAGACCTGGCCCTCGGGCTCGCCGAGCTCGGTCGCCGCGTCCTCGGTGGCGGCCGGCTCGCCCGAGGTGGTGCCGCAGGCGGTGAGGGTGAGCAACGCGATCGAGCCGATCGCGAGGCCGACGGTCGCGCCGCGGCGCGCCGTGCGCGGGATGCGCATCATGGTTCTCTCCTGGTTTCTCTGTGGGTGGGTGGTGTGGTGCAGGTGCGGGTCGAGCAGGCCGGAGGCCGTCTCGAGGCCCTAGGCGGCGGGCGCCGGCGCGGCGGCATCCGCCCCGCCGAGGGCGATCACGTCGTCGTCGTGCCAGCTGACGACCACGCGGTCGCCGCGGTCCTCGTCGTGGACCCGGTTGCGGTCGTTCTGCTCGAGCACGCTGATGCGCGTGCCCGCGTCGAGGTCGACCACGAGGCGGATGCCGCTGCCGAGGTAGATCGTCTCGACGACGGTGCCCGGCGCGTTGCGGATGCCGGCTCCGGTCTCGCCGGCGCCGACGGTCATCTTCTCGGGGCGCACCGAGTGCACGCCGCCGCGACCGAGGAGGGCCTGGGAGACGCGGTCGTCGAACAGGTTCGAGGTGCCCACGAAGTCGGCGACGAAGCGCGAGCTCGGCCGCTCGTAGAGCTCGGCGGGGGTGCCGAGCTGCTCGATGCGGCCGTTGTTGAAGACGGCGACGCGGTCGGAGAGGGTGAGCGCCTCCTCCTGGTCGTGCGTGACGAAGATGAAGGTGATGCCGAGGTCGCGCTGGATCTGCTTGAGCTCGACCTGCATCTGCTCGCGCAGCTTGAGGTCGAGCGCGCCGAGCGGCTCGTCGAGCAGGAGCACCTTGGGCTGCACGACGGTGGCGCGGGCGAGGGCGACGCGCTGCCGCTGGCCGCCGGAGAGCTGCGCGGGCTTGCGGTCGGCCATCTGCTCGAGGCGGACGGACGCCAGCGCGCGGCGCGCGCGCTCGTTGCGCTCGGCCCTGCCGATGCCGCGCACGCGGAGTCCGTAGGCGACGTTGTCGAGGACGTTCATGTGCGGGAAGAGGGCGTAGTCCTGGAAGACCGTGTTCACGTCGCGATCGAAGGGCGCGCGCTTCGTGACGTCGTCGCCGAACAGCTCGATCGTGCCGTCGGTGGGCTGCTCGAACCCGGCGATCAGGCGCAGCACGGTGGTCTTGCCCGACCCGGAGGGGCCGAGCATCGAGAAGAACTCCCCCGCACCGATCTCGAGATCGACGTGGTCGACGGCGGTGACGGCGCCGAACTCCTTCGTGAGCCCGGTGAGCCGGATGGCCGGCTGCTGGTCGGTCATTGACGATCTCCTTCGATGTCGATGGGGAAAATCATATGGCTTCATATGTCATAGTCCATAGGCCCGTGTTACGGTCTGATCACGGAAGCGGCCCGATCCGCCCCCAATCCGGGGGACCGGCCGCGGCGCACCATCGAGGAGGACGGATGCCGCACGCCACCGCGCGCGCCGACGCCGCCCGCGCCGTGATCTTCTCTCCGCTCGAGGGCGCCGGGCGCGCCGAGCTCGTGGAGCAGCGGCTGACCGATGCGATCGTGTCGGGCGTCCTCCACGACGGCGAGCGACTCCCGAGCGAGGCGGACCTGGCCAAGCGCCTGGGCGTCGCCCTCGTCACGGCGCGCGAGGCCCTCGTCGCCCTGCGCCACAAGGGTCTCGTGCGCACCCGGCGCGGCCGCGACGGCGGCAGCTTCGTCACCTACGACCGCGACACCTCCGCACGACTCCTCGACGAGCGCCTCCGCGCCACGAGCCGCATCGAACTGAGGGACCTCTCCCTGCACGTCGCCGCGATCGCCGGCATGGCCGCCGAGGTCGCGGCCGACCGCGCCAGCGACGATGACGTGCAGTCGCTCGTCGAGATCGACGCGCGAGCCGACCTCAGCACCCCGGGCGGCGCGCGGCGCGCCGTGAGCCGGTTCCAGCTCGAGGTCGCCGCGGTCAGCCAGTCGCCCCGGCTCGTGCACGAGGAGCTGCGCCTCCAGGCCGAATCCGGCTCCTTCCTCTGGCTGTGCCTGCGCCGACAGGAGTACCGTGACCGCAGCAGGGAGTCGCGCCTCGAGGTGATCGACGCGATCCGCGCGGCGGACGCGCCATCCGCCCGCCGTGCGACCGTCGGCCACATCACGTCGTGCGTCGAGTGGCTCATCGATGAGAAGGCGCGGTTGGAATCGGAGTCCGAGCCGCCCGGCGGGACTCCGCCGACGAAGGAGGGGAGCGCGTCATGACGCAGGCCGTCGCCACCGATGCCGACGCGATCGCGCGCCGCATCGCCGACGTGATCGATCCCGTGTTCGCCGTGATCGACGACTGGCGCGACGCGGCCGAGCGGCGACTCGCCGCCGGAGCCGAGCCCCGTGCGGCCGTCCTCGACCCCGTCGTCCACGACCTCGTGGCCGGCGAGCTCGAGCGTCCCGGCACCCTCATCACGGGCGCCGGCTTCGTCGCCGCGCCCGGCTACCTCGCCGACGCGCCCTGGCACCTCGCCTGGTGGCTGAGCGGGGGCTCGCCCTTCCGATCGGACGCCGCGAGCGGCATCCGGCGTCTCGACGCGGTCAGCGACCCCGACGCCGAGGCGTTCCGCGACTACACGACGCTCGAGTGGTGGCGCGTGCCGGAGCGCACCGGAAGCCGGCACCTCACCGGGCCCTACGTGGACTACCTCTGCACCGACGACTACACGGTCACGATCACCACGCCCGTGCGCGTCGGCGGCGAGATGGTCGGGCTCGTGGGCGCCGACGTCTACGTGGCGCGTCTCGAGCAGGTGCTGCTGCCCGTCCTCCGCGACGCGGGCGGCACGTGCACGATCGTCAACGCGTCGAGCCGGATCGTCGCGTCGAGCGAGACGCACCGGGCGACCGGCGCGCTGCTCCGCCTCGAGGGACTCGCCGAGGCGCTCGCGCCGCTGCGCGAGGCCGAGGCCGCGGGGCGGGTGACGGATGCCGCGCACCTGCCGGGCGGCGGCACGGTCGTGCCGTGCGGCGACACGTCGCTCGCGCTCGTCGTCGAGTAGCACGGCCCCCGGGCCACGGCGTCTCGTCCGTGGCATCCGTCGCTCGATAGGGTGAACGGCGACGGATGGCACGCGCCCGGAGCACCGGGCGCGACGGACGAGGGACCGGTGGTCGGCTCGTGAGCGTGACCATGATCGAGAAGCGGCGCCGTCGCCGCCGCCTGCGGGCGACCGCCTACGCGGGCGTGACCCTCGCGTGGGCGCTGACCGTCTGGCTCAGCACGATGCTCGCGGCGCCCGAGTGGGCGCGGATGCCGGTGCTGTTCGTCCACCTCGCCTCCCTCGTGGTCGGGCTCGGCGCCGTGCTCATGATCGAGTGGCACGGGCTGCTCTGGGCCACGGGATGGAGCACGGCCCGGGAGGTTCGGCAGGCCGATCGGACGCTCATCCTCCCCGTGTGGGTCGGGCTGGGCGGGCTGCTCGCGAGCGGGGCGCTGCTGCAGCCCGACCTCGCGCAGCCGCTCACCGTCGTGAAGCTCGTCGCCGTGCTCGTGCTCTCGCTCAACGGCGTCGCGCTCACGAAGTGGACGTCGGACCTCGCCCGGATGCCCGCGAAGGCGCACTTCCGCGCGCTCCCCCGCGCCGCGCGGATCGGCTACCTGGCGAGCGGCGCGGTGTCGCAGCTCGCCTGGTGGACGGCGGTCGTCATCGGCATGTTCAACTCCACCGCATGAGCGGACGGCTCCCTGTGTTCGCCCAGTCCACCTGAGATAGGCTCACGAACCGACATGACCCATTCCCCTGCCCCCGCCCGACGCGACCGGCGCCGCCTCCGCGAGGAGGGTCGTCGGCGACGCCAGCGCGTCGTCTGGGGCGCGGCCGCGGGCATCGTCGCGGTCGCCCTGATCGGGACCGGGGTCGTCACGGCGGCGGTCGTCGGCAGCCAGGGCGACACGACCGCGTCCGCCCCGAGCTCGACGCCCGAGCCGGAGCCCGTCGTCTTCCCCGCCGACGAGCCCGCCGCGGTCGCCGGCGCGGAGCCCTGCGGCACCATCCGCGTGCTCTCGTCGTTCGAGAACGCCGAGATGGTCGCCTCGCTCGCCGAGGGCTACAACGCCGAGCCGCGCGACGTGGACGGCAGGTGCGTCGAGGTCGTCGCGAGCAGGGACAAGTCCGGCGTCGCCGCCGAGGAGGCGGCCGTCGGCTTCACCGAGCAGGGCGAGGACGAGCGGCCCGTCGCGTGGATCCCCGACGCCAGCACGTGGCTCGGCGTCGCCCGCACCGCGGGCGGCTCCGCCAACGTGCCCGAGGAGGGCACGAGCATCGGCACGTCGGGGATCGTCCTGGCGATGCCCGAGGAGCTCGCCTCCGAGATCGGCTGGGATGACGAGCCGCCCACCTGGTCCGAGGTGTTCGAGACCGCCGACGACGCCGAGGTGTGGTCCGACCTCGGCCGACCGGAGTGGGGCGAGTTCAAGCTGGGCAAGACCAGCCCGGTCGTCGCGACCTCCGGCGAGGCCGCGCTGCTCGCCTCGTACGGGTCCGCCGCCGGCTCGGTCGCCGACGTCACGGCCGACGACATCGCCGACGACGAGGTCACCGCCGAGGTCCAGCAGCACGAGCTCGCGACGAGCCACTACATGGCGACCCCGGAGCACTTCCTCTGGCACGCCCGGCAGACCGAGGAGCAGGGCGGTTCGGCGGCCGACTTCCTCTCGGCCGTCATCGTCGACGAGAAGTCGGTGTGGGACTACAACCGCGGCATCACGAGCCGTGACGGGGTCACCCGCATCGAGAGCGAACCGCCCGCCGAGCAGCTCGTCCCGATCTACCCCGCCGACGGCCACTACGTCGCCGACAACCCCGCCGTCGTGCTGACGGGGAGCTGGGTGAACGAGTTCGAGGCCGCCGCCGCCGAGGACTTCATCCGGTTCGCCGGCACGAAGGAGGGCCAGGCGATCGTCCGCGAGGCCGGCTACCGCGACCTGAACCGCGAGCTCGACCGCGAGGTCGCCGAGGTCGGCGCGCTGGCCGAGGCGCCGAAGGGCCGACTGGCGTTCCCCGATCCGCAGGTCGTCGTCGCCGTGCACGAGGCCTTCCCCGAGGTGCGGAAGCGCGCGAACGTGCTGTTCCTGGTCGACGTGTCGGGCTCCATGGGCAACCCGATCGCCACGGGCGAGTCGAAGCTCGCCGCCGCGAAGGTCGCCATCGAGAAGGCGCTCGACCACTTCGCCGAGGGCGACCGCGTCGGCCTCGCGGCGTTCTCCGAGGTCGACGCGAACCCGCTCGCCCCGGGCGAGGTGAGCGCCGTGGCCGACATCGCCGACACCCGCGACCGGTTCGAGTCCGCCCTCGCCGCCCTCCAGCCGGTGGAGTGGACGCCGCTGTACGAGGCCGTCGACACCTTCGCCACGCAGCAGGCGGACGACTTCGACCCGGATCGCATCAACGCGATCGTGCTCCTGAGCGACGGCAAGAACGAGACCGAGGCCCCGAGCATCTCGGCGCAGCAGATGCTCGGCACGCTCGAGGAACTGCACCACTCGACGCCCGTGCTCGTCTTCACGCTCGCGTACGGCGCCGACGCCGACGTGAAGACCCTGCAGTCGATCTCGAGCGCGACCGGCGCGCACTACTACGACGCGACCGACCCGACCGAGGTCGACGAGGTGCTCGGCGACCTCGTCACGAGCTTCTAGCCCCGGCGGTCCCGGTGGCCCCGGCGGTCCCGGCGGTCGAACCGTCGCGCCGACGCCGGGTCGAGGTCCGGCGCCCGCCGCAACGGGACGCCATGAGCGAGCGGGCGAGCGACGCGTCTGCGAGCATGATCGGATGACACGGCGTCCCGCCCTCGTGGGCATCTCCCACGGCACCTCCTCGCCCGAGGGACGGCGCGCAGTGCTCCGCCTCCACGACGCCGTCGTCGAGGCGGTCGCGCGGCGTCATCCGGATGCCCCGCCGTCGGTGCGACTCGGACACGTCGACGTCGAGCAGCCCGACGTGCCCGCGACGCTGGCCTCCCTCGCCGACGGCGAGCCGGCCGTGGTCGTGCCGCTCCTGCTCTCGGCCGGATACCACGTGTACGTCGACCTGACCGAGGCGGTCGACGAGGAGCGGGCGCGCCCGGTGGTGCTCGCGGGCGCGCTCGGCCCCGACGACCGCCTCGCGACCGTGCTGCTGCGACGCCTGCACGAGGCCGGACTGCGCGACGGCGACCGCATCGTGCTCGCCGTCGCCGGCTCGAGCGACCGGCGCGCGGTCCACGACTGCCTCGAGCAGGCGCGACGCCTCGGTGAGGCGGCCGAGCGCGAGGTCACGGTCGGCTTCCTCTCGGCCGCCGAGCCGCGCCTGCCCACCGCCGTCGCTTCGGCGCGCGCGTCGCTCGCCCCCGGCGGTCGGGTCGTGGTGGCGAACTACCTGCTCGCACCCGGGTATTTCGACGACCTCGCGCGCGCTGCGGGGGCGGATGTCACGGCCGAGCCCCTGCTCGTGCCCGACGAGCCGGCGCCGCGCGAACTCGTCGACGTCGTGCTCGACCGCTATGCGGCATCCGCTCGCGCACTCGACTGAGACCGGGCCGCCCACGCGATCGGCCCGGCGCCCGCGGGGCGGGCACCGGGCCGTGGGACTGCGAACGGAGGCCTAGGGTCGAACGCCCTCTCGCAGGCCGGTCGTCGCCGAACCCGCGGGGACGGCGGGAGTTCGAGGCCACGTCCAGGCGGAGCGCAGGATGAAGGCCAGGAGCAGCACTTCGACTCCGACCGAGATGCCGTAGAAGGCGGCCCATTCCCAGGTCGCCCCTGCCGCGTTGAACATCGAGTAGGGGATCAGGAGCGACGCCACGACCAGGTTCACGGCGCGGTTCACCCGTGCGGGCAGTGTCATGGAGAGCACCACCATCACGGCCGGGATCGACACGGACACCAGGAAGATCGTCAGCAGCGTCGAGCTGATGTCGAACCTCCAGACGAGGCCGTTCAGGATGCCGTCGACGACGCCGGGCTTGTAGAAGTTCAGGATGTCGACGTAGACGTAGAGGAACATGAAGCTGGTCCATGCGGCGGCGATCCTGGCCCGCACGGGGATCGGCGGATCGTCGAGCAGGTTCGAGCTCGTGGTGTGGTCGGTCATCGGTTCTTCTTTCGAGAGGAGCGGTCCGTCCGCCGGGCGGCGGCAGGTGTGGGCGTGCATGCGCACGGGTCGGGTCGTTCTCGTCGGTCCGGTCGTCACACGGTGATCACGACCTTCCCTCGGGCGTGGCCGGCCGCGACGGAGCGGAGCGCATGGGCGGCGGGTGCGGCACGCGCCACCGCGGTCGATCGCTGTCCATCCCCACCGAAGCCTCCTCATGTGCGAGCCGCGACTCACGTTCTTCGTACACCGTACGTCGTACACCGTACTATGGCGCGTACGCTGTACGATTGTCAAGCCGTTCGATGCAGCGAGGAGGCACGTGTCTGCGAAGGAGCACCGCCCGGTCGCGTCGGACGCGGGCCTCAGCACGCAGCGGGTGGTGGTCGAGGCGATCCGGCTCGCCGACCACGAGGGGGTCGACGGGCTGAGCATGCGCCGACTCGCCGGCGCGCTCGGCGCGGGCGCGATGTCGCTCTACCACTACGTGGCGAGCAAGGACGAGCTGCTGGACGCCATGATCGACGTCGTGTTCGAGGAGATCGATCTCCCGCCGCAGGACACCGACTGGCAGACGGCCATGCGGCGGGTGGCGGTCTCCACCCGACAGGTCCTCGCACGGCACCCGTGGGCGATCGGCCTGATGGAGTCGCGCACGACCCCCGGCCCCGCGAACCTCCGCCACCGCGAAGCCTTCACCGCCTGCCTGCGGAAGGCCGGCTTCTCGGCCCTGACGGCGACGCACGCCAACTGGCTGCTCAACAGCTACGTCTACGGGTACGCCCTGCAGGCCGCGAGCCTGCCGTTCGACACCGCCGACGAGCTCGCGGAGATGACCGAGGACGTCTACCTGCCCCAGCTTCCGCCTGACGAGTTCCCGTACCTCAACGAGTCCGCCGCGGCGCTCGTCGCCGCCGGCTACGACCCGGCAGGGGAGTTCACCATCGGCCTCGACCTCGTCCTCGCCGCCCTCGAGCACCTGAGAGCCTCCGCGTAGCCGCGCTCGGGGATCGGGCGTCGCGCCTCACGGGTGGCGTTGCGCCGCGACGCTGCCGCCATGCCGGTCTCGGGCGTGCGGCACCGCCGGACTTCCGACTCACTCGTGCTCGGGCAGCAGCGGTGCCTCCCAGCCCGGGTCGCGGCCGAGCTGCG
This sequence comes from Agromyces sp. CCNWLW213, assembly GCF_037199545.1. Taxonomy (NCBI): domain Bacteria; kingdom Bacillati; phylum Actinomycetota; class Actinomycetes; order Micrococcales; family Microbacteriaceae; genus Agromyces; species Agromyces sp. CCNWLW213. Next base: position 96,701 of record NZ_JBBBDX010000003.1, on the reverse strand, counting down.
CGGCCCGGGCGACGGACGCCGCGCCGAAGCGATCGCGAACCGCATCGAGCACGGTATCGAGGCGCACCCCGTCCTCCCAGTCGATCGGCAGCTCGGGCTGGAGGCTGTCGGCGCGCGCCAGCTGCGACAGGGAGACGCCGATCAGCGTGATGCCGCGCTCGGCGATCAGCGGCTGCGCGATCGCGAGCAGCCCTCTCGCGACGGTGAGCAGCACCGCGGTGCGATCGGACGGCGAGCCCAGCGTGCGCGACCGGGTCGCCTTCGCGAAGTCGCCGAAGCGGAGGCGCAGGACGACCGTGCGGCACACCCGGTCCCGGTCACGGAGACGGCGGGCGAGGCGGTCGACGATCTGGGTCAGGATGACGTCCAGTTCTTCCGCCGAGCGCGGCCGGCTGCCGAGGGCGCGCTGGGAACCGATCGAGCCGCGGCGTCGCGTCGTGTCGACCGGGCGCGGGTCCCGGAGCCGCGCCAGCGCGTGCAGGTGCGCGCCGGTCGCCCGGCCCAGCAGCCGCTCGGCGGCGTCGGCCTCGAGCTCGGCGAGTTGCCCGACGGTGCGGATGCCGAGCCGGTGCAGCTTCTCGGCGGTGACGGCGCCGACCCCCCACAGCCGCTCGACCGGCAGCGGCAGCAGGAACGCCTCCTCGCGCTCGGGTTCGACCACCAGCAACCCGTCGGGCTTGCTGACCGCGCTCGCGACCTTCGCCAGGAACTTCGTCCGCGCGATCCCGACCGAGATGGGCAATCCGACCTCGGTGCGGACCCGCTCGCGCAGTCGCACCGCGACCTGCTCGGGTGTTCCGGCGATGCGACGCAGGCCCCCGACCTCCAGGAACGCCTCGTCGATGGACAGCCCCTCCACGACGGGCGTCGTGTCGTGGAAGATCTCGAACACCGCTCGACTGGCCGTCGAATAGGCCTCCATCCGCGGCGGGACGACCACCGCGTCGGGGCACAGTTCGCGCGCCTGGCGACCGCCCATGGCGGTGCGCACCCCTCGCGCCTTCGCCTCGTAGCTCGCCGCCAGCACGACGCCGCCGCCGACGATGACCGGCCGGCCGCGCAGCTCGGGCGCGTCGCGCTGCTCGACCGAGGCGTAGAACGCGTCGAGATCCGCGTGCAACACGGTCGCCTCGCCCCGCACCACGCCCTCCCGCCGATCGCCCGTCGTGCGGATCGTCCCACGCACCGGTGACACGGCGCCCCGGATCCGGACCCGGACACGGCCTGCGCGAGGCGCGGGACCCTGACGAGCGACCGGCGTGACCGTCTGCGACGGCATGTGACGCCGTGCGACACGGGGTGACCGAACGTGACGAAGGCGCCTTTCGGCCCATCGCCGACATCCGTACCTTCGGTGATCACGTGCCCCCGGACGGGGTGCGGACGAGGAGGGAACCGTGACGATCGAGACGACGGATGCCGCGCCGCGGGCGCCGCGCGCCGAGCGCCCGGCACGCGACATCCGCACGCCCCGACCCTCGGCGAAGCCCAACGGGCAGTGGAAGGTCGACGGCACGACGCCGCTCAACGCCAACGAGGAGTGGAAGCAGGCCGACGGCGGCCTGAGCGTGCGCGAGCGCATCGAGACGACCTACGCGGCCGGCGGCTTCGCCTCGATCGACCCGACCGACCTGCACGGGCGCTTCCGGTGGTGGGGGCTGTACACGCAGCGCAAGCCCGGGATCGACGGCGGCCGCACCGCGACGCTCGAGCCGCACGAGCTCGAGGACGAGTACTTCATGCTGCGCGTCCGCATCGACGGCGGGCAGCTCACGACCGAGCAGCTCCGCGTCATCGGCGGCATCTCGACCGAGTTCGCCCGTGGCACGGCCGACCTCACGGACCGCCAGAACGTGCAGCTGCACTGGGTGCGCGTCGAGGACGTGCCCGAGATCTGGCGCCGACTCGAGGCCGTCGGGCTCGGCACCACCGAGGCGTGCGGCGACGTGCCGCGCGTCATCCTCGGCTCGCCCGTCGCGGGCATCGCGGCCGACGAGCTCATCGACCCGACGCCGCAGATCGACGAGATCACCGCGCGGTTCATCGGCGACGAGTCGCTCGCGAACCTGCCGCGCAAGTTCAAGTCGGCCATCACCGGGCATCCGAGCCAGGACGTCGTGCACGAGATCAACGACGTGGCGTTCGTCGCGGTCGAGCATCCGACGCTCGGCGCGGGGTACGACCTGTGGGTCGGGGGCGGCCTGTCGACCGCGCCGCGGCTCGCGGAGCGGCTCGGCGTGTGGGTCGCGCCGTCACTCGTCGCCGACGTCTGGCACGGGGTCGCGCAGATCTTCCGCGACTACGGCTACCGGCGGCTTCGCAACAAGGCGCGGCTGAAGTTCCTGCTCGCGGACTGGGGCGTCGAGCGCTTCCGCTCCGTGCTCGAGACCGAGTACCTCGGCGCCGCACTGCCCGACGGGCCGGCCGCGCCGACGCCCGCGACGCCCGGCGACCACGTCGGCGTGCACCGGCAGAAGGACGGACGCTTCTACGTCGGCGCGACGCCCATCGTCGGTCGCGTCTCCGGTCCGACGCTCACGCGCCTCGCGGATCTCGTCGAGGCCCACGGGTCGACCCGGCTGCGCACCACGCCGCACCAGAAGGTCGTCATCCTCGACGTCGCCGAGGAGCGCGTGGAGTCGCTCATCGCGGGCTTGGACGAGCTCGGCCTGCAGGCACGGCCGAGCCTCATCCGTCGCGGCACGATCGCGTGCACGGGCATCGAGTTCTGCAAGCTCGCGATCGTGGAGACCAAGGCCTTCGCGACCGCCGCCGTGCTCGACCTGGAGGAGCGACTCGCGGCCTTCGACCTGCCGCACCCGATCGCCCTGCACGTGAACGGATGCCCGAACTCGTGCGCGCGCATCCAGACCGCCGACATCGGGCTGAAGGGCCAGCTCGTCACCATCGACGGCGAGCAGGTGCCCGGGTACCAGGTGCACCTCGGCGGCGGGCTCGCCTCGCAGGACCGCGACGAGGCCGGCCTCGGCCGCACGGTCCGCGGGCTCAAGGTCACGGCCGACGGCATCGCGGACTACGTCGAGCGGGTGGTGACGCGGTTCCTCGGCGAACGCGACGCGCGCGCGGGCGAGACGTTCGCGCAGTGGGCGCACCGCGCCGACGAGGAGGCGCTGCGATGAGCGCGCGCAACATCGGCCTCCCGCCCGCGGATCGAGGAGCGAACGCCGGCGAGCGTCTCGAGACCCCGTCGCGCCTCGGTCTCGAGACGGCCGCTGAGCGGCCCCCTCGACCGGCACGATTCCGTTCCGCCGACGACCTCCGCGCCCTCGCCGAGGCCGGCAACGCTGCCCTTGGGAGCCTCACCGACCGCGAGGCATCCCCCGCCGAGGTCGTCGCCTGGGTCGCGGCGAACTTCGCGACGGATGCCGCGGCGGTCGCGTGCTCGATGGCCGACGCCGCGCTCCCCCACCTGGTCGCGCAGCACCTGCCCGGCGTCGACGTGCTGTTCCTCGACACGGGCTACCACTTCACCGAGACCCACGCGACGCGTGACGAGGTCGCCCGCGCGTTCGACGTGCGCATCGTCGACGTGCTCCCCGAGCAGACGGTCGCGGAGCAGGACGCCGGGTTCGGCGCCGAGCTGTTCGCGCGCGACCCGGGGCTGTGCTGCGCGCGCCGCAAGGTCGAGCCGCTCCAGCGCGCACTCGGCGGGTACGAGGTGTGGTTCACGGGCGTCCGCCGCGAGGAGGCGCCGACCCGCGCGCTCACGCCGCTCGTCACGTACGACGAGCGGAACGGGCTCGTGAAGGTGAACCCCGTCGCGGCGTGGAGCTTCGACGACCTCCTCGACTACGCGGGCGCCAACCAGGTGCCCGTGAACCTCCTCATGTCGCACGGCTATCCCTCGATCGGCTGCGAGCCGTGCACGAAGCCCGTCGCCGCGGGCGAAGACCCGAGGTCGGGCCGCTGGGCCGGCCTCGCCAAGACGGAATGCGGGTTGCACCTATGACCGACACCAGCGATGCGACCGTGACCGCGCGCCCGGCCGCGGCGCACCTCGACGCGCTCGACGCGCTCGAGGCCGAGGCCATCCACGTCATCCGCGAGGTCGTCGCCGAGTTCGAGCGGCCCGTGCTGCTGTTCTCGGGCGGCAAGGACTCCGTCGTCGTGCTGCACCTCGCGGCGAAGGCGTTCTGGCCGGGGCGCGTGCCGTTCCCGGTGCTGCACGTCGACACCGGACACAACTTCCCCGAGGTGCTGCGGTTCCGGGACGAGACCGTCGAGCGCCTCGGCATCCGCCTCGAGGTCGCCTCGGTGCAGGACTACCTCGACGACGGGCGCTTGCAGGAGCGGGCGGACGGCACGCGCAATCCGCTGCAGACGCAGCCGCTGCTCGATGCGATCGCGGCCGGCCGGCACGACGCCGTGTTCGGCGGCGCGCGCCGCGACGAGGACAAGGCCCGCGCCAAGGAGCGCATCATCTCGCTGCGCGACGAGTTCGGCCAGTGGGATCCGCGCAACCAGCGCCCCGAGCTCTGGAGCCTGTACAACGGCCGGCACACGGTCGGCCAGCACGTGCGCGCGTTCCCGATCTCGAACTGGACCGAGCTGGACGTGTGGCGCTACATCGAGCGCGAGGGCATCGCGCTGCCGCCGTTGTACTTCGCGCACGAGCGCGACGTGTATGCGCGCGACGGCATGTGGCTCGCGGTGAGCGACGTCTCCGCGCCGCGCGAGGGCGAGACGGTCGAGCGCCGCACCGTGCGGTACCGCACCGTCGGCGACCTGAGCTGCACCGGCGCGGTGGTGTCGGATGCCGCCACGCTGTCGGACATCGTCCGCGAGGTCGCGGCATCCACCCTCACCGAGCGCGGCGCGACCCGCGCCGACGACCGCCTCTCGGAGGCGGCCATGGAGGACCGCAAGAAGGACGGGTACTTCTGATGAGCGCGACGACTCCGGCCCCCACCGCGATCGATGGCGCCGCTGCCACCGTGGGTTCGCTGTTCCGCTTCGCGACCGCGGGGTCGGTCGACGACGGCAAGTCGACGCTCGTCGGCCGCCTCCTGCACGACTCCAAGGCGATCCTCGCCGACCAGCTCGAGTCGGTCGCGCGCACGAGCGCCGAGCGCGGCTTCGGCGGCGAGCCCGGCGCGATCGACTTCGCCCTCCTCACCGACGGCCTGCGCGCCGAGCGCGAGCAGGGCATCACGATCGACGTCGCCTACCGCTACTTCTCGACCGGCCGTCGGTCGTTCATCCTCGCCGACTGCCCCGGCCACGTGCAGTACACGCGCAACATGGTCACGGGCTCGGCGACGGCCGACGCGGTCGTCGTGCTCGTCGACGTCCGCAACGGCGTGCTGGAGCAGACCCGCCGCCACCTCGCGGTCGTGCAGCTGCTGCGCGTGCCGCACGTCATCGTGGCGGTGAACAAGATCGACCTCGTCGGCTACGACCGCGCCGCATTCGAGGCGGTGGCGACGGATGTCGCCGCGCTCGCGCGCGACCTCGGCCTGCCCGACGCGCACGTCATCCCGGTGTCGGCGCTCGCGGGCGACAACGTCGTCGAGCGCTCGGCGGAGACGCCCTGGTACGACGGACCGAGCCTGCTCGAGCTGCTCGAGGAGCTCGCGACGATCGACGAGCTCGAGACCGACCTCGAGGCGCTGCGGCTGCCGGTGCAGCTCGTGATCCGCCCGCAGGGCGCGCTCTCGCCGGAACTCCTGGCTGCGGGTCGAGGAGCGACGGAGTCGCGTCTCGAGACCGAGGACCGCTTCCGTGACTACCGCGCCTTCGCGGGCCGCATCGAGTCGGGGACCGTTCGCGTCGGCGACGAAGTCGAGGTGTTCCCCGCCGGCATCCGGACCACCGTCGCGGCCATCGACCGCGGACCGGTCGCCGTCGACGAGGCCTCCGCCCCGCTCTCGGTGTCGCTGCGGCTCGCCGACCCCGTCGACGCGGCGCGCGGGGCCGTGATCGCCGCGGCCGGGTCGCTCTCCGCGCCGCGGCGCGAGATCGACGCCGACGTGTTCCAGCTCGACGGGCGCCCGCTCACCACGGGCGCGCGCGTCCTGGTCAAGCACGGCACGACGACCGTGCAGGCGCTCGTCACCGACATCCGGGGCCGCCTCGACCTCGACACGCTCGAGTCGACGCCGACCGCGGCGCTCGAGACCAACGACATCGGACTCGTGCGGCTGAAGCTCGCGGCGGACCTCGCCGTCGAGCCCTACGCCGCACACCGCCGGGCGGGGGCGTTCCTCGTCATCCATCCGCACGACGGCGCAACCCTCGCCGCCGGCATCGTCACCGAAGGAGATTCAGCATGACCGCTCGTCCGCGCGCCATCCGCTCGACCCGACTCGGAGACCTCGCCGGCATGATGCTCGCGGGTGCGATCCTCACGACCGCGACCCTCTCCGGCTGCGCGGCCACGCCCGCGTCGGGTGCGGGGACGCAGCCCGAGGCGCCCGCGGCCGAGGCGACCGGCACGCCCGCCGAGGAGCTCCGCCTCGGCTACTTCGCCAACGTCACGCACGCGCCCGCGCTCGTCGGGCTCGAGGAGGGCCTCATCGAGGACGCGCTCGGCGACACGGCGCTGTCGACGCAGGTGTTCAACGCCGGCCCCGCCGCGATCGAGGCACTCTCCGCCGGCGCGATCGACGCGACGTACATCGGCCCGAACCCGGCGATCAACACGTTCGTCGCGTCGGGCGGCCAGTCGGCGCGCATCGTCGCCGGCGCCGCGAGCGGCGGTGCGGCGCTCGTCGTGCAGCCCGGCATCGACGGCGCCGAGGACCTCGAGGGCGCCAACCTCGCGACGCCGCAGCTCGGCAACACGCAGGATGTCGCGCTGCGCACCTGGCTCGCCGAGGAGGGGTACACGACCTCGACCACGGGCGGCGGAGACGTGACGATCTCGCCGACCGAGAACGCGCAGACGCTCACGCTCTTCCAGTCGGGCGAGATCGACGGCGCGTGGCTGCCCGAGCCGTGGGTCTCGCGGCTCGTCGTCGACGCCGGCGCCGACGTGCTCGTCGACGAGGCCGACCTCTGGGAGGACGGCGAGTTCCCGACGACGGTGCTGCTCGTGCGCGCCGAGTTCCTGGCCGAGCACCCCGAGACGGTCCGGGCGCTCGTGGCCGGCCACGCGGCATCCGTCGACTGGCTGCACGAGAACGCGGATGCCGCGGCCGACGTCATCAACGCGCGGCTGACCGCCGACGCGGGCAAGGGGCTCTCCGACGCGGTCATCGACCGGGCGCTCGACCACGTCGCCTTCACGACCGACCCGCACGCCGGCACGTTCGAGCAGCTGCTCCAGGACGGCGTCGACGCGGGCACGTCCAAGGCCGGGGACATCGACGGGCTGTTCGACCTGTCGGCGCTGAACGCCGTGCTCGACGAGGCCGGCGAGGAGCCCGTGAGCGCGGCGGGCCTCGGGACGGAGTAGGCATGTCCACCATCACCGCGGCACGCTCCGCGGGTCGAGGAGCGCCGCCCCCAGCGGGTCGAGGCGCGCCGCAGGCGGGTCTCGAGCCCCGACCCCCGGGAACCGACGCCCCCGCCATCCGCATCGCCGGCCTCGGCAAGCGGTACGCCGACGACGGGCCGGTCGTGCTCGAGGGCATCGACCTGGACGTCGCGCCGGGCCAGTTCACGTGCCTGCTCGGCGCGTCGGGCTGCGGCAAGTCGACGCTGCTCTCGATCGTCGCCGGGCTCGAGAAGCCGAGCAGCGGCACGGTCGAGGTCGCCGACGGCGGCGCCGCGGTGATGTTCCAGGACGCGTCGCTGCTGCCGTGGCTCACGGCACGGCGCAACGTCGAGCTCGCGCTGCGGCTCGGCGGGTCGGGGCTCTCGGCCTCGGCCCGCCGGGCGCGCGCCCTCGAGCTGCTCGAGGTCGTGAACCTCGCGGATGCCGCGGAGAAGCGCCCGCACGAGCTGTCGGGCGGCATGCGCCAGCGCGTCGCCCTCGCGCGGGCCCTCGCGCAGGACCGCCCGGTGCTCCTCATGGACGAGCCGTTCGCGGCGCTCGACGCGATCACGCGCGACCTGCTGCACGAGGAGCTCCAGCGCGTCTGGCGCGAGACGGGCCGAACGATCGTGTTCGTCACGCACAACGTGCGCGAGGCCGTGCGACTCGGCCAGCGCGTGCTGCTCATGTCGAGCCGACCGGGGCGCATCGTGCGCGAGTGGGAGATCGCCGACGAGGGACCCCGTCGCATCGAGTCGCCGCAGGTCGGCACGCTCTCGATCGAGATCACCGAGCACCTGCGAAGGGAGATCCGTCGCAATGCCTGACCTCGTCTCCGTGGATCGAGGAGGGCCGGAGGCCCGTCTCGAGACCCCCGCCACCGACCCGACCGGTCTCGAGACGGCCGCTGCGCGGCCTCCTCGACCCGCAGAGGCGGCCGACTCGCTGAACGCCGACCTGCGCGGGCTCGACGCCCTCCAGACCGAGAGGCGCACGTCGCGCCCGAGGTGGCGGCGCCTGATCGACGGCGCGCTGCCGCCGGTCGTGCTCATCGCGCTGCTCATCGCCGCGTGGCAGGCCTACACCCTCATCGCGCAGCCGCGCCCCGACCTCTCGCCGGGCCCGCTCGACGTGGCCGCCGCGCTCGGGCAGGCCTGGGAGTCCGGCCGCCTCCAGCTCGCCGTGACGACGAGCCTCGAGCGCGGCGTCCTCGGGTTCCTCATCGCCATCGCGATCGGCACGCCGCTCGGCCTGCTGCTCGCCGAGTGGCGCCTGCTCCGCCGCGCGCTCGGCCCGCTGCTGTCCGGCCTGCAGGTGCTGCCGTCGGTCGCGTGGGTGCCCGCCGCGATCATCTGGTTCGGGCTGTCGGATGCCACGGTGTACTTCGTCGTCCTCATGGGCGCCGTGCCATCCATCGCCAACGGGCTCGTCGCGGGCATCGACCAGGTGCCGCCGCAGCTGCGTCGCGTGGGCACCGTGCTCGGCGCCTCGCGCTGGCAGCTCGCCACCGCAGTCGTCGTGCCCGCGGCGCTGCCCGGGTACCTCGCCGGGCTCAAGCAGGGGTGGGCGTTCTCGTGGCGCTCGCTGATGGCGGCCGAGATCATCGCCTTCGGCGGCACGATCGGCTTCGGCCTCGGCTCGATGCTGCAGCAGAGCCGCGACCTGGCCGACCTCGCAGGCGCGCTCGGCACGATCCTCGTGATCCTCGCGATCGGCGTCGTGATCGAGCTGCTCGTGTTCGCGCCCATCGAGCGCGGCCTGCTGCGCCGACGCGGACTGACGGGGGCGAACTCGTGAGCGGCCGCGTCGCGCTCGTCGGCGCAGGCCCCGGCGACCCGGGCCTGCTCACCATCCGGGGCCTGCGCGCCCTCGAGGCGGCCGACGTGATCGTCGCCGACCGCCTCGGCGCGCGCTCGGTGCTCGACGGCCTCGCCGCCGACGGCGTCGAGCTCTCGGCCGAGGTCGTCGACGTCGGCAAGCTGCCCGGCCACCACGCCGTGCCGCAGGACGCGATCAACGAGCTGCTCGTGACGCTCGCCCGCGACGGCAGGCGCGTCGTCCGACTCAAGGGCGGCGACCCGTACATCTTCGGGCGCGGCGGCGAGGAGCTCGCGTACTGCCGCGACCGCGGCGTCGACGTCGAGGTCGTGCCGGGTATCACGAGCGCGGTCTCGGTGCCCGCCATCGCCGGCATCCCCCTGACGCATCGCGGCCTCGCGACGACGTTCACCGTGGTGACCGGACACGACCAGATCCGCTCGCTCTCGGGCGGACCCGATCACACCGTCGTCCTGCTCATGGGCGTCGGCACGCTCGCGAACTCGGCGACCACCCTCGCCCGCGGCGAGCGTGGCGGCGAATGCCCAGTCGCGATCGTGGAGGATGGGTACGGCCCTCGCCAACGAGTGACGATCGGCACGCTCGACACGATCGCCCACCAGGCGGCGGTACGGGGCGTCCGTTCGCCCGCGGTCGTGGTGGTCGGCGACGTCGTGCGGCTCAGCCCGTACGCGCCCGCCGAGCTCGCGACCTCCGCGTTCGCGGCGCCGCCGACCATCGACTGACCCTCCCCTGCACCCCTTCGAAAGGCCATGACCCCATGACCCTCTCCCTCCGTGTCGCGATCGTCGGAGCCGGCCCGGCCGGCATCTACGCGGGCAACATCCTGCGCCGCCAGGTCGACGAGGCAGGCGGGCGGGTCGCGATCGACCTGTTCGAGTCGCTGCCCGCGCCGTACGGCCTGATCCGCTACGGCGTCGCGCCCGACCACCCCCGCATCAAGGGCATCGTGAACTCGCTGCACGAGATGCTCGACGAGGGCACCATCCGCCTCACCGGCAACGTCGAGGTGGGCCGCGATGTCACGGTCGACGAGCTGCGCGAGCGCTACGACGCGGTGATCTTCGCGACCGGCGCCCTGAAGGACGCCCCGCTCGACATCCCCGGCATCGATCTGCCGGGTTCGTACGGCGCCGCCGACTTCGTCGCCTGGTACGACGGCCACCCGGACGTCTCGCGCGAGTGGCCGCTCGAGGCCGAGTCGATCGCCGTGATCGGCAACGGCAATGTGGCGCTCGACGTCGCACGCGTGCTCGCCAAGCACCCCGCCGACCTGCTCTCGACCGACATCCCGGCGAACGTGGTGGCCGGGCTGCAGGCGTCGCCGGTCACCGACGTGCACGTGTTCGGCCGCCGCGGCCCGTCGCAGGTGAAGTTCACGCCGATCGAGCTCCGCGAACTCGGCGAGGTGCCCGACGTCGACATCGTGGTCTACGACGACGACTTCGCGCGCGCCGAGGGCGACGAGCACGCCGCGCACCTGCTCGCGACGAACAACCAGGTCAAGGTCATGACGCGCACCCTGAACGGATGGCGCAAGCCCGCCGACTGGCAGCCGACCGCGTCGCGTCGCCTGCACCTGCACTTCTTCCACTCCCCCGTCGAGGTGCTCGGCACCGACGCGGTCGAGGGCGTGCGCTTCGAGCGCACCCGGCCCGTCGGCGACGGCTCCGTCGTGGGCACGGGCGAGTTCGTCGACGTGCCGGTGCAGGCGGTCTACCGCGCGGTGGGGTACGCGAGCTCGCCCATCCCGGGCGTGCCGTTCGACGAGCGTGCGCGCGTCGTCCCGAACGCGGGCGGCCGGGTGACGGATGCCACGGGCGCGCCGATCCCCGGCGTCTACGCCACGGGGTGGATCAAGCGCGGCCCCGTGGGCCTCATCGGCCACACGAAGGGCGACGCGCTCGAGACGATCACGAACCTCGTGGCGGATGCCGCGGCCGGCGTGCTCGCCGCGCCCCTCGTCGGGGCCGCCGACGGCGACGAGGTGCTCGAGCTGCTCGAGGCCCGCGGCGTCCGCTACACGACCTGGAACGGCTGGCTGGCGCTCGACGCGCACGAGCGCTCGCTCGGCGAGGCGTTCGAGGGCCCGGTCGCGCGCGAGCGCGTGAAGGTCGTGCCGCGCGACGAGCAGGTCGAGATCTCGCGCGACGGCGCGCTCGTCGCGGGCTGACCCCGCACTCATCCCTTCCGTTTCAGGAAGCAGGGCCCGGATCAGGACGGAATCGGGGAATCCGTGCTGACCTGCGTGCGAGTTCCTGAATCGTGGGCAGCCGACCGTGGCCGGAGCTGGAGCCGGGGGCGCGGCGAGCCGGGCGCTCGAGGGTCAGCCGTCGGACACGGCCGCGAACGCGTCGATCGCCGCGGCGTCGCCGCCCGCGGCGCTCAGGCGCGAGGCGATGCCCGCGCGCGCCCGGCGGTACGACGAGTTGCGCCCCGTGAGCAGCGAGTCGCGGTTGGCGAGCTCGAGCAGCGCGCTGAACTCGAACGACGCCTGCTTCGCGTCGTCGAGGGAGGGCAGCTCGCCGAGGTCGTGCGCGTGCTGCAGGGTCGCGGCGAGGTAGCCGCCCCATTCGCGGAGGGTCGAGGCGACGGCGTCCCGCACCTCGCCCGGCTTCGCGTCGAAGTCGGCCGCGGCCTCGGCGAAGAAGCACCCGCCGGGGAAGACCCGGTCGCGCGAGTACGCGATCCAGCCGTCGACGAGCGCGAGCACGCGTGCGAGGCCTCGCGGATGTTCGCGCGCCGGCTGGATCACGGTCTCGACGAAGCGCTCGCGCGCGGTCTCGACGGCGGCGAGCTGCAGCCGTTCCTTCGTGCCGAACAGGGTCGCGACGTTGCTCTTCGCGAGCCCGGCGGCCTGGGCGATCCGGCCGATCGACAGCTGGTCGAGCCCTTCGACCGATGCGAGGTCGACCGCGGCGGCGAGGATGACGCGACGCGAGGCGTCGCCGCGCAGGCGGCGCCCGTCGGCGTGGACCGTCGCGGACGCGGCATCCGTCGGCGTCAGGGTCAGCAGTTCGTCGGTCATCGCTTGCAGTCTACGTACGAACGTTCGTATACTCAACGCACGATCGTTCGTATTGATTCATCGAGCGGATGCCGCGGCCGCCCCCGACCCGCGCCACCGCCGGATCGGAGCCACCATGTCCCGCGCCCTCGCCGCCGTCGCCGCGACCGTCCGAGCCGCCGAGCGCGTCTCCCCGCAGGCCGCCGCGCGCCTCGCCCTGCCCCTGTTCATGCGGGTCGGCAGTCCCCTGCCCGTCCGGCCGGGCGACCGGGCGATCCACGACGCCGCGCGGCGCAGCACGCTCCACGTGCGGGGTCGCGAGGTCGTCGCCTACGAGTGGGGCAGCGGTCCCGACACGATCCTCCTCGTGCACGGATGGCGCGGCCGCGCCTCGCAGTTCGCCCCGATCGTGCGCGAGCTGCGGTCCGAGGGCTTCCGGCTCGTCGCCTTCGACGCGCCGGCGAACGGCGACTCACCGGGGCGCCGCACCGACATCCGCGACTGGCTCGCGGCGATCGAGGCGCTCCAGTCCCGCCATGGGCGCTTCCACACCGTGATCGGCCACTCGTTCGGCGCCATGGCCGCGCGCACCGCGGTCGGCGAGGGCGTCGCCGCCGGTGCCCTCGTCGCGATCGCCGGCATGGCCGACGCGCGCTACCTGGTCGACACGTTCGCCGGGAGGGTCGGCATCGGCCCCGCGAGCGCCGACGCGCTCGCCCGCCGGTTCGGCCGCCGCATCCTGCCCCACCTCGCCGACCCGTGGCCGCGGTTCGACGGCGTCTCGAGCCCGCTGCCCGAGCGGATGCCGCTGCTCGTCGTGCACGATCGCACCGATCGCGAGGTCTCCGTCGGCGAGGCCGAACGGCTGCACGCCGCGCACGGCGAGCGCTCGCGCCTCGTCGTGACCGACGGGCACGGGCACAACCGGGTGCTGGGGGCGGATGCCGCGCTCGACGCGATCACGGCGTTCGTGACCGCCGGACCGGCGGGCGTCGACGCGCTGGATGCGTCGGTTCAGGCGGACGAGCGCGACCCGCGCGACGCCACCGAGTCGAGCACGCGCGCGTAGAACGCGTGGTGCGCCCGCGCCACCGCCTCGTCGTCGAGCAGGCCCGGGGTGGCGGCCGCTCCGGCGGCGAGGCGGGCGCGGAGCGCCGGATCCGCGTCGAGCCGGACGAGCGCCGCCGCGAGCGCGTCGACCTCGCGCGGCGGAACGAGCACGCCGTTCACGCCGTCGACGATCCATTCGCGGGGTCCGCCCTCGTCGGCGGCGATGACCGCGCGAGCCGCGGCGAGGTACTGCAGCACGTTCTGCCCGAGCGGCTCGGGACGCGTCGAGGCCTGCACCGCGACATCCCAGCCGGCGAGCACCGCGTCGACGTCGTCGACGTGCCCGAGGAGGTCGAGCCGATCCCGCACCCCCAGTTCGTCGGCACGCCGGACCAGCGCAGCGGCGAACGCCTCGTGCCCGAAGGGGGCCGAGCCCGCGAGCTGGAGTCGCGTGTCGCGGGCGGGGAACGCACGGGCGAAGGCCTCGAGCAGCTGCAGCTGGCCCTTCCACGGATCGATGCGCGCCAGCATGCCCACCGTCCGGACGCCGGCCTCGTGTGACCCCGCGGCGGGGGTGGAGCCGACGCGCAGCCCGGACGCGCTCGGGATCACCTCGGCGAGCGCCGCCGTTCGCAGGTGCGCGTGCGCCGACTCGAGCGTCGCGCGCGAGTTCGCGACCACGCCGTCGGCGCGCGGGAGCACGACCCGCACCATGAGCGCATGCCCGGCGCGGCCGAGCGCCTCGGGCTCGACGAGGTCGCGGAGGTGGACGACGAACGTCCGTCGCGTGCCGCGGACCGCGAGCGCCCCGTACGCCGCGGATCGCGCAGTGTTCGCGTCGATCACGTCGGCGGTGCGGAAGGCGCGGGAGGCGCGCACGACGACGGCCTGGGCGACGACGCGAAGCCCGACGCCGAGCGCCGCGAGCCGGCCGCCCGAACTCGCCCCGGCCGGCTGCCGCACGCCGGCGATCCTCGTCGGAACCCGCGCGGGGAGCCCCGCGTAGACGCCGGCCCCCTCGGGCGACGGCGCCAGGTGGACGACCGGCGCCCAGCGCGGCCGGGCGCGCAGCATCCGCAGCAGGGCGAACTCGGCACCGCCGGGCACCCCGGTGTGATCGAGGTGGAGCACCCGCAGCCGCCGGTCGAGCTCCGGAGGCGTCGCCGGAGCCGGCGCCCCCGGGGTCGTCTCCGGCGTCATGCCCGGCGCCGCCCGCGCGTGCGCGATCCGTCGCCGTCGGCGGCCGTCGCGCCGGCCCGGGGCCGGACCCGGCCCCCGCCGTCACGGCCACGAGCATCCTCGAACGGGAACGCCGCGGCATCCGTCACGGCCTCGTCGTACGCGGCGACCTCGCGCGGCGGCATGCCGAAGAGCACCGAGGCGAACCGGGCGAGCGCCGGAACCTCCTGCCGGGCCATCTCGCGGTACGCGTCGTCGTCCCGGCCCTGCGGGTCGATGACGTCGGTCGGGACGCCCGTGGCGAGCGCGCGGTTCGCGGCGAGTGCGGAGGCGCGCGCGTGCAGCTCGTCGAGCGAGGCGGGCGGCGCCCCGGAGGTCATGCGGGCCGCGATGGCGCCCGCCTCGCGGATGGTCAACGTGTGCTTCAAGGCGCCCGGCGCGAACCCGAGCACCTGGTCGCGCTGCGTCGCCTCGGCGACGAGCACGAGGTCGGCCGCGCGGATCCCCGCCTCGGTCACCTGGACGGCACGGTGCTCGGACCCGTCGGCGCCGAGCGCCGCGGCGATGATTCGGGTGCGGCTGCGCATGTGGCTGCCGACCGGCGCGGCCAGTCCGCCGCTCGCCACCGTCACCTGCGACGCGACGCCCGCGGGGAGGTACCAGTCGGCCCAGGTTCGCAGCAGCGCCCCGGCGAGCGCCGACCGGTTGAGGTTGCCGGTGCAGACGACGAGCACGGTGAAGGACTCCCGCTGCACGTCATCACCCCCACGCTCCGCAGACGACCCGCGCTCGCCACGGATAAGGTTTCCTCAGAGTCTAGAGGGGGGTGCCGTGCGCGTACTGCGGGTGTCGCACAGCGCCGTCGTCGACGAGTGGCGCGGGCGCGAGCGCGAGCTCACCGAACTGGGCGTCGACGTCGCGGTCGTCTGCGCGCGGTCGTGGCACGCCGGTGGCGTCGAGGTCGCCCTGGGTGCCGGTGGGCGTGCAGCGCCATCCGACGGTGAGCGCGTCGTGGGCGCCCGTACGCTCGGCCGCCACCCCGCCCTGTTCGTCTACGACCCGCGACCCATCTGGCGAGCGCTCGGCGAGACGTGGGACGTGCTCGACGTGCACGAGGAGCCGTTCGCGCTGGCCACGGCCGAGATCCTGCTGCTCCGGGCGCTGCGCAGGCGTCGACGCGACCGCCCGCCGGTCGTGCTCTACACCGCGCAGAACCTGCGCAAGCGCTACCCGATCCCGTTCCGCTGGTTCGAGCGCCGTGCGCTGCGCGCCGCCTCGGGCGTCTCGGCGTGCAACACCGAGGCCGCGCGCATCGTCGAGGCGAAGGGGTTCGCGGGGCGGGCGCGGGTCATCCCGCTCGGCGTCGACCTCGAGCGGTTCCGTCCCGTGACGCGAGGTGACGCGACGACGGATGGCGCTGCGCGCGATGGCGCGATCACCGTCGGCTTCCTCGGCCGCCTGGTCCCCGAGAAGGGCCTCGGGGTGCTGCTCGACGCGCTCGCGCGCGATCCGCGGCTGCGCCTCCGCATCGCCGGAACGGGCCCGCTCCACGACGCCCTGCCGTCGCTCGCGACCGCTGCGGGCGTCGCCGACCGCGTGGACCTCGTCGGCGCGGTCGACCCCGACGACGTCCCAGGCTTCCTCCGCTCGCTCGACGTGCTCGCGGTGCCGTCCCTGCCGACGACGTCGTGGACCGAGCAGTTCGGGCGCGTGGCGGTCGAGGCGATGGCGTGCGGCGTTCCGGTCGTCTCGAGCGACGCGGGCGCGCTGCCCGACGTGGTGGGCGGCGCCGGGATCGTGGTGCCCGCGGGCGACCCGGCGGCGCTCGCGACCGCGCTCGGCGACGCGGCGGGTCCGCGCGCGGCGGAGCTCCGCGCACTGGGCGCCGCCCGCGCCCGCGAATGCAGCTGGACCGCGGTGGCCCGCGACTACCTCGAGCTCTACCGGTCCGTGCGCCACGAGGCATCCGTCGACGCCGCGACCCCGAGCGCGGTCGCGCCACCCGTGGAGGTCGTGGTCGTGGCCTACGGCTCCCCCGACCTGCTCCGGCGCGCGCTCGAGCCCGTTCGCGAGCTGCCCGTGACCGTCGTCGACAACTCGTCGATGCCCGAGATCGCCGCCCTCTGCGCGGAGCTCGGCGTCCGGTACGTCGACCCGGGCCGCAACGGCGGCTTCGCCGCGGGCGTCAACGTGGGCCTCGGCGACCGGCTGGTGCCCGGTGCCGACGTGCTGCTGCTGAACCCCGACGCCGCGATCGCCCCCGACGACATCGGGATCCTGCAGCGCGCCCTGCGCGCGGAGCCCGACCTCGCCAGCGTCGGGCCGGTGCAGGTCGGCGACGACGGTCGTCCCGCCCGGGTCGACTGGTGGCTGCCGTCCCCCGCGGGAACCTGGCTCGAGGCGATCGGCCTCGCGCGGCTGCGCCGCGACCCCACCTACGTCATCGGCTCCGTGCTGCTCCTGCGTGCCGAGGCCCTCGCGCAGGTCGGCGGCTTCGACGAGCGCTTCTTCCTCTACGCCGAGGAGGCCGACTGGGCGTTCCGCGCGCACCGGCTCGGATGGCGGCACGCCGCGGTCCCGGCTGCGCGCGCGGTGCACGTCGGCGCCGGCACGGGCGGCGACCCGCGCCGACGCGAGGCGCACTTCCACGCCTCGCAGGAGCGCTACCTGCGCAAGCACTACGGCGCGCTGGGCTGGCAGTGGGCGCGGATCGGGCAGTGGCTCGGGGCGTCGGCACGCGCCGTGGTGCTGCGGGGCGACCGCGGGGCGGCCGCGCGACGGCGCGCGGCCATCTACCGGCTCGGGCCGGTGCGGGTCGAGGGGCGATTCCGGCCGGCCGTCGAGGAGGCCGACGCTCGCAGAATGCGGCCACGGCGGGTCGCCCTCGTCGCATCGTCCTACGCGCCGCACTTCGGTGGCGTCGAGGAGCATGTCCGCCAGGTTGCGCATGAACTCTCGCAGCATCCGGACATCGATGTCGAAGTGTGGACCGTCGACCGGGGTGAGCGCCTGGGTGTTCGCGAGGTCGACGGCGTCGTCGTGCGATACCTCCCCACGCCGCTTCCGGCCCGCAACCTCCGCTCGATCGCTGGGCTGGTGCGTGACGCTCCACCGGCCCTCCTCGCATGGTCCCGAGCGCGGCGATCGTTCGAGCCCGAGCTGCTGCACGTCCATTGCTTCGGACCCAACGGCGTCTACGCCTTGGTGTTGGGGCGGCTCTGGAGCTTGCCCATCGCCGTGACGTCGCACGGCGAGACCTCCGCCGACGACCGCGGCGCATTCGCGAGATCGGCCCTCCTGAGACGCTCGCTCCGCTCGGCACTCGCCCGCGCCCGATTCGTGACCGCACCATCCCAGTGGGTGCTCGACGAGTTGCGCACCTCGTACGGCCTGCGCGGCGGGAGCGTCGTGCCGAACGGGGTCGACGGCTCCGTGCGCGCCAGCGAATCCGAACCGCGTCTCGCGGCGCTGGATGATCCGCGACCGTTCTTCACCGCAGTCGGCCGACTCGGTCCCCACAAGGGATTCGACCTGCTCCTGGATGCGTTCGCCGCTGCAGAGCTACCCGAGGACACGCGGCTGCTCATCGGCGGCGACGGCCCCGAGCGCGCGGCACTCCAGCGACGCATCACCGACCTCGCCCTCGATGGCAGAGTCGCGATGCTCGGTCGCCTCGATGCCGGTCAGGTCGCCTCGGTGATGGAGCGGTCGATCGCCGTCGCCGTCCCGAGCAGACTCGAGCCGTTCGGCATCGTCGCCCTGGAGGCATGGCGCGCCGCCGCGCCGCTGATCATGACGAGCCGCGGCGGCGCCCCGGAGTTCGTTCACGACGGCATCGACGGACTCCTCGTCGATCCTCTCGACGGCGATGCCCTCGCAGGTGCGCTGCGGCGCCTGCACGACGATGCCGCGCTGCGCTCGAGGCTCGCTCGCACCGGCCGCGAACGCATCGACGAATTCCGTTGGGGTCGCGTCGCAGGAGCGTACCGCTCGCTCTACGACCTGGCGTGATACGCCCGGTCACTCCAGCGAGCGCCAGACGCGCGCGTGCGCCCGCGCCGAGGCATCCCAGGTGAAGCCCGTGGCTCGCGCCCGCCCGGCGGCGACGAGTGCCCGGACCGCCGGATCGTCAACAGTGACGGCGAGGAGCCCCTCGACCACGCCTGCAGCGGTCGGCTCGACCAGCAGCGCGGCATCTCCTGCCACTTCGGGAAGGCTGCTCGTCCGGGCGGCGACCACCGGCACATTGGCGGCCATCGCCTCGAGGACCGGCAGCCCGAACCCCTCGTAGAGCGATGGCACGACGACGGCAGCCGCGCCGGCGACGAGACCTGGCACGAGCGCGTCGGCGACCCGGCCGAGCATGCGGGTGCCGGGCATGCCCCTGAAGAGCGCGGTGCGCGTCGGGTGCGGGGGGCCGCTGAGAACGAGCTCGAGGTCGGGCCGGTTCCGGTGCACGATCGGCCACGCCTCGGCAAGCGCGGGCAGGTTCTTCCGGCTGGATGCTCCGCCGGCATGGAGCACGTAGCGGGCGGGCAGGCCGAGCGCCCCCCGGTCGGAGGCGCTGAGGGGCGTCGCGTCGAAGAACGCGTCGTCGATGCCGTTGTGCACGACGTACGGGTCGCGGATGCCGAGGAAGTCGACGGCCTCGTTCGCGCTGAACTCCGATACGCAGATGACGGCGTCCGCTCGACGGGCCTCCTCCTCGGCGGCCGCGACCGGCGCCGACTCATCGGGGAACCTCCAGGCGACGACATCGTGGAGCGTGATGACGTCCCCGTTCGGAGCAGGCGGCAGCTCCAGGTTCATCCGGTGCGTGACCGCGCCCCTGGGATAGACGAGCCGCCCGAGCGCTCTCCTGACCCGCGGGGAAGCTCGCGTGACAGCGCCGAACGGCAGTCGCCGATTGCCGGGCAGAGGGGAGGACATCGATCGGAAGACCGCCCGACGCACCGCCCAGTCGGCGCCGAGCGCATCGGGTGCGCGGTCGGCGATGCGTTCCTGGTAGACGGACGCCCCCATCGGCGCCGCGACCGCGACGGTTGCGATAGTGAGCACCGACGGAGCCCGGCGGGACCGGTCGCCTGCGCTGTCCTGCACGACATGGGAGCTTACGTGCTCCGGCCGGCGGGCTCAGGCACCGACGTGCGTGTGCGGATAGGGTTGCTGCTGGATTCCGGCCGGCCGAAGCCGCCGAGAGGTCGCGAGGAGCTGGGAGAGTCGTGGGTGCAGCATCGGATGCGTGGAGCGACTCCAACGTGCCCGGCGCCGACCGCACCGGTCCGGCGCGAGCCGATGGGCCCTCCGCGAACGACCTCCACATCGTGCAGATCGCACCGGCGATCGCCCGTGGCAGCGGGGTCGAGGGCGTGGCCTTCGAACTCGAGCGCGAGTTCCTCGCGCGCGGCGCGAGGGTCGAGCGCTTCACCGCGGACACCGCGGGCCGTCGCCGGCGGCGACATCCGCGATCGGGGATCGGCATGCATCTCGAGCGCGCCGTCAACGTGGTCTGGTTCAGCACAGTCGGAACCGCGCGGGCGAAGCGGTTCCTCGCTGAACGACCCGGCGCCGTCAGCATCTGCCACAACGACGTCATGACGGGTGATGTCTACGTCAACCACGGCCTGCTGCAGGTGGCCATGCGGGCGCGCGGCAACTACTTCTGGCGCATGGTGCGCAACCCCGTCCATCTCTTCACGGCGGCCAGGGACCGCGTGCGCTACCGGGGGCGCGCACACCGGGCGGTCGTCGCCCTGACCGCGCACGAGGCCGAACTGCTCGTATCGACCTACGGACGCGTGCGGCCGCCGATCCGGGTGATCCCGAACGGGGTGGACACCGAGGCGTACCGACCACCCACACCGGAGGAGCGGGCCGCGGGGCGCGCCGGGGTCGGGCTCTCCGACGACCTGGTGCTCGCGGTGTTCGTTGGCCATGAGTTCGAGCGGAAAGGGCTTCCGCTCGTGCTCGAGGCGCTCGGAGCGGCTCCGCACGTCGGACTCGTCGTGGTCGGCGGCACATCCTCGATGATCCGTCAGGCAAGGGCACTGGCCGAGCGCCGTGGCGTGGCCGACCGGGTCGCGTTCGTCGGCTCTCGGCCGGACGTTGTGCCGTTCTACCACGCCGCCGACCTGTTCGTCCTGCCGAGCCACTACGAGTCGAGCGGGTTGGTCTTCCTCGAGGCGCTCGCCTGCGGGTTGCCGGTGATCGCGACCCCGGTCGGCTTCGCGCCCGAGCTCATCGCCGACGGCGAGAACGGGTACCTCGTCGACGGTCGGGCCGACCGGATCGGGGCGCGGCTGAAGGAGCTCTCTGAGCTCGACCGCTCCGCGTGGCGGGACCGAGCTCGCGCCACCGCCGAGCAGCACGGATGGCCTGCGATCTCCGATCGCTACCTCGAGTTGCTCGGCGAGCTGCTCAGCCGGGGACGGCGGTGACGGTGACGCGGCTGCGCGTCCTCCACGCCATTCGCTCCGACGGGTTCTCGGGCGTTGAACGCTTCGTCCTGCGCCTGGCGCGGCAGCAGCACGCCGACGGGCACGAGGTCGCCGTCATCGGCGGAGCGGTGGAGAGCATGCGGGAGGCGCTCGATCCGATCGGTGTCCTGCACGCCCCAGCCGCGCGGACGCTCGACGTGGCGCGCGCCGTCCGGCGACTGGGCTCCGGCGTCGACGTCGTCAACACGCATATGACCGCCGCGGAACTGGGCACGGCCGCCGGCCTGGTCGGACGGCTCCGTCGCCCGGCAGTCGTCGCGACCCGGCACTTCGCCAAGCCTCGCGGGCGCATCGGCCCGGTCCCCGTGAGCCCGCTCCTCAGGCCCACCATCGACGCGCAGTTGTCCATCAGCCGGGCCGTCGCCTCGGCGATCGACGGGCCGAGCACGGTGGTCTACTCGGGCGTCGAGGCTCGGCCACTGCGCGACGGTCTGCTGCGCGAACGGACCGTCCTCATGGCCCAGCGACTGCAGCCAGAGAAGCACGGGCACGTCGGCATCCGCGCCTTCGCCGCGGCGGGCCTCGCCGAGGCGGGCTGGACACTCGAGATCGCAGGCCGAGGCCCGGAGCGGTCCGCGCTCGAGGGGCTGGCCCACGAGCTCGGCGTCGGCGCCGCCGTGCGGTTCCTCGGATATCGCGCCGACCTCCCCGACGTCATGGATCGTGCCGGGATGCTCATCGCGCCGTGCCCGATCGAGGGTCTCGGCCTGACGGTGCTCGAGGCCATGGCTGGAGGACTGCCCGTGCTGGCAGCCGGCGCCGCCGGTCATCTCGAGGTGTTCGAGGGGCTCGAGGATCGGTGCCTGTTCGCGGTCGATGACATCGAGGATGCCGCGACGCGCCTCCGCCGCTTGGCCGACGACGACGATGGCCGGCTGGCGCTCGGCGGCGTGATGCACTGCGTGCAGCAACGACGCTTCTCGTTGCGGGCCCAGGCCGCCGGAACCGAACGCGTCTACCGGAGCGTCCTGCGCTGATCGGCACCGGTCAGCGCGCCTTCTCGATCGCGACCTGCTCAGCGAGTTCGAGGTAGCGGCGCGCGACATCCGTCCAGGTCCACCCCTCGATGCTCGCGCGGGCTCGTTCGCGCCACGACGCGAGGTCCACGGCCGCGAGCTGTTCGAGCCGATCTGCGACCTCGTGCGAGTCGGGCCCCACGAGGTACCCGTTCTCGCCGTTGCGCACGAGCTCGGCCGCGACGCCCACCGGGGTCGCGATCACCGGCAGGCCGCTCGCGAGGGCCTCGAGGAAGACCAGGCCACTCGACTCGTAGTAGCTCGGGAGCACGAACAGGTCCGCGGCGGCGAGCAGCGGCCGCACGTCGCCGTGCTGACCGACGAAGAGCACGCGATCGGCGACGCCGAAGCGGTCGGCCGTCGCCTTCGCCCGCTCGAGCAGCCGTGCATTGCCTCCGACGACCATGAGGAGCAGGGTCGGCGCCGAGGCCAACGCCTCGAGCACGATGGGCAATCCCTTGCGGTCGAACTCGTGTCCGACGAACACGGCGACCCGGTCCTCATCGTCCAGGTGGAACCGCGCGCGCGCCTCCCGGCGCTCGGTATCGGTGGGCGGGCGGAACCGCTCCGGATCGACGCCATTGGGGATCACCACGATCGGCGGTCGCACCTGCCCGTACGTGCGGGTCAGCACGCCGATCTCGGCGTCGCTCAGCGCGACGATCCGACGGTGGATGCCCGAGCGGTAGCGGATCACGTCGCGCAGGTGGGTGAAGATGTGCGTCGGATCGCGCAGGAACCGGAACGCCGAGTTGCCGCGGGCGCGCATCGCGGCGAGCAGCACGCCGTGGTTCACGTACACGTCACCCACCATGGCGTTGTTGTGGCAGATCGAGACCGCGTCGGGCCGCTCGGCGAGGAAGGCCTTGGCCCGCCGGGTGCCGACGAGGCTGAACCACACCATGCGCTGCGCCTGCGCGATGCGCGCGGTGCGCCATCCGCGGACCCGGACCTCGCGCAGCCCCTTCGCCGCCGACGCGTAGGTGAAGCTCTCGACGGTCGCGCCGAGCGCCCGCAGTTCCCGGTCGAGGTTCCACGCGACTCCCGCGACACCGCTTCCCGGGCCGATGAACGGCACGATCTGCACGATGCGCATCGGACCTCCCGGCACCACGATATCCGCCGCCCGGCCGCGTCCCGCCCGGACCGCCTCCGTTACGCTGAGTCGTCACCTCCCCGCGGACGGAGCCGAATGACCGACCTCATCGTCGTCTCGCTCGAGGGCTGGGACCAGGTCTGGCGACGCAACCAGCACCTCGTCGCCGGTCTCCTCGCTCGCGACCCGGCGCTTCGGGTGCTCTTCGTCGAGCCGCCCGCCGACCCCACGCACGACCTCCGCTCGAAGCGCCGGCCGCGCCGCGGAGCCGGACTCGCCGAGGTCGAGGGCGTGGCCGACGGTCGGCTCCACCGGCTTCAGCTGACCAAGTGGATGCCGCGCCGGCTCGACCCGCGGGCCGACGACCGGCTCGTGCGCGGCATCCTCATCGGAGCCGATCGACTAGGCATGCGCCATCCGCTGCTCTGGATCAACGACCCCGGGATGGCGGTACTGGCCGAACGCACCGGCTGGCCGACGCTCTACGACATCACCGACGACTGGCTCGCGGCCGACCGCCCGGCAGCCGAACTCGAGAGGATCACCGCTAGCGAGGCGTCGCTCATGCGCCTCGCCCGTGTGGTCGTCGTCTGCTCGCCGGAGCTGGTCCGGCGCAAGCAGGCGGTCCGGGAGGTGACGCTCGTGCCCAACGCGGTCGACACCGCCGCGTACCGCCGACCGGCTCTCCGACCGAGCGACCTGCCGGAGGGCGCCGTCGCCCTCTACCTCGGCACGCTGCACCGCGACCGGCTCGACGTGGACCTCTGCGCGGCCACGGCACGGGCGATCGGTGCGCGCGGCTCGCTCGTGCTCGTCGGGCCGAACGCGCTCACCCCGACCGAGGAGGAGCAGCTGCGGCACGCCGGTGTGCGGCTACTCGGCCCCCGCCCGCGTGACGAGGTCATCGGCTACCTCCAGCACGCCGACGTGCTCGTGGTGCCGCACGTCGTCACCGCGTTCACCGAGAGCCTCGACCCCCTGAAGCTCTACGAGTACCAGGCGGTGGGGCGGCCCGTCGTGACCACCGCGGTCGCCGGGTTCCGCGACGCCGGCGATGCGCGCATCACGGTCGCGAGCCGGGGCTACTTCCCCGAGGCCGTCGCCGCGTCTCTGCCCGCGAGGTGGCACTTCCCAGATCGGATCGACGCGCGCGTCGCCGACTGGAGCGAGCGTGTGGACGCCATGGCCGGGGCGCTGGAGCGGCTGCGCGGGGGTGAGGACCCGCATGGACCTGCCCGCTGAGATGCGGTCAGGCGGATTCGCCGCCGAGGATGCGCCGCAGCTCGTTGCCGACGGGGTCGGTCCGCTGCGGCGGCGTCGGTCGCCAGCGGGCATCCCGAAGCATGGCGCCCGCACCCCAGAGCACGCCGAGGGTCGTCACCCCGAGTCGCTTCGCCCCCGCCCCAAAGCCGCCGGCGGCCCGAACGTTCCGGAACTGCGCGGCCACCCACCGCCGAAGCATGCGCGAACCGATGCCTCCGTCACGCGCGAGCAGCACCATGTGATTGCGCCGACCGTAGAGCTTGTACCGGGTGTCGAACCGTGCACCGCGCACGTGGGGCGCGGGCAGGTGGTCGACGATCGCCTCGGGCGCGAACACCGAACGTCCGCCCATCGCGCGAACCCTCAGGAACATGTCCGTGTCCTCGCGGATGGACGTGCCCGGGTAGTCGTCGCGGAAGCCGCCCAACTCGGCGAGGACCGCGCGACGGAAGGACATGTTCGCGCCGATGCCATGGTCGACGTCGACGAGCTGCGGGACGTCCGCGGCGAAGCCGTCGGTGAGGGTGCCGTCGGAAAGCAGGCGACCGATCTCCCGGTCGTACTCCTCCTCACCCGGCAGCCCGTTGCACGTGCGACCGGCGACCGCGGCGACGCTCTCGTCCGCGAAGGCCGCATCGAGGGCCGCCTGCCATCCCCGCCGGACGACCACGTCGTCATCGAGGAAGGCGACGAGGTCACCGCGGACGTGCCGGAGCGCCTCGTTGCGCGATCGCGTCATCCACCCCGCGAGGGAGGGCGCGTGCACGTACCTCGCCGCGGGCATGACGGCGCGGACCTCGCGCGTGTGGTCGGCGCGCGAAGCGTCGACCACCACGACCTCGGCGTCGTCGTCGAGCTCCGCGGCCAGGACCGCCAGGCACCGCTCGAGGAACGCCGTACGCTCGTACGTGACGACGCACACGCTGAGCCGTACCGCCTCGCTCATGTTCCAAGCTCCACCCGCCCGGAATCCGTCGGCTCCGGGTGCCGGCACGATCGCCCACGCGCCGGCTCGATCCTATGCTGGCTGCGTGCACTCGGAAGAAGCCCCAGCGGCGCCCGACGCCCAGCGGCCTCGGATCTGCTACGTGATCCTCAGCCACCGGGGCTGGCCGCAGGTGCACCGGCTGGCTCGGGCGATCCTGATGTCGAGTCCGCACTCGAGGGTGCTCATCGCCCATGACAGCCGGCGGGAGCGATTCCCCGCGCACCCGGTCGACGAACGGGTCGACATCGTCGAGCACGGTCTCGATGCTGATTGGGGTTCGTGGGAGCTCGTCGAGGCGATGCTCAGCGGCCTGTCCGCCGCGCGCGAGCGGACCGATCCGGACCTCGTCTGCCTGGTCTCCGGCCAGGACTATCCGGTCCGGAGGCTCGAGGAATGGGAGTCCGAGGCGATGGCCGCCGAGAGCTGGATCGGCTCTGCCGAGCCCGTCGCGTACACCCCTCGATGGGGTCGCCGTCACGGCGAGGGCAGCGACATTCTCACGCGCTACGACTACCGCTGGTTCCGCACGCCGGCGAGCCGTATGGGCCTCCGGGTCCCCGGCAGGGGCGGAGCGTTCCTGCGCCGCGTCCGCGACGCACTGGCGTTGCGCATGGAGCCGATCCTGAGCGTGCGCCACGTGGATCGGGGGCGTGGCGTGCATTGGGGCCTGCGTCGCATCCCGTCGCCCTTCGAACCGGCGATGCCGTGCTGGTACGGCAGCCAGTGGCTGGCTCTACGACGACCGGAGCTGGACCGGCTCCTCGACGTGGATCTCGCGCCCGGCTCCCGACTCCGGCGCGTGTACCGTCGCTCCGTCATCCCGGACGAGTCCGCCCTCGTCACCCCGCTCGCATGGCGGAGCCCACCGGCCCCGATGCCGCCGGTCACCCGCATGGTGTGGGACGTCGCTCGCGACGAGCCGACGACATGGACTCGCGACGATCTCGAGACGTTGCTCGCGTCCGGATCGCCCTTCTGCCGCAAGGTCGACCCGATCGTCAGTGGGGCGCTGCTCGACGCGCTCGACGGGCTCATCGTCGCGCGACGCTGAGCTGACGGACGGTCGCCTTCACGGCCGTAGCGGTAGAGTGCGAACCTCAGATCCGCCTGCCGAGCGTGGCCGCGCGGACGCCAGCGACCACATCACAAGACAAGCTCAGTGAATCCTCGCCCGATATGCACATCGTCAGCTTCTCGCTCTTCGTCCCCTACCCCGGCGTCCCGCACGCCGGCGGCGAGCTCTACCGTCGCCACATCGCGACCCTGGAAGGACTCGGCCACGACGTCGTGATCGTGGCACCGAGCAGCGAACTCAACCGCGATGCCATCCGGCGCACCGAACGCCCTGATCGGATCCTGCTCGTCGATCGACGGGCCGGTCGGACGACCGCGCTGATCGACCGAGCGGGTCGCCTCATCGCCCCGCATCAGCTCGAATGGAGCCGGCGCTCCGCGATACTCCGCGATGCCGGTGTGATCGCCCTCGTCGAGGCAGCGGATCTGGTGGAGGCGCATTGGTCCGAGATGGCGTTCGCGCTTCGGACCGCGACGCCATCCACGCGGACCATGCTGTTCGCCCACGACATCCCTCTCCAGCGCGAGGTGAGGTGGCTGATCGCGGCATGGCGCCAGCGAGCGCCGAAGAAGGTGCTTTGGCGTGCCTGGCGGACGGCGGCCGCAGCCGCGACGCACCGGCGGTCGTCGGATGCGGCCGACATCCTCGTCACGCTGAGCCCGAAGGATGCGCACATCTCCGGCCGATCGCGGGGCCGCAGCCCGGCCGAATGGATCGATCCGCCGCTGTGGGATTCCGGCCCGGAGCCCCCCCATCGCGACGCGCCGGAGGAGCCGACGGCCGTTTTCGTCGCGGCCTTCAACCGACGCGAGAACGTCGAGGCGGCCACGTGGTTGATGCACGACGTCTGGCCGCGCGTCGCCGCTGCCGTTCCCGAGGCCAGGCTCGTGCTGGCGGGCGCGCATCCGCCGGATGCCCTCCGCGCAGCCGCCGAACGACGTCCCGACATCGTGGTGACGGGCTACGTCGACGACCTCGAAGCGCTCTACGGCCGCGTCACCGTCGCCGTGGTTCCGCTGCACTCGGGTGCCGGCGTGAAGTTCAAGACGATCGATGCGCTCGTGCGGGACCTTCCCGTGGTCTCGACGAGGATCGGCGCTGAGGGCGTGCTCGACGCCCACGGCCGGCATCCGTTCATCGTGACGGACGAACCGGGCGCGTTCGCCGACGCCGTCATCGACGTCCTTCTCGGGCGAACCGCTTCCGACGCGCGCGTCGGTTCAGAAGCGCGCGAGAGGTACGGCACGGACGCATACGCGCGGAGGCTGAGCGAATTGATCTCCATCGTGACCTCTGCGAGGTGAACGCCGTCACGGCATCGAGAGTCGGGGCCTGTCGACTCGGGCCGAGGTCGCTGCACGCACGGCATAGGGTCGACGTGTGAAGCTGTTGCTCGTCGGGATCGGGTATCGCGGGTACACCGCGACGTACGAGCAGGCGCTGCGTTCACTGGGGCACGAGGTCACGACGTACGTCGGCCTCCGTCAGTACGACTTCCTCACGCGAGCCCGGCGGACGCTCACCGTGACCGTCCCCGCCGCCTTCGGCGTCCAGCGCGATTACCTGTGGTCCGAGCAATCGCGTTTCCGGGCGT
Source organism: Agromyces sp. CCNWLW213 (assembly GCF_037199545.1). Classification (NCBI taxonomy): domain Bacteria; kingdom Bacillati; phylum Actinomycetota; class Actinomycetes; order Micrococcales; family Microbacteriaceae; genus Agromyces; species Agromyces sp. CCNWLW213. Next base: position 68,659 of record NZ_JBBBDX010000003.1, on the reverse strand, counting down.
TCGTGCGCCGCACGCAGGAGACCTACGATCTCGCACTGTTCGTGAACGCCGACCGCCTGGCGAACGACCGGATCCTCGGCGAACTCGACGAACGAGCGAGGGCCTCCGGCGTCTGGCTCCTCGACGACTTCGACACGATCCCGCGCTCGGGGCTCGACTTCGCCTCGTTCGACCATCGCGCGACCTTCAATCCCATCGAGGCGCGCTCCCTCTCCGACGCCCGCGGCATTCGTTTCGACTACGTCCCGCAGGGGTTCGCACCGATCGCGCCAGCGCCCATGCCCTCGTCCGGGCGTCCCCTCGTGCTGGGAGCACCGTACCCGAGCCGGCGTGAAGCGGTGCACGCCCTGGTCGGCGCCGGCATCGCGGTCGACGTGGTGGGGAAACTGTGGCCGCAGTGGGTGACGCCGTCAGCGCAGATCGGGCACGAGGGCGATGTGAGCCTCGAGCGCTCCGTCTCGATGTCGGGAGCCGCGAGGATCTGCGTGAACGGCCATCGCAGTCCAGAAACCGGGGTGAGCCCGCGCGTCTTCGAGATTGGAGGCGCGGGCGGTGTGGTCGCCACGGATGGCATGCATGCACCCGAATTCTTCGAGCCCGATACGGAGATGATCCACTGGTCGCACCCGGATGAGCTGGTCGAGCCGGTCATGCGCCTGCTCAGAGAGCCGGCGCTCGCCGCGGCGATGGCCGAGCGGAGTCAGCGGCGCACCCTGTCTGAGCACACCATGAAGCACCGCTTCTCGCAGCTGCTGGCGTCGTGGGGATACGCCTGATGCCGGGCCCGTCGATCATCCACGCGATCACGCCGGGCGATCACTTCTCCCCGCGCACGGGGTCGGCGATCCCCACGGTCGTGCACGGTATCGCGTCAGCGGCCGTCGCCTCGGGCGACGCTCCGCACCGCGTCGTCATCGATGGCTCGACCTACCGGCCGCGTTACGACAGCGCGGAGGTCGTCGAGTACACCGGAGCGCCGGCTCCCGCCGGGCGCGCCCGCCGCCTCGACGTCCTCCGCGGAGCGCTCGGCGGGAGCCGACCGGCGATCGCCGCGTACTATCGCCCGGTCGCGGACGCCATTCGCGGACTCGCGCCCGGGGTTGTCCTCGCGCACAACGCGCCGGTCCTGGTCGACCTCCTCGAGGGGAGTGGACACCGGGTCGTGCTCTACGCGCACAACGAACTCCTGCGGACGTACACCCGAGCCGAGGCCGGCAGGATGTTGCAGAGCGCCGCGGCCATCGTCTGCGTCAGCGACTCCCTGGCCGACGCGACACGGGCCCGGTTGCCCCGGCCGCTCGCCGACCGCGTCCGAGTGGTGCGGAACGGATCGGATACGACGAGGTTCGTCCCCTGGACCGACCGCTCGGCCGAGCTCACGGAGGGCGCCGCGCCGCGTCCCGCTCCAGTTCAGTCCGGCGAGCGCGTCCGAGTGCTGTTCGTCGGGCGGGTGATCCCCGACAAGGGCGCCGACGTTCTCGTGCGCGCGGCGGCGCTCGTGAACGACCCGAGCGTCGAGTTCGTCGTCGTCGGCAGCGCCGGCTTCGCGCGCGACGCTCCGCTCTCCGAGTACGAGGCGCGCCTGCGCCGACTCGCGCAGCGGAGCAGCGCGAGCATCCGGTTCGAGCCCTTCGTCGATCGCGCGTCGCTGCCTGCGGTGCTGGCAGACGCCGAGGTGTTCGTCATCCCGTCCCGCTGGCCGGACCCGTGTCCGCTCACGGTGGGCGAGGGACTGGCATCCGGCCTCCCGATCGTCGCGAGCCGTATCGGCGGCATCCCCGAGATCGTCCCGCCCTCGTCGAGGCTCGTGCCCCCGGGCGACCCGGCGGCACTCGCGCGTGAGATCGAGTCGCTCGCCTCGGATCCCGAGCTGCGCCGCCGCGTGGGGGCGGAGTCCCGGGCATGGGCCGAAGCCCACGACTGGACGTGGGCGTGGGGTGTTCTGAAGGGCGCGCTCGCCGACGCTCGGGGTCCGGCGTCGTGACCTCAGTCGAGCCGGCCGAGCTCGACAAGCCGGGCGAACTCCGCATTCGTGGCACGGACCTCCTCATAGCCGCCCTGCGCTTCGATGCGGCCGCCCTTCAGGAAGATCAGGGTGTCGGCATGGCGGACCGTCGAGAGCCGGTGCGCCACGATGAGGATCGTCATCGTGCCCGCGAGGGTGGCCATCGTCTCGGAGATCTGCCGTTCGGTCTCGTTGTCGAGCGCGGAGGTGGCCTCATCGAGCACGAGGAGGCTCGGCCGGCGATACAGCGCGCGCGCGATCCCCAGCCGCTGACGCTGCCCACCAGAGAGGCGGACCCCGCGTTCCCCGACGAGCGTATCCACTCCGTCGGGCATGGCGTCGACGACGGAGTCGAGCTGAGCCATCGAGAGCGCCGCTCGGACACGGTCAAGGTCGACTCGCTCGGGGTCCGCCTCGAACGCCACGTTCATCGCCACCGTGTCGTTGAACAGGAAGACGTCCTGCGGCACGACGCCGAGGCCCGCATACCAGGCCGCCCGGTCGTCGGCGATGCTCCGGCCTCCGCACTCGATCGACCCGTGCGTCGGATCGAGCAGGCCGAGCACGAGGTCGACGAGGGTGCTCTTCCCCGCTCCGCTCGACCCGACGAACGCCATCGTGGTGTTCTTCGGGATCTTCAGGGAGACGCCGTCGAGGACCGGCGAGTCGGCATCGGGGTACCGGAACTCCACGTCGTCCAGGACGATGTCGCCGTCGTACCGGTTGTGGTCGCGCGGCCGCTCATCGTGTTCGCCGACGCGACGAAGCTCGTCTGCGGCAGAGAGGAAGATGCGGAGACCCGGTCGCCCGGTGCGCAGCGTCGCGATGTTGGCGGACACACGGGTGAGGGTCGGGAGAGCCCGGAGGGCGGCTGCCGCGAACACGCCGAGGACGACGAGCGCTTCAGCCGGGCTGCCCACGTTGAAGAGGTACGCCGAGATCGCAGCGACGGTGAGAACGAATCCGATCTCGAGCGAGTAGCGCGGGATCTCGGCGATGACCCCCATGTCGCGATTGAGTCGTGCGCCACGAAGTCGTGCGGTCCGGTAGCCGCGAACGAAGTCTTCGCCGCGCGAGCTGAGCCGGGCCTCGCGGAAGCCGTCGAGACTGGGCAGCAGGTACTGCCACGCCTCCAGCCCCACCTCCGCGGCTTCTTCCCCGAGGCGGGTCTGCGTCCGGCGGAGCATTCGCTGCAGGCCGACGACGAAGACGCCGAACACGACCACCGTGACGATGGTGACGACCGGATCGGTGATCGCGAGCACGGCGGTGATCGCCACGAGCACCGCGAGGTCCGTGCAGATGCTGACCACCGCCAGCAGCACCGAGGTGGCCTGCGAGACCGCATCGTTGATGTTCCGGTAGACCTCTCGTAGCGGTCGCGCACGATGTGAGGCGTACGGGGCGAGCACGTACCCCCGGAGCAGTGCGGATGCCGCGTCGGCCGACACCCGAGTCGTGCGGCCGAGCAGTTGCCACCGGAACGCGATCGACGCGAGGCTCTTCACCACGAAGAGCACGGCGACGGCGGAGGCCACCACCGGGATGAGGACCGTCGGGTCTGTCGTGCCGACCACGCCGGAGATCACCCCGAGCGCACCGGATTCGGGGTCGGCACCGCCGATGAGCTGGGTGAGCGGCACCATCGCGGCGACGCCGAGGGTGTCGAGCGCGGCAAGCACCAGCGACACCGTGACCGTCGACACGACCCAGTTCGCCGGACGCGCGCCTGCGACGCCGAGCAGCCGCTTCAGTTGAGCGAAGAGCCCGTCGCCCCGTGCCGGTGATGCCATCGTTCCCTCGTCATCGCGGGCCGTTCCCGTCCCGACTCGCGAGAGCAGCCTATACGGGCGACCTCGGTAGGATCATGTCGTGTCGACCGTTCTCATCACCGCCCCCGCGCTCATCCTCGCGGGGGTCATGGTCGCGAGCGGCATCGGGAAGTTGCGGCGACCGGACGACCTGACGGGGTGGGCAGAGCTCGGCGTTCCCTCCGCATTCCGCCGCGAGTGGCTCCTTCGCCTGCACCCATGGGGCGAGCTGGCGCTCGGTCTGGCGCTCGCACTGCTCGGCGGTTGGCTCGGCGCGCTCGCTGGACTCGCCTCGGTCGCGTTGATGGGCGCGTACACCTGGCTGATCGCGCGGGCCTTGAACACGGCGCGGCAGTCCGGCGCGGATGCCGCGTGCGCGTGCTTCGGAGAGTCCACGCCGGTCACACGGGTGACCCTGGTGCGCAATGCCTGGCTCCTCCTCGTCGCTCTGCTGACGACTTCCACGATCTGGGCGACACCGACCCTCGGCGGCGCCCTCGCCGCGCTCGGTGGGGAGTGGGGCTGGATCGTCGCTCTCGCGGCGGCGGCGGCGACTAGTGCCCTCATCGTCTGGCGCGCCCCGGAACGAACCGAGGTCGCCCCGCGCCCGACGGCCGGCGACCTCGCACTCGCGGACCGCGGAGAGCTGGAGTACATCCGAACCAGGACGCCGGCGGTGCCGGTGACGCTCGGCGACGGCACGCCGGCGAACCTGCGCACCCTGTCGCGCTCGCGGCCGATCCTGCTCCTCGCGGTCTCCGAGACGTGCGGCTCATGCGCCGCGGTGATCGAGCGGGTACCTGAGTGGCGCGCGCTCCTGCCCGAAGTCGAGGTGCGGATGCTCGTCTCGGCGCCACCCGAACTGAGCGCGCTCACCGAGCGCGAGCACCCCCACACGCTGCATGATCCCGAACGAAATGTGCGGGCCTCGATCGCTGACTGGGGCACCCCGGCAGCAGTGCTGCTCGGTATCGACGGACTCCTCGCGGGCGGGCCCGAGCAGGGCGCGACGGCGATCCTCTCATTCGTCGACGACATCTACGAGAGCCTCCATGGCGAGCGCCCTCGGCGCGAAGAATCGCCCGGGCCATGAGGTACGCGCTCGCGCCGGACGTCGGCTTCGAACCGTACGATGACGCCGTCTACCTCGCCCCGTTGCCCGACGGGCCGATCCTCGCGCTCAACGGCGTCGCCGCCCTGATCTTCAGGGAGGCCACCCGGGGCGACGCGGCGGGTCTTCTCGACCGACTCGTCGCGCATATCGACGGCCCGATCGACGAGATCACCTTGCACACGCGCGCGTTCCTCGACGACCTCGTCGCGCGCGGCGTCCTCCTCGAGGTGTCGGACTCATGAGAGCCCACGGCATGGACCGCTCGGTACGCGATCGAATTGCAGACTGGTGGGCCGGGGCGTGGCGCTGGTCCGCGCTCGCCGCAGCCATGGTGGCGGCCCTCTTCATCCTGCTCGATCGTGCGGGCGATGGCCTGCTCGTCACCGGGACCGCCGTCGCGGCGCTGATCGTCGGTGTCGTGTTGACCATGTCCAAGCCGCTCGCAATCGCGCTGATGGCGATGCCCGCGCTCTTCGTGGCCCAGCGAGCCGCGATCGGCGGCACCGACGTCTCAGCCTCAGATGTCGCGCTGGCCGCCGCATTCGGATCGGCCGTGCTGCTTGGGCACCGTCCGTACAGCCCAGAACTCCGCGCCATGCTCTGGTTCAATCTGGGTTACCAGTTCGCGACGCTCTTCACCGTGATCGTCAACCCGTTCATGCAGAACACCGTGGAATGGTTCCACGCCTGGCTGCTCATCTCCGGCGCGCTGGTGGTGGGCTGGGCGGTCGGCCGAGCCGGATACGCTCGGTGGGCCTTCACGGCGATGCTCGTCGCCGGGTGCGCTCTCGCCGCGGGGACGGTCATCTGGGGGATCATCCAGTACGCGGGCGGGAATTTCGGCCCGGTCTACCCGCAGATCCCCTGGCCGATGCACAAGAACTTCGTCGGGACGGCACTCGCATTCGTCGCACTGATCGCGTATGTGCATCCGCCTTGGGCGGGTCTATCCCCTCGGTGGACGCGCCTGGCACTGTGGCTGCTGCTCATCGCGATCGCGATGAGCCAGTCGCGTCAGGCGTGGATGGGGCTCATCGTCGCTGCGATCGTGATCCTCGTTCGGCGCGGCGGCCAGTCGAAGGTGCTGGTAGTGCTCGCCGTGCCGGCGATCTGGCTGGCCGTGTCGATGGTTCTGGAGCAACTCGAGTCGCAGAACCGCCACAATTCCATGTTCCAGCGGCTGGAGTGGTTCCGGGAGGTGTACGCCTATTGGAAGCATTCCCCGATATTCGGACACGGGCTGCGCTTCTGGTACGTCGACCCGACTCTGCCGTACCAGCCCCCTCAAGCCGAACTCGAGGTGGCCGCCTCTGCCGGCCTGGTCGGGCTCGCTGGGTTCATCGTCATGTGGGTGGGATTCATCGTCGTGCTGTGGCGCGTCGACAAGAACTACGGCACTCTCGCTCTCGCGGCCGTGCTGAGCCGGATCGTCCAGGCCCAGTTCGACCTGTTCTGGGCGGGCGTCCAGACCTCGGTCCCATTCGTGATCGCCGGGATCTGTCTCGGTGCCATGGCCCTGCACCGATCATCGCCGGCAGATTCGCAGGTCGCCGCTCCGGCGGCTGTTTCCCCGCGGACTTGGGATTCCGCTGGCCTACGATAGACGCGTCGGCCGGTCGGCCGGCGGTCACTGACGAGCAGGGGGGCGCATGGAGCTGCGCGACTACCTACGTGGATTGCGCCGACATTGGCTTGCGATCGCCCTCATGACTCTGCTCGGCATCGGCGCGGCGTACGGCTGGTCCCTCCTTCAGTCGCCCGTGTATGAAGCGACGGCGAGCGGACTCGTTCAGGCGAAGACCGAGTATGAGAACGGCCAGCTCCTGAGTGACGACAGCTCCGCCAGGCTGAAGGTGCCAACGCTCCTGGACATGGCGGGCTGGGAGGAAGTCGCGCAGCGCGCCATCGACGACCTCGGCATCGCCGAGAGCCCTGAGTCGGTCGTTTCGCGCATCACGGTGGAGAACCCCGAAGGCACCTCCGTCATCAGGTTCACCGCCAGGGCGAGCACCCCGGAAGATGCCGCAGCCCTCGCTCAAGCATGGATCGACGCGCTCGCGGTCACCGTCGCAGCCGTGGATGGCGACGACGCGGTGACGGAGATCAGCATCTACTCCGCCGCCGCGGCCACGGTGCCGAGTACGCCGGTGTTTCCTGACACGCGGACCGCCCTGATCGTCGGCGGCGTGCTCGGCCTCGGAGCCGGCATCGCGTTCGCCCTCGTCCGTACCGCGTCGGATCGGCGCATCAGAGTGACCGATGACGTCGAGGCGAAGCTGCACGTCCCGGTCATGGGAACGATCCCCGCATCCCCAGCGCTCAGCGGCACGAGCACGCTGATGACCGGCGCTGCCGATGAGCGGACCTTCCCGGTTGCCGAGGCGCTACGCACGCTGCGCACCAATCTTCGCTTCATGGATGTCGACCGTCCGCCGCGCAGGATCGTCGTCACGAGCCCGCTGCCGGGCGATGGCAAGTCGACGATCGCGTGCAACCTCGCCCTGACGCTTGCTCGTAGCGGTGAGCCCGTAGTGCTCATCGACGGTGACCTGCGCCGTCCGATGGTGGCGACGAACCTGGGGCTTCCCGGCGGTGCCGGCCTGAGCGATGTGCTGACCGGCCGGGCCGCCGTGGCCGAGGTCCTTCAGCGCACTCCGCACGACCCGCATCTGCTCGTCCTCGCGGCCGGGACCATTCCACCCAACCCGAGCGAAGTCCTCGGATCGGACCGGATGCGGCGGTTGCTGAAGGATATGGCTCAGCACGCCACGCTCATCATCGACGCCCCACCGCTGCTCGCCGTCACCGACGGTGCCGTGCTCACACAGCAGGCCGACGGGGCCCTGCTCGTCGTCGGCGTCGGCAAGACGAACTACGACTTCGTGGAGAAGGCGCTCGATACGGTGAGGAAGGCCAACGGTCGACCTCTCGGCCTCGTGCTCAACAAGGCGCCGATGAAGGGCGGAGATGCCTCGCCGTATGCGGCCGCCGCGTACGTCCAGGATTACGCCGCTGCGAACAGCCGCAGGCGATCACAGGGCCGGGCAGCGACAGAGTCGGCATGACCGATGTCGGGGCCGCGTCCAGTCGCTGAGGAGCCGTCGGTATGAGCGAAACGGCGGACCCTCCGCTGACCGCAGCGCCGGCGGTGGCGCGACTGCATCTCGGGCGCGCGGCGGTCCAGGTGCTCGCCGAGCGAAGTCGCGTGGACCTGTTGCACATCAAGGGTGATGCAGTGGAAGCCGCAGTCCGCCCGCCGTCCTCGCCCGGCAGTGATGTGGACGTGCTCGTGCGTCCGGAGCACGCGAGACCGTTCGATCGCGCGCTCCGCCAGTCGGGCTGGTCGGTGTACAGCACCTTCTTCAGCGGGTCGCCGTTCGGCCACGCGCAGACCTATCACCATGACATCTGGGGCTTCTTGGACGTGCACCGGTTCTTCCCGGGCATCGGTCTCGCCCCGTCACCAGCGTTCCGAAGGCTGTGGGACGGGCGTCGAAGCATGGATTTCGCCGGAGTTCGCTGCTTCGTGCCGAGCCTTCCGGCACAGGCTGTGATCGTGATCCTGAATGCGGCTCGCGCCCGCCGTTCACTCGATCCCGACGGTGCTTGGAACGACGCCGATCGCCGACGCGAGATCGAATCAGCGGTCGACCAACTCGACGCGCGGCTGGGTTTCGACGCAGCCTTCGGCAGGCTCGACGAGCACCGCGGAGCTCGGGAGTACCGTCTCTGGAAGGCGGTCACTGAAGGCGGCGGCCGCATCGACGAGTGGCTTGGCCGTGTGCAGGCCGCACCGACACTCGGTGCGCGATTGGTCCTCGTCCTTCGTGCGCCGCTGGTCAACGGCACGCACCTGGAGCACGCGCTCGGACGGCGCCCGACGCCTTGGGATCTCGTACGCGAGTTCTTCGCGCGACCCATACGCGGTATCGGAGAGACCGTCAGCAGGGCGAGACGACTGCCTCGCCCCCCGATGAGGGGGTAAAACGAGTGTTGCTCCTACCGGGCGATGCGATACGCTTCTAGGGTTTCTCTCAGCATTCCCGTCCCCACCCAGGATCAGGGCCCACCCAAACCACAGCGCAGGAGGCGACCAGGCCATGGCCGAGATCGATCAGCCCGAACAGACCGGTGTCAGCCGCCGGACCGTCACCAAGGCAATGGCATGGGCAGCGCCCGTCGTCGCCATTGCCGCAACCACGCCGCTCGCCGCCGCGAGCTGTATTCCCACCGTCTCGCTGGGCCCGGGTAGCTGTAAGTGCCCTGGCCAGAGCACCAGCCTCCCCTGGAACTACTTCCTCAGGATCTGCGCGGGAGGGGTCGCTTGCCCCGAGAGCTCGGCGGTACTCGTGGTCACCAAGGTTTACACGAAGGCGAATGCCCAGCCCCGGACCATCTGGGAAGGGAGCCAGGAGGTTGCCACCGGCGACTGCATCGTCATCGAGGGCGCTGCGAACAACAGCGGGAACTTCTTGATCATCGAGTACAAGGTCAAGGGCACCGACACCGTCCTGACCCAAGAGGTCAGCTCGCCGCCTGACTGCAACAAGACCGCCAACCCGATCGGTACCTGCCCGGCGTAATGCAGCTCCGATAAGAACACCGGCCCGTCTACGGGCCGGTGTTCTTCATTGTGCGGTACCCCGAACGACTAGTCCTTCACCGACCAGCTCATCGATGGCTGCGGCGACGAGCTCAGACGCGTCACCATGCGGTGGCGGGCCGAAGTCCTCGATTGCCCGTTCCACCAGCTGCTCAACCGAAAGGCCGCTACCGATGCCAAGCCAGATGCTCGGAGCGATGCCGGCGAGGACCCGGTAGACCCCGTCGTTCATCACCGCGACGGATTCTTCGGCTGCGATGGCGTCTGAGATCGCAGCCCACTCGAACGGCGCCGGTGCGCTCGTCGGGCGGGCTCGCGTCGGCACGACCGGTCGCCACGCGCCGCGGATCCCGGGTGGCGCTCGCACAAGCTCCGGGACCAATGGGACCAGCGTGGCAGCTTCGCCGTACGACAGCCGCCAGACGCCGCCGACGGCGTCGCAGAGGCCTGCGAGCCGCTGCAGTGGAGCGTCGAAGTCATTCATGAAGCTGAGCTGCGGAACGAGCTCAGCGATCGCGTCGATCACGGGAACGCGCGATGCAACCGGCTCGGTGACACCTGATCGGCGGTCGAGCAGAACCAGTGCCGCGAGCCGCAGCGGTGCGTCCGGTAAGTCCATCAGCCCAGCCCGGACGGGGGAGACCTGTTCCTTGGGTCCATCCGAGCGCACCAGCGAGAGCGGCTTGCGGTACGCCCGAACCTCCAGGTCCAGGTCAACAGCGACTGTCTCATCCGAGACATAACCGAAATGAGCCCCGAGGGCCGAGCTGAGCGTCGTCTTGCCCCGCCCGGAGGGGCCGACGAAAGCGACGACACGGCCGTCGTCCAGCGCGACACCTGCGGCGTGCATCATTATCATTCGGCCACGCTGGTGCTCCAGCGCTGCCAGGGTCACGCGAACCGAGAGCTGTTCCAGCAATGAATCGATTCGACCGTGTGCATCGACCCGGACGATCGCGTCCGGCATCTCAGTGCTGGCCAACGCGCCCGTCCACGCATCGAGCACGCGTGCACGCCTCGAGTCCGACACGTCCGGCGCGAACTCGATACGGACCGTGGAACCCATGGCCGCGACGTCGAGGTAATCGGCGGGTGCTCCAGTGTCCCCGTTCACCTGCTCGTCCCGCGACCGCTGCCTGCGGTGGTCTCCGCCCGCTTGTTTCGGGATTCCGAGGATGGGGGTCGGTCGAGCCGATCCGCGCCGAGAGACCAGCGGATATCCATGCATCTATCCTCTCGTGCGTTGGCGCCGTGCACGCTCTCACTGAAGGTGGGACAACCATCCAAGGTACTCCACCACCACCCGGGCATGCGGTGGCGGCAGTTCAGCCGAGCGTCGTCCATCGTGGAATGGGCCAAACGATGGCGACCACCTCTCCGACGATGCCTGCCTGCGTGGCCCAGCGCCAACAGCCATCGCTCTGCCCGGACGAGCGGCATCCCAGCGCTGAGTCGCGGGATCCCGAGCGATGGTCGCCCAAAACGAGGTAGGAATCCTCCGGTACGGTCACCCTGTCGAAACATCTCGAGGACCTGGGAGTCGTCGTGCAGTCCAACACTCCACGCTCGAAGGCGAAGTCATCGGAGACATAGGGCTCCTCGATCGGTTCCCCATCCACGAGCACACGGCCGGAAGCGTCGCAGCACGCGACCACTTGACCAGGCGACCCGATCACCCGCTTCACGAGCGTGCGCGGCCCTGAGGGCCCGAACCCGGTCACCTCCCCCACCCACCGCAGGACCGCTCGCGCCGGATCGACCTCAGTCGCCGCGGGCGTCTCCCACGAGTCATCCGCGTCGAAGACCACGACATCACCAGTCGCGGGAGAACCGCCGAGAAAAGCGAGCCGGTTGACCAGGATTCGATCGCCGGGTTCGAGGGTCTGCAACATGGACCCGGACGGCACGACATACGGCTTCGCGATGAACGACAAAATCAGCCCGACGACGACGAACGCGAGCAGCAGCTGCGCCCAGAACCCGCCGAGGAGACGACGCCACCGCGGACGGTGCGCGTCGCGCTCCTTGGTCACCACACTGCTACAGTACCGAGTCCGCATCCTGCATGCGGGCCCGTGCGGCGAGAGCAGCGTCACGCGCGCTGCGCGACGTCTTCCAGCACTCCCTCGATCTTGTCGATATGGGCAGCCAGACTGAAGCGGCGCGCCCAGTCGCGGCTCCACGCGGGGTCGAGTTCGCGGGCGGCCAGGATCGCGGCCGCGAGGCCGTCGGCGGTCGCCGACGCGGCATGGAACCCGTTCACGCCGGGGCTGACGGTCTCGAGGTACCCGCCGGCGGGCACCACGGCGGCGGGCGTCCCCTCGAGCGCCGCCTCGACGATCGTGAGGCCGAAGTCCTCGCGGCCGGAGCCGATGACGACCTCGGCGCGGCGGTACAGCCAGGCGAGCTCGGCATCGGTGACGCGGCCGAGGCCGTGCACTCCCTCGCCCGGCCGGTCGAGGTGCTCCGAGCCCGACCCGGCGAGCACGATCGGCAGTCCCGCGGCACGCGAGGCCGAGACGGCCAGGGCGATATTCTTGTAGCCGCGGTCGCGTGCGACGCAGAGCGTGAAGGCGTCGGGCAGCGGATGCCGCGGGGCGCGCGCCTCGGCCGAGACCGGCTCGACGGGCGGGTTCACCACCTCGGCGTCGAGGCCGTACGCCTCGCGGATGCGGTCGCGGGTCACGACCGAGTTCGCGATGACGCTGTGCGCGCGTCGCATTGCCTCGCGGTCGCCGTGGCGCAGCAGGGGCGTGCTCGCCCAGAGGCCCGCGCGTCGCAGCGGGCTCAGCCTCATCCGGTAGTCGGATGCCGCGTACAGCCAGCGCGCGGGGCTGTGCACGTAGACCACGTGCGGGATCTCGTACGCGAACCGGTGCGCCCAGCCGCTGCTCGAGACGAGGGCGACGTCACCGCCCGTGACGCTGGTGCGGGCCGCGATGGAGGGGAGCGCCGGGAGCAGCCGCTCGACCTGCGCGGTGAGCGATCCGCGGATGCTCGGACGCACCTCGAGATCGCGGAACTCGGCGAACGTCCCCTCCGGCGAGTAGGCCAGCGTGTAAAGGGTGCGCGCGCCGAACGCCGAGGCCCAGTGCGCGACCACGCGCTCCGCCCCGCCGCACTGGACGAGGTAGTCATGGGCCAGGACGATTTCGGGCACGCGCTTCTGCTTCCTTGCGAGCTCCGGGGGCGCACCTGTCGGACGGACCGCTTCCGTCACGCGGGCGGCTCGCGTACCGGCATCCTATGTTCGCATTTCGGAGGACAGAAGGGGCCCGGGTAGGCACCCACGCCGATAGCGGGCATGTTGTCCCCACATCTGGGGGCGGCGCGTGCCGTTCAGCCGCCCTGCGAACCGGCGTCGGTCACGCCGACATCCGCTCGGCTGAAGTTCTGGAACGACCGCGACGCCGTCGGGCCCCGCTGGCCCTGGTAGCGCGACGAGTATGCGGGCGAGCCGTAGGGGCGCTCGCTCGGCGACGACAACCGGAAGAAGCAGAGCTGGCCGATCTTCATGCCCGGCCAGAGCTTGATCGGCAGCGTCGCGACGTTGCTGAGCTCGAGGGTGACGTGCCCGGTGAAGCCCGGGTCGATGAACCCGGCCGTCGAGTGCGTGAGCAGGCCGAGCCGGCCGAGCGAGCTCTTGCCCTCGAGGCGCGCCGCGACGTCGTCGGGGAGGGTGACGGCCTCGAACGTGGACGCGAGCACGAACTCCCCCGGGTGCAGAATGAACGGCTCGTCGGGCCGCACCTCGATGAGATGGGTGAGCTCGGGCTGGTCTTCCGCCGGGTCGATGAACGGGTACTTGTGGTTGTCGAACAGCCGGAAGTACCGGTCGAGCCGCACGTCGATCGACGACGGCTGGATCGTCGCCGGGTCGTAGGGTTCGAGGCGGATGCGCTCGCGATCGAGCTCGGCCCTGATGTCGCGATCCGAGAGAAGCACGGTGCCAGCCTATCGAGGGCCGGTGGTCGAGGAGCGGTGCCGGTGGTCGAGTGGCGGAGCGTCCCGAGACCCCGCGCTCGGTGGTCGAGTATCGCCCGCCGCAGGCGGACGCGTGTCGAGACCCGTCACCTTGCTACGATGGTCACCGCGGCGTCTCCGGATGCCGCACGCCGATGTAGTTCAATGGTAGAACTTCTGCTTCCCAAGCAGACAGCGCGGGTTCGATTCCCGTCATCGGCTCTGATCAGGGGTTACGCCGATTCTCCACTCGCCGGCATGCCCGCCAGGCGTCGCTTGTCACGGTTAACTCACGGTTAATGATTCAGTTTGAAACGCAACGGCCTGGTTGAGCAGAAGCGTCAGGCCCGGCGGAGCGTGATGATCATGCGGCGCCTATCGATTTCGTACGTGGATCTCGCCCGTCGCCTGAACGAAGATGCGGTGCCGAGGCGTCGTCGGGGACCCTCCTAGACGCGCTGGCGCGGCGGCGACAGACCGGAAGTGGCCACGGACGGACGAGGGTTAGGCGTACATCGAGCGCGCGGCCGCGGCCATGAGTGACCGGCCGCCGCTAAGCGGGACCGACAGGACCTAGGGCATGTCCGACAAACGCTTTGCGCTGGCGATGCGGCGTCGAGGACGGCGGCGGCTCTTTCGATCGAGTAGTCGGCTGGGCCCCGGGCCACGGAGCTCTTCATCGGCCGTGCTTAACTTCCGGTTGTGGACACACCTGAACTTGCCGCCCTGGTTCCGGGCTTCATGGCCCAGCACGCGGGGCACGAGTGGATCCTGACGTCGCCGAAGGGCGCGGGCGAGGACCTCGTGGTCACCCTGTTTCCTACGACCGCCCCTGAGCGTATTGCGACAGTCCGAGTCAATGCGGGGGCTGAGGTTTTCCTTGTTGGCTTCTGCGGTCACAGCAGTGCCGACTTTGCATACGACGACGAAGATCGCCCCGAAACCCTTCAGGAGCGAATCGACCTGGCAGTCGCGGCCACGCTCGGGCCCACGCGGGTCACCCTGGACTTCGATGGAGACGTCATCGTCGGATCCACTCTCGTGATCGACCCAGATGGACCAAACCCACGCAAGAACGGCCCGGTCTCCTGGCCCATACGGCGACTCAAGGCGCGCGTCAGGGGCCGTCGGATCAGCCGCCAGATCATCGAACTTCCTGCGGCTGGGGAACAGATAGGGCAGGTCTGACAAGTAGTCGGGCTGGCTTCTGGGAACCGTTTGGGGTGTCGCGGTTCCAGTTGCTCTCGGATGCTCAGTGGTCGTTGATCGAGGGGATGCTGCCGAGGCCGACCGGCCGCAAGGGTCGCCCGTTCTCGGATGCGCGGACGATAGTCGAGGCGATCGCGTACCGGTACCGGTGCGGGATCGCCTGGCGGGATCTGCCTGAGGTATTCGGGCCGTGGCAGACGGTATGGACATGGCACCGACGCCTCGCCGGCGAGGGCACATTGGACCGGATCCACGCCCGACTCCTCGCGGCCGCCGATGCGACTGGCGGGGTGGACTGGTCGGTGTCGGCGGACTCGACGATCGCGCGTGCCCATCAGCATGCGACCATGTGACCCGCCTCACAGGTGGCTGGGTCGACCTACAAGAATCCGCTGATCGAGCCTCCTGATCACGCGGTCGGCCGATCCCGCGGCGGCTTGTCCACGAAGTCCACCAGCTCGTCGACGGCCGCGGCCTGCCGTTGGTGATCTCCTGCACGCCAGGACAGGCCGGCGACTCGCCGATGCTGCTGCCGATGCTCGAGCAGTTACGTGTCGAACGGGTCGGGTCGGGACGACCCCGGGTGCGTCCGGATGCGCTGCGGGCCGAGAAGGCGTACTCGTCGAAGGCGATCCGCGCCCACCTGCGCGAGCGCGGCATCGTCGCGGTGATCCCCGAGCCGGTCGACCAGCAACGCAACCGGAAACGCCGCGGCTCACGCGGCGGGCGCCCACCATTGTTCGACCCGGACGAGTACCGCGGCCGCAACGTTATCGAGCGCCGCTTCTGCCATCTCAAACAATGGCGCGGTCTAGCGACCCGCTACGACAAGCTCGCCATCACCTACCGAGCCGCCGCAATCCTCCACGCCGTCATCACCTGGGCAAAGCATTTGTCAGACATCCCCTAGCCGACCGGCGCGATCAGCTCGAGTTGCGGCAGGCCGTCGAAGACCCGGTCCTCGCTCGCGAGAGGAAGGGCGAACTGGACGGCGGTCGCGGCGATCCACCGGTCGGCGGCGTTCTGCTTCTGCGCGATCTCATGGCCGTTCGTCCGGCCCCAGTGGGAAAGCTCGGCGTAGCGCTCCTGTACGGCCTTGTTCAGGGGTAGGTAGGCAATGCGGTCGATCGCGGCGAGGAGCGCCCCGTGGTGATGCTCACCGCGCCCGTTCTTGAGCTGCAGGAGTTCGGCGCGCGTCTGCCCGCTTATGACTAGCGTCTTCCCGGTGAGCTGGTCGCCATAGCGCGCGAGCTGAGTCTGCGCTCGGCCGCGCCGCTGCGTTCCCGTGGACATCCAAAGCCACGTGGCGACGTTCGTGTCCACGAGCACCTCGAGGCGGCTCACGACCGAATGTCCCGGAGGAAGGCGTCGAGCTCGTCGTCACTTAACCCTGCCGGCTCGATGGGCCCGTATCGGCCACGCACGAGTGGTAGGTCATCGCTCACGCTGACATCGCCCTGCGGGACGATGCTCGCGCCCTCGATCTTGGCGAGCATGCCGCGCGCGTCTCGATGTGCGGCGCCATGTGCGATCACTCGGGAGCCGACGAGGCGAGCGACCTCCTCGGCGTCGGCGACGTTTTCGAGCGCGATGCCCCGGCCAGTGTCATCGCGTACGCGAAAGCGGTGCGAGCGGAGGTCGACCGCCTCGAGCACGCCGGAGGCCTGCACCTGGACCAAAGTCGCCTCGGATAGTGCAGGCGGTTCAATGGCCCACACGGCGGGATCGAGCGCGAGCGGCTCCAGAGAGGCCACAGGCACCCGTTCAGCGGCCGTCCGGCTGAGCGTGACGCTAGAGGCGCCGAGCGAGCGGAGGCTGGCCACGACGCGGCCCGCTGCTTCTCCGACGAGATGATCGGTCCACGGCGGCGGTTCGTTGATCTGCACGTGCTGCACGATCTCCTCGAACCGTTCGGCGAGGAGTGCGTGCGTCTCGTCGGGAAGGTCGATCGTGTCGGGATCGCCGATCTCGAAGTCAAGCAGCGTGGAGCCCTCCCGCAACGCGACCAGGCGCACCTCAGTCGCGCGCCCGAGCGAGAGCGGCGTGCGGCCGGCACCGCTGCGCTCATCGAGCTGACGCCCGATCCTGAGCACGAGGTCTTGGATGCTGGTCGCCAGCGCGCCGAGCTCTGCGAAGGGAATCTGCCCGTCCGGCACCGGCATGCCCTGCACGGCGAGCTCGTAGCCCTTCCCGGCCATGCGATCACCTTCCCCGAGTTGACGTCATGCTAGCCGCGCATCACGTGCCGAGCACGTATCCTTGGCCGCCGTTCGGTGCCCCGCCCGGAGCATGCGCACGAATGAACGCGACGTGCACGGCCTCGAGCGCGGCGCGCAGCGGGCGATACCGGCCGACGAGGTGCTCGTCGAGCTCGCCGACGTACCCGACCTCCGAGCGGGCCCGAACGATCCGCACCCGGCCCTAGTCGCGCCCCAGGGTGTCGACCAGCGTTCAAGCGCCCGTCTCGCGTTCGTCGGCGGCGAGGAATGAATGCCAGCGCGGGCGGTACTCCACGGCCAATCTGGTGGCGGCTCCTCTCGCGGGAAGCGCGCAGGCCCGCCCAGGCTCACATGCTACGTGGACCCACCGGCCATCGACGCCCGGTCAGCTCGCCTGCCTTGCTGTGGGCGGTTGGGCCTAGTGTCCGTCCCATGGAATCTCCCGACGTCGGCGCCATGGTCCTGAACGCGTTGCTCGGAGCGCCTGGGCAGCTCTGGGCCGTGTTCGAGCGCGACCCAGGCCCGCCCGTGGCTGATCGTGGCGGCGATGCTCGCCGGATTCGCACTGCTCGGCGCGCTCAGTCGCCGCCGTCGACGCTCTGCCCGATAAGAGGCCCGGGGCGGTTGTCGCTGACTCGAACGATCCCGAAAAAACGCCCCATCCACCATCAGGCAAAGGGCTCGCGCTCCGCGCATTACGGTGGGACCCGGACGACGAGGGGCATCGCATTGACTGAGGAATGGATCTACGAGCACAACCCGGACAACTCAGCGCGCTTCGTGCTGGGCACCATCGGCGACAACCCGCTCGTGTGCGTCGGAGTGAACCCCAGCACTGCGGCGCCGGGGGACCCCGACCTGACGGTCAGCAAGGTGATGGGCTTCGCATCGCGTAACGGGTTCGACAGTTGGGTGATGCTCAACCTCTACCCACAACGATCGACCGACCCCCGGGGAATGCATCTCGCGTTCAGCCCAGAGCTGAGATTCGACAACGAGCGACACATCAGCGAGCTACTCGATGGCCGCCAGCTCACGCTCCTTGCCGCCTGGGGCGAGTTGATCCAGACGCGGCCCTACTTGACGGAGATGCTCAAGCGCATTGTCTCGCTCGCCGACGCTTCAGGATGCACCTGGGTCTCGATTGGCGACTTCCTCAAGAGCGGGCACCCGCGTCACCCATCGAGAGCTAGCTACAGCTGGCCGCTCCAGAGCTTCGACGTCGGGAACTATGTGCGCGCAATCGGAGGCTGAGCCCGACACATGTCTCGCTGTACCCCGCTGCGCAGAGAGCGCCGCGCGGCAGACGCCGATCCTTGGCGCCGGTATGAGGCTAGAAGGCGGCGACCAGGACCGAAAGGGCCGCTGGCGACTCCGACTCCGATGAGCACACCCATCGCGGTCCGCCGCCCAGCCCACGCTGGCGTCAAGACGCGAACTGCACTCGCAGGCGGCGCAGAGCACCCGTCGACCAAGGGCCAGACACTGGCTGTGCTCGATCGAAGTGAGAACGGCGGGCACACCTGCACTCCAAGGGAGACCTGCGGCCAGTGTCCGTTGACGAGGGTGACGAGGCACGGGGCAGCCCCGATCACGAGGGGCCGGATGGCTCCGTGCAGCGCGAGAGCTGACCGAGCCGGAGCGACGCGGAAAGCGTGCCGCGCCGAGATGAACGTCGAACGACAGCCTTCTCGCCAACGTCAGCTCGAGGGTGGCCCGGCAGCCAATGCTCCTCTTGAGCGCGAGCGGTGAAGGGCTGCTCAGCCCGCCTTTCGAGCGAGCCGCCCCCGGTGCGCAGCGTCATTCCGCCGCAGCCGTTCAATTTGAGCGGAGCGGCGGGCGTTCGCCCAGAATGCATCGACGTTCTCCTGCTCGGAATAGTCGACGACTTCTTTGAGCTCGCGCGGGCGCACTGAGATGACGCCGAAGTTCGACGCCAGCCCCGGGGTGCGGTCATCCACCATGGCCCCAGTGTAGGGCGTCGCTTCGAGAATTCGCCCACCGTGGGCCAAGTTCCTAACGAGCCTTCTCAACGATCGCGAAGGCGGTGGCGAGTATGTCCGCCACGAGCTCTGCGGTATCGACATCGCGCTGCGCAAAGGAGTTCGCCGCGGGAGCGTCGACCGTGAGCATCCCGTAGACGTTCCTACGTGGGCCACCAGCGTCCGGGATTGGTGCTGCGATCGGAAGCGACATGAAGGTCTCGTAGCCCGATCGGCGCCGCCCATCAGCCTTCGGTGTCTCCGTGCTCAGATCTGGATAGAACAGTAGCGGGTCGCCACTGTTCAGGAACGCAAGTGCCTCATCAGTTTCATCCTCGCCCGCTGTGAAGTCTGCCGGATGCCGTTTTGCAGTGGACTCGACACATCGGAGTCCGTCTTTCGTTGGAGTCAGCTCGAATACGTTCGCGCGCATTCCAGGGACACGCTGCGAGCCGAGGAGGTTCACGGCGTCGACCGCGAGCTTCGCCACCATGCGGAGGTGGGCGTCGTGCTTGGAACGCGTGAGGTGCGGCATTTCTGCGATCGCGTCCGCCAGCTGCTCGAGGCCCTCCTTGTAGGCCGCGGCGAGGGCGGTCTCCGCGTCGGCGGCCGCGTCATCGGCCGTCTTGATAGCAGCAGCGGTGCGTATCTGTTGACGAACGTCGCGCACGACGCCGGTACCGGCGGCCGCCACGGCAACGACAGTGATGGTGATCCCCCAGGCGAGGAGCGGCGGCCTGTCGGTGACGGCGGAAACCCCTGCGAGCGTAAACAGGACCGTAGCAACTGCGGTAGCAACGAGTCCGAGCAGGACGAAGGCGCCATTGATGGCCAGTTGGGCCTTCACCTCTTCGACATCGCTCTGTCGAACATCGTTCTCCATGCACCCAGACTGTCGTACCGGGCCGATGGATCGGGTTCGTGTCGAGGCTTTCCGTCGCAGTGGTGCTCAGATGCGCGCGATAGCCCCCCTTCAGGTCGGTTATTGACGGCGAGTCGCGACTCCATGCGAATCCGTCGCGGTGTTGTCGTGTGCTCATGCTCAGGATGCAGCGCCACTTCCATCACTCACATAAACCGTCCCGCTGGGGTCCTCGACGGCAGCGAAGCCGCTCGCAGGTGTGATGGTGCGCGAACGGGAGGACTCTGCCTTCAATGCGTTCTTATGGCCCGCCCGATGGAAGTGCCCGCTGGGGGATCCCTCAGCGCGACCGCGCCCGATGCGAGTTTGAGACGGTTTCTCCTGACCGGACATCCATCATTAGGTAATCCGACAGGAGTGGAATGGCTGACGATGCGGAGCTGTTGAGCCGGGCTCGAGAGGGCGACACCCGGGCGCTGTCGGCGCTCTACGAGCAGTACTGCCGAGTGGTGTTCGCGCGCGCCTTCCTCGAAACGGGTTCGCGCGCCGACGCGGAGGAGCTCATGCAGGACGTGTTCCTGCTGCTGTGGAAGAAGCGCCGGAAGATCCAGTTCGCCGGAACCTCGGCACTGCCATGGCTGCTCGTGTGTACCCGGCACCTGTCCGCCAATCGCCGCCGACACAATCACCGACGCACGACCCAGGCACTGCCCGCCGACCTGCCTACCGGCGCGGATTCCCAGCCCGAAGCCAAGGTGGTTCGCGCACAACTCATGGCCCGCATCGATGCGTCGGTCGTACGACTCGAGCCCATCGACCAAGAGATACTGCGCCTGTGCGCCGTCGAGGGCCTCACCTATCAAGAAGCGGCCGACGCGCTCGGCATCAGCCACGGCTCGGTCCGCAATCGGCTCGGCCGGGCCCGGGCAGTGCTGCGCGCGGATGCTGCCGCATACACGGAAGGCAACTGATGCGATCTATCGAACCGACCGAACAGGAGTTCGCCGCGCTCGGGCAAACGCTGCTCGCGCGTGCCGCGACCGAGGATCGGCGACGCACACTGCAGCGGCGCGCCACGATCGCGGGCGCGATCGGTCTGGTCGGCATCGCCGGAATGGGAGCCGCATGGGCCGCGTTGGCCAACCCCGTCCTGAGAGACAGCGCCGCGTACTGCTACAGCGAACAGGACCAGAACTCGGCGTTCGTCACTGTCGGGGCGCCCGCCGCCGAAGCACCCGACGGCACCACTCGCCCGCAAGAAGCGGACGCGCTCGATATGTGCGCAGCGGTGTGGCGGATCGGCGCCGTCGGCCCCCACGCCACCCAACCGCCCGTCGACGGGATCGAGTACGCGATCCCACCGCTCGAGGCATGCCTCCGCCTGGACGGCGTGACCGCGGTGTTCCCGAACGAGCAACGCGAACCACACGAGCCGTTCTGCCGGCAACTCGGCCTCGCGCCGACCAACTGAACAGGACGCAGAACGTGGACGATCCCGCTGCCGAGCCGTTCGGCACCTCGCCTCGAACTCCCGAGCCGGCCGACCTCACCCCCTACCTTCCAGACCCCGCCGACGAACCCAGCTGTTGACACCCGGGCCTGCCCGATAGACGGTCGTTATTGGTGCACTGCAGCACGCGGCCTGGTCGATAGTAAGGGAGACGCCCGCTGGGCGAAGTAGGGGTTGAAATCATGTATGCAATCGCGAAGAGGAACAACGTCGCGTTCCCGCCCAATCGGGACGCATGGAAGATCGAGGTCTTCAACGATGACGACCCGAACCCAGTGTGGGAACGGCTCGCTTACGACCGGAATCTGATTCCCGGCAACATCGGGGAACAGCTTTGCTCAGAGCTGTCGATCGGGGGCTACAACGCCGCACTTGAGGATGTCGTCCTCGAGGGAGACCACTACCGGATCAACAACATACGACGTCGCGATTAGCGGTGTACGCATGTCATGCCACCCGGGGGCGAGAGTGTTCTGGCGACGGGTGTCGATTTCCGAAGTCGACTGCACAGCTCTCGGGCACCATCGCGTCGTGCCACACTGGCGCGCATGGCAATCAGTTGGCAGGAGGCGGAAGACCTCGCTGTCATTCACATGCACGTTCTCGGCTTCACAGATGCGAGAAAGACGGCGGGCGGCGCCGATCGGGGGATCGATGCTGTCTCGGTGCGCGCGGTTGCACAGGTGAAACTTCTCTCTCAGCCAGCGGGCTCTCCCGACATCCAGCGCCTCAAGGGAGCGGCCCACGGCAGCAAGAACGTCCTGTTCTACTCATCCGCGGGCTACTCCCGCGCTGCCATCAGCGTGGCCGACGAGCTGGGCATCGCTCTTTTCTCATTCTCGCCGTCGACGCTCGAGGTGGTCGCGGTCAATGACCACGCGAAGCGCGTTCACAAGATGGACGATCTCGACAATGCCACACCCGAACAGGCCGCCCATATCGCGGAGTGCATCAGCGAGTTCAGACGACTACACAGCGAGGCCGGCATCATCCTCATCGCGTTCGGGGAAAGGCACGAAGATGCCCAGCGTCAGCGGGGCAGACGCTGGAAGGGGATGGATCACGATGTCGAAGACGTAAAACGTGTGATTCCGCAGTTCCAGGAAAAGGCTCGTACTGCGAACGAACTCCTGCAGCAGCAGCAGTTTGACGAGGCCGTCGACGTCATGCGGGAGGCGAACGCCGCCGTGGTGAGCTGGTTCAACGGCGCGCGCGTAAACGATGACGACTTCGTTCCATACCGGCGGGCTGCGCTTGAGCGAGCCCGGCGCGGCGACTTTCTATCAGATGTGTGATCGGGCATCCGAAAGAGCATCCCGTAGGGTGCATTCGTGGCTCTCGATGCGTCCGAACTGCGCGAACTCCTGGACGAGCTTCTTCACGCGTGGGAGGCGGAAGGTCATCCGACAGAAATGTCGCAGCCCCGAGCCCGGTCGGGGAAGCCGATTATGAAGGCGGACGTCGCGCGGATGTTGTCCGTGGTTGGCCTCGCCCGGCACGTCCACGAGACGGCACGCGCCATCCGGGCGCTGATCGACGGCGATCATCGCAATGCTGCCGTGCCCTTGGTAAGGCAGGCGTACGAATGCGCATTGACTGCGACCTGGCTCGTGCAGAGCGAGGACCACGACGGTGTGAAGGCGTTCATGCACGAGTACGCGAGGCAGCAGTTCAACCTTCAGTCGACGTTGAAACGAGCGATCATATCGACGTTCCGTGACGGTGCCGGCGACGTCGCGGACACGAACCTTGAGGATCACGATGGATCGACGGACAATGCTCGCCACTTTCAATTGATCTGTGAGGACCTCGCCCCCGGTGGCACCGACGCCTACATCTACTACCGGGTACTCAGTTCGATCAGCCACGCAGGGGTACGTGTTGTGGACCTCTACTTCTCGCCACCCGAACCCGGGGAAATGTTGCCGCTGCCGCGCTCGACGCCCAACACCGCTCTGAGTGACGACCTTCTTCTCTTCCTGACGGATGCGTGCATGGTGTGGAGTGGGCGGGCGGTGACCTACATCAGCAAGAACGACTTCTACCGCAGCTCCCTACGCAGAGCCGCGAAGAAGCTCGACATAACGTCCGAGATCCAGCTAAGCGATGCCTACCGGAAACGACATGCCGAGGGCCGAAACAAGGCTCGGGCAGCAGCCGAGCGGAGCCGCTGACCAAGAACCGCCCGCGAGCAGGAGCAAGGTGGCGAAGGAAGCATCGTCTCGTAACCCATGGAATATGAGGCGTCTCGCATCGAGTCCGTGCACGAACCGCCGATTGTCGATCTCCGAAGTCGACTGCACAGCTTTTCGAACTCGACTGCACAGAGGCCGGTCAGCGTGCCCGAGGGGATCCTCATGCGGACGTTCCACCAGAACCCTGCTCCCGAAATCGTCTGTCCCCAACCAGGTTTCGAGAGATCGCCGGCTCCTGGCCAGATCGCCGAGATACCTCGTGGGCCGCGATAGTCGCCGCCCCGTCGTCGGAGCACAGTGATAGAAAGCTGGGGTGCCCACGATTCTCACGTTCACTGATCATCTGCGGCTGATCGACGAACGGTCGGCCGCCTTCCGCGCTGCGGTCGCCGCGGCACCCAGCCTCGACCTGCAGGTGCCGACGCATCCTGGGCGAACGCTGTTCGATCTCGTGCAACACGTGGGGATGGGCCGCCGCAAATCGGCCGCTATCGTCGCCGCAGGGCCCGCGGACGCGCCCCCGGAGAAGTCGCTTTGGGATGACGGCCTGGGTGCGCCTCGGGAACGACAGGCTCTTCTGGCCTGGTGGACCGAGTCCGTTGAGCAACTGACGAGCGTATTGCGTGAGGTCGGCCCGACCCTCGGTTGTTGGACATGGTGGGATGACTCGCCGTCACCGCAGACCTCCGGCGCCTGGGCGCGGCGACAGGTCTGCGAGATCGGGGTGTTCACCTACGACGCCCAGCTCACCGGGGGTGCCCCGGAGCCGATACCAGCGGAGGTCGCCCTCGACGGCTTCGACGACTGCCAGTTCACCCTCTGCGCCACCACGGTCGCCTGGCCACACGAACCCGCCGTTGTCGACTACCACGCAATCGAGGGCCACTCCTGGCGCCTTCACCTTTCCCACGACGGCGCAAAGGCCGCCCGCCTCACGCCCGCTGCCGGGGAGAGCCCGGACCCGATCGACGCCTCCGCCCGGGGCACGGCCAGTGACCTCGTCCTGTTCTTCTACGGCCGCATTTCGCTGGATTCGCTGAAGTTCGAAGGCGACCGTCGTATCTTCGATCAGCTCGCAGCCTGGGACCCGTCCGTGTGACCATCCCTCAACGCGAAGCGTTCCCGGCCTGCTAACGCACCTACTGCGGGCTTCCCGCTACACGTACGGCGCATAGTGAAGTCGTCGCCCCCATCGATGCCAACCCGGCTGCGGAACCAGGAGTGAGAGGCACCCGTCGAGGTCGGTGAAGGACATCGTCTTGCCGTCTTCGAAGGTGATGACTACGCGGGATCGGTGGATGCCGAAGGTCTCAGTCACGCGGCCATCGACGACAGCGCCGAGGATTCGCTTGACCAGCCGGAAGTTCTGGTCAGAGTACTCGAGTTCGATTCGACAGTTCGTCTGGCCTACGCCCACGACCAGTTCGCCGAACGCGACCACGTAGGCCGGGCATCCGTCGCCCACACGAGGCTCCATAGTCAGATCCGCAACGATCCCGTTCGAGTCGGGATCTCGAGAGCTGCTGATGCTGGCGTTCTCGCCGGCGATACTTCGAAGGAGCAGCTCGAGGTCGTCGAATCGAGCGAGGATCTCCCGCTCGTCCCAATCGGGCCCGCTGGTCACTCGAGTCAGCATATGTCGGGCAGCGGCGACGCCGATCGTGGCCATCGTCGGCAGCAGGTCCGTCCGCCGAGGTCACGCGGACGATCCCGCAGTGCGACGATCCGATGGTCTTTCGCGACCACTCAGCGGTGACGTGGGCTATCCGCGCGCGAATACGTTGGTCGCGACTTCGCGGTGCAACTCGGGCACCGGAGCACCATCGGGCCGGACGGTGTAGCCACCGCTGGGACCGCCGACTGCGAACTCGGCGCCGCCACCACCACAGCCGATCACCCAGTCCGTAGCGTTCGGGTAGACCGCAAGGCAGACAGTCCCGGGCTCCTTGCCCTTGGCCAAGAAGAGCATGTTGCCGTCGTGCTCGCCAACGAACCGGCTAGTCGATGGCTCCAAGTCGTCGTCAGCGTAGGCGGGGAGATCTGCTGGAAGCGCGTCTGCAGCCACGGCTTCACGCTCCAAGACGGCAAAGCCTGATCCCGAATCGATGCATCCTGTCAGCGCGAGTACAGCGAACAGCGAGGTGCCGGCGAGCGAGGCGATCTTGCAGGGCGATGCCATGGCCGAATGCTCCCACGTCAGCGCCTGCCACGTCGAACGGGACGCCGACCGCTGCCCATCCTCAGCGGTCATTTCGAATCGGGTTACGCTGCAGCAGTGAGACGCCGCCGCGAGGAAGAGAGTGGTTCATGGTTCGCCATCGCCCTCGGGATGCTAGGCATCCTTGCGATCGGAGTTGGGATGTGGTGGCTCGCAGCCCTGCTCTATGCGTCCGTCGATGGGGACGTCCTCGTGCCGGTCGATGAAGGACGCTGGGCGGGAGCCCCGACTCTCTTCCTCGTCGCCTTGTTCGGGTTCGGAGGGCTCGCCGCAATCGGCGGGTTCGGCTTTCTCAGCTGGCTCATGCTAATCGCCGCGGCGGAGGGTCGCCGTGGACGCAAGTAGTGCACGGACGATCCCTCGACGAGATCGTCGGGTCACGAGCCACGGAGACCGCATCAGGCGACTGCGCCGCCAGCTGTAACCTTCGGGGGTGCTGTTTGCCCCCGTCATCCTGCTGTACCTCCTGGTGGCAGCCGGGGTGGTGATCTTCGTCATGATCTGGACGATCATGCGATCGCGGCAGCGCGGCATTGCCGCGATGCTCAGGACGGTCGGAGTCTCGGCCGCTGTCGTTCTCCTGACGACCGCTGCCGGGGTCGTCTGGGTTCTGGTCGAGTGGCGGTCGCCCGTCGCCGTATCCGCCAGTGACCTGGTCGGGCGCTGGGTCAGCGAGTCTTCGGAGGGCACGGCCGCGATTGAACTGAGATCGGATGGGTCGGCGAGAGTCGAGGATGTGCCGTCCATGGCAGCGTGGAGCTTCGAGTGGCTCGATGACGCTCCCGACCTCCCCGAGACCTTCACCGGCGAGGCGGCATGGGTGCCGCCCCCATCGCCCCGCGTCGTTCTCACTTGCGAGGACGGAGAGTCGATCAGTCTGCAATGGCAGACAGTCGAGAGTCCTACCGGAGCGATGTACCTGGAGTTCATCGCCGGCGATCCGGACTCTCCCAGGTACTTCGGTGAGTTCACACGTACCGACCCCGACGAAGCCCACGCTTCGGTCAGGTCGTCCGAGCCGGCGTGCTAGAACCGAAGCCGATGTCCATCCGGACGCAATCGGTGACCGCCAGCGCGCGGATGACCGTCATTAGGGGCAGGCATCGGCTACGAACTCTTCGGGATCGCCTATGCGGGAAGCGGTGAACCGGTCAGGATCCCGGTACATGACTTTCCCGGGCTCGAGCTTGGCGATGTCCGATGCCT
Source organism: Agromyces sp. CCNWLW213 (assembly GCF_037199545.1). NCBI lineage: Bacteria > Bacillati > Actinomycetota > Actinomycetes > Micrococcales > Microbacteriaceae > Agromyces > Agromyces sp. CCNWLW213. Next base: position 41,762 of record NZ_JBBBDX010000003.1, on the reverse strand, counting down.
CAAACCAAACGGAAGCGAGATTGGCACCGGAGCTGAACGGCCACGCCGCTGTCCCCTCGGCCCAAGCAGCAAGTTCATAGCGCTGACCTGCCTCAATCTGGACGTCGGCGTTCAGGAACGCATACTCCCGGACATCCTCGGAGCCGTCCATCTCTACTCGCGATAGCCGATTCATTGCTCTGCCGTCGTGGTCTACTTCGATCACGGCGACCCCGGCGACGCGGTTCTCGCAGGGCTCGAAGACCGCCACCGGCTCGCCGTCCGGGTCGAGACTGATGCCCACGAGCCCGCGCTCGGCCGCTGTGCATCCTACGAGCACGAGACAGGCGACAGCCACACCTGCTGTCGCAACAAATCGTCCCGGCCCACGCGTACCCACCTCAGAAGCATGGCATCCCGTCTCAACCGGCCACCCAGACATCGGCCCGGTAGCCGGTCCTCTATCGACTGACTTCGGCCGGGAGCCGCGGACGAATCACTCGGCGCGCGCACCAACTTCGTCGCACCGGATCAGCCGTGAGAAGAACTCGTCGAACGATGCAGCGATCCGCCGAGGAATGCGGTCTTCGTCGACGTAGGCCACAGAGGGGTCGCCGTCCGGCCCTGATCCCGAGTAGTCGAGCATGACCGCATCGTGCCCGCCTGAGGGCGTATCGCAGATGACCACGCCGATGGCTGGGTAGCCCCATTCAGCGATCATGTCGATGCTTCCGAGCCCTTCCGTTGAGTCGATTCCCCACGCTCCGCCGATTCCGCGAATCGCGCTGATCTCGAAGTGGTCTGGCGCCCAGGATGTCGGGAGGTCTGTCGGGAAACATCGACGCAGCGGGGTGCCGCCGTTTCTTTGGCGGAGCAGCTCTGTGTATGCGCGCGGGAGCCGCACTCCCAAGTGCCGCTCGGCCGCTTCGACCATTCCGGGCTGCAGGCGCGGTCCCGTGTAATAGTCGTCCGGTTCAAAGGGGTCAGCCACGAAGCATCCGCCTACCCCGGCACCGTTCCGTCGAAGCGCGGCTCTTTTCGTTCATCGAAGCCATTCTCCGCGCGATCGTATGTCGCCTGGTAGCCGGTCGCGACTCGGCGAAACCGCAGGCAGCAAACGACGTCTGCCGCCAAGATGGTCCGAATCTCCGAAAGCCGTTGCAGAAGGGTGCCCGATGAAGGGGCGCCAGCTGTAACGCTCCATCCGCTCGGACATCCCCTCGGCGCGATCCGGTCGCTTCGCCGCTGGCGGGTCGATCGGCGTCGCCATTATGGTGAAGCGTGCGATGAGATGCCCGACGGTGGACCGCCGGAAGGAACTCCATTTCGCACACATCTCAGGGAGGCTGGAAGGAGCTCGTAGTCACTTAATAGTCACAAAATCGAGATCACGTTGCTTCACTCGAGTTCACACTTCCCCGTGATTCCGGGGCCCGTGAGCCCGAGTGAAGTCGAGTGAATCACTACTGGATAACTTCTGCTTCCCAAGCAGACAGCGCGGGTTCGATTCCCGTCATCGGCTCTTCGCAAATTCCCTGATCAGATGCACTTTCCATGCTCCGGCAGCAGGCATGCAAATCCCACGTATCGCACGGAAACAATCCACGCGGATGCACTTCGATAGGTTCACTGCGCTGATCAGGGATTTCGACTAGCATCGAGCGGCGACTCTCGATTGCAAAACCGCTCTCGTAGTCACTTAATAGTCACAAATTCGAGCGGACGTTCGCCTCAGACCTCCAGCTGTCGGATCTACGTGGTGTGGTGCGTGAGCTGGGACTGCAGCGCTTGGGAGAGCTCGCCGTCGCGGACCGCGAGGGCGAGGTCAGCCGCACCTCCTGCGGGACTTGTGTGAGCGGGCGTGAGCGTCGTGCCATGATCGGCCAGGCGCCTTTCGAGACGCGCTCGGATGATCGAACCTGATGCGACGAGTCCGCCGACCGCCGCGATCGGTCCATCGATCCCACGCGCCGCTGCGAGCAGCGTTTCGGCGAGCGCATCGGCTGCCTCGTCGAGCAGCGTGTTCGCCAGTCGGTCGCCGTCTTCGGCTGCGGCGATGACCTCGGGCACGAAGGACGCGAGCAGGGCTGAGCGCTCGGCGGTGCCGTAGAGGTCGCGGACCAGGTGCTCGACGTCGCCGAACCGGCGTCTCAGGGCCTCGGCGAGTGCCGGCGAGGTGGGCCGGCGTCCGGCTGCGCCAGCGACTGCCGCTTCCAGGGCTCGGCGTCCGATCCATGCGCCGCTACCGAGGTCGCCGAGCAGGTGGCCGAGCCCGTCGACGCGACGCCATTCGGAGGCGCCGTCGCTTGCGACGGCGACCGCCCCGGTGCCCGCCGCCAGCACTGCGCCCGCACCGAGGCCGACGGCTCCCGCGTATGCCGCGACTGCGTCGGACATGCATAGGACGTCTGGTGCGCCGAGTGCGACGGCGAGATCGCGGGCGAGCGCCGACGAGTCAGCGGTGAAGAACCCGCCGCCAGCGATTGCCACCGCAGCGACGTCGACGCCGGTATCGATTCCAGCGTCGCGCAGATGACGCAGTTCCGATTCGATCTGTTGCACCACGGAACCCGCGTCCAGTCCGCCGGCCCCGATGGTCGGGCGCGTCTCGCCCTGCCGCTCGGCGATCACGCCGCTGCGGTCGGCGAGCACGATGCGGTATCCGCTCGCTCCGATGTCGACGCCGAGATACCCGGAGCCGGGACCGATCGGCCGGCGAGCGGCCCGCGCGAGATCGAGGGTGGCGCGCACGTCGCCGCCGCTCGCGTGGAGCGAATGCCGGGAGGCATCCGCGCTCAGCCCGGTGGCTAGCATCACCAGGGCCAGCTTGGTGTCGCCGTCGGCCGTTGTGAGCGCTTCGACGACCGCGGGCTCTGGCATGCCGCTCGCCTCTTGCAGGAGGCGGATGACGCGGCGGCGGAGTTTCTCGTTCGTCGGGACGACGTCGATCATGAGGTTCGAGAAGGTGCGGCCCGATCGCACCATCACCGCGGTGGAGAAGGAGTGCAGCACCAGCTTCTGCGCGGTGCCGGCCTTCATCCGCGTCGACCCGGTGACGACCTCGGGCCCGGTCGCGACGCAGAGGTGCAGGTCCGCCAGTTCGGCGAGGCTGGCGTTGGGGTTGGATGTCACCGCGACGGTGTGCGCGCCCAGTGCGCGCGCCTCCGCGAGCGCACCTGCCACATAGGGTGTGTGCCCGCTTGCGGCGAGTCCGAACACGATGTCGCCGGCGGCGACCGACGCGATCGCCTCTCGGCGGCCGGCCGCTTCGCTGTCTTCGGCGTCCTCGACGGCGGCGGTCATCGCACGGGCGCCGCCGGCCATGTGCGACACCACCAGCCCGCTCGGCACACCGTAGGTCGGCGGCACCTCTGCCGCGTCGAGCACTCCGAATCGCCCGGATGTGCCGGCGCCGAAGTAGTGGATGCGACCTCCGTGACCGATACTCGCCACCGCACGTTCGACGACACCGGCAAGGAGCGGCAACACGGCTCGAACCGCGTGGGGTACGCCCGCGTCTTCATCGTTGATGAGCTGGAGCAGGTCCAGGACGGGCATCCGATCGATCTCGACCGATCGCGGGAGGCGGACCTCGGTGGGCGAGGGTGTCACGGCAGAGTCGTGGACGGTGTCGGAGAGGGTCACTTGCCGCCCTTCTCGGAGCCGATGACGTACGGGGCCACTGCCTCGTGCATGGCGTCCGCCGCGTCGACGGAGGCGTCGAATCTGCGGTGGGCGAGGAGCACGAACAGCACGTCGACGATGGCCAGCTGTGCCATCCGCGATGCGACGCCGCCGCTGCGGAACCGCAGCTCCCGCGCCGCGGTCAGCAGCACGTGGCCGGCGACCCTGGCCGCGGGCGAGGCGGCGTCACTGGTCACGACTACGGTCGCGACTCCTCGTTCTTTCGCGGTCTGGAGGAGGTCGACGACGTCGCGTGCCCGACCTGAGTGGCTGAAGGCGATGAGCACGTCATCGGGGCCGTACATGGTGGCGAGCATCAGCGCCGAGTGCACATCGTGAGCGGCCGTGGCGGCGCAATCGCTGAGGTTCAGCTTGGCTGCGGCATCGAACGCCGCGGTCGCGCTCGCGGCGACGCCGTAGGTGAGCACGCGGCGAGCGTCGGCGAGCAGGTCGACCACGGTCGCAAGCTCGATTTCGTCGACCTGGGCCAGTGTGACGTCGACGGCCCGGGTGTCCGCGTGGGCGACCTTTCGTACGATCTCCGACAGCGGGTCGGCGGGGTCGAGGTCGCCGAGCATCGCGATGCCGCCGTCGACCTCCTCGCCATTGCGCCGGCGGTCGCCGGAAACGGCCAGGCGCAGACGGAGATGGGCGTAGCCGGGCAGGCCGATGCTGCGGCAGAACCGCGTGACGGTCGCCTCGGAGCTCCCGGCCAGCTGTGCGAGCTGTCCGATGGTCTTCCCGCTGGCGCCCACCGGGTCGGCGAGGATTACCTCGGCGATCGCGCGCTCGGCGGTGGAGAGTGTCGCACGTCGCATCTCGATGAGCTCGAGCACATCTGGGGCGGTAGCGGTGTCGTGAGTCATCGGATGGGTCCTTCCAGTCGGGTGACAGGGTTTGTCGAGAGGTTCGGGTCGAACGAGGGCATCGGTGCCTCGCCGGGGAAGAGGCAGAGGCCGGCGAGTCGGCCTGCGCGCACCGCGGTGTCGAGGGCATCGCCGTCGGCGGCGACCTGGTCCGGGCTTCGCGGTGGCCCCCAGTCGTGGCCGCCGCTGAGACGTCGGTCGCTGGTGGTCTGCAGCATCGCGATGACGGGGCGCCGTGCGCGCAGCGACGTCTCCTCCGCGAGGTGGATGCTCGATTCGGCGTCGAGTCCGGTCATCGCCTGGTACGTCATGACGGCGAAGCCGTCGACGGCGGTGGCGAGTTCGTCGACGTCCTGGCCGTAGTCGCGGCGGCGGCGTTCGTGGTCGACTGGAACGAGGAACATCCCGGTTGCCGTGCCGGCCTCCCGCAGGATCGTGGCGAGTCGGGTGACGACGGCGGTGATGGTCATTGCGCGGAACGCCGTCCAGGGATCCGCGAGGCGCTCAGCGATGACCTGAGCCGAGGCGGCGGCATCCGATGGGTCGATGCCGGCGCCGTCGAGACCGCGCTCGGCGAGGTAGGTACGGAACCGCGTCAGCGTGCCGGGGTCGAACGACGCGCGACGGGGCGATCCTCCATGACGACTCTCAAGCTCCCAGTGGCCGGGCCACCGCGCGAAGTCCAGGAAGACGAGGTCGGTGGGCGCGTCGCGGATCTGACGCGACAACTCCTCAGCGAGCCGGTCATCGAACGCCGGATCGCCGGGGACGATCCCTCGATACCACTCCATCGCGGACAGCGGCACCCCGTCGGCACCGACCGGGCGGGTGCCGCCGGGCACCCTGCTGGCCGGGTCGTGATCCGAGTAGCAGGTGAAGGAGCCGATGAGGCGGATGCCGGCGTCCGCGGCGATCGCGGCGACGTCGCCATCGATCACCGCGAGCTTCGTCACGAGCGCCTCGATTCCGTGGCTCGACGCCGCTCGGGCCCAGGTGCGCAACTCGTCCCGGCTCCAGGATCGGATGGTCGACGGTCGCAGGTACGCGGACCTGCGAGGTAGGACGGCCGCGGTCACGAATCGCTCCAGGCGCGACGGGCCGCGAGGATACGTTCGCGCGCCTCGCCGACTTCCGGCAACGGCGATGCCTGCAGCAGCTGCACGGTGTAGGGGTGCGTGGGTCGCTCGTAGATCTCCTCGACCGGCCCGGTCTCCACGAGGCATCCGCTTCGCATCACGGCGACACGGTCACTGAGGTGCTTCACCACTGCGAGGTCATGGGCGATGAAGAGCAGGGCGAGCCCCAGCTCGTCGCGGAGCCGTTCGAGCAGCGCGATGACCTGGGCCTGCACCGATACGTCGAGCGCCGAAACGGGCTCGTCGCAGAGGAGGATGCTCGGTCGGGATGCCAGGGCACGGGCGATTCCGACGCGCTGTCGCTGACCGCCTGAGAATGCGGCCGGGCGGCGGTCGAGCATGTCGTCGTCGAGGCCGACAAGTCGCATGAGCTCGTCGACGTCGGGAGCGTCGGCGACCGCGCAGGCGCGGGCCTCTTCCAAGGACTGGCGGACCGTGCGCAGCGGATTGAGCGCGGCGTACGCGTCCTGGAACACGAACTGCACGCCCCGTCGGTCCGGGTGGCCGACAGGCAGGTTCGTCACGTCGGCCCCTGCGACCTCGACGCGCCCTGAGGCGACGGGCATCAGGCCGGAGATCGCTCGCGAGAGGGTCGACTTGCCGCATCCGGACTCACCGACGAGGCCGAGCGTCTCCCCCGGCCGGATCTCGAGGCTGACTCCGTCGACCGCGTAGACGGGCTCCGTGCGCCGAAGCAGGCGCCGGCCGCCCGAGACATCGACGCGCAGGTCGGTGACGCGGAGGATGGGCGCCGAGGCCCCGGCACCGTCGTGCGCCTCCGCCACGGGCCGACCGGCCGTGCGGGCCGCGGCACGGTCGATTCGCGGCACGGCATCCAGCAGCATCCGCGTGTAGTCCTCCGCCGGCGAGGTGAATAGGTCGCCGGCGGATGCCGCTTCCACGACCACGCCTCGTCGCATGACCGTGACCTCGTCGCAGAGCTCGGCGACCACTCCGAGATCGTGGGTGATGAACAGGGTGGCGAGATCGAACTCGTCCTTGAGTTCGCGAAGCAGTCGGAGGATCTGCGCCTGCACCGTCACGTCGAGCGCCGTCGTCGGCTCGTCGGCGATCAGCAGTTGGGGGGCGTTGGCGAGTGCCGCGGCGATGACGACGCGTTGGCGCATGCCCCCGGAGAACTCATGCGGGTACGCCCGGGCACGCTGCGCCGCGCGGGGGATGCCGACCCGGTCGAGCAGTTCGATCGCGCGGGTCCGTGCGGCGGCACGGTCGACTCCGTGCGCCTCGAGGGCTTCCGCGACCTGCGCTCCGATGCGCATCGACGGGTTCAGCACCGAGAGCGGATCTTGGAAGATCATCGCGATCCGCTTGCCGCGGATGCTGCGCCATTCCGGCTCGGGCAGCCCGAGGAGTTCTCGGCCGTCGAAGCGGATGCTCCCGCCGGTGACACGGCCGGGCGGGCGCAGCAGGTTCATGACCGAACGGGCCGTGACGGACTTGCCGGAGCCGGATTCGCCGACCAGCCCGACGACCTGTCGGGCTGCGACGTCGACGCTGACGCCACGGACGGCCTCGATCGCGGCGGGGCCTTCGCCGAATTGGACGTGGAGGTCACGTACGGAGAGCAACGCGGACGACGCGTTCGCGGGATGCTGCGAATCGGTCATGGCGGCTCGGGCGGTGTCGTCGACGACGCTCACGGCCGTCCTTCCTTCCGGGTGATGGCATCGGCGATCAGGCTGAACCCGAGGACGAGCAGGAACAGCAGCGCGGCGGGTCCGAGTACGTACCAGGGCTGCTGCTCCATGTACCGGGCGCCGCTGTTCAGGAGGACGCCGAGCGACGGTTCGGGTGGCTGCACGCCGAGGCCGACGATGCTGAGCGAGGATTCGAGGAAGATCGACGCGGTCACGGCGACCACCATCTGCGCGATCATCGTGTCGACCGTGTGCGGCAGGATGTGGCGCATCATCACGCGCCCTTTGCCCACGCCGAGCATTCGTGCTGCCAGCACGTAATCGCGATGCTCCTGGGCGAGGAGCGTCGCCCTGGCCAGCCTGCCGAAAGCTGGGAGGGCGTAGATCGTCATGGCGATGACGAGCGCCGACCACCCGGGCCCGATCACGAGCGCCACGCAGATGCCGAGGATCAGGCTCGGGAATCCCATGATGAGGTCGAGCAGCCGCTGCGCGAGGCTGCCGAGCGGCCGGCTGACGGCGCCGAGCAGGCCGAGCAGGGTGCCGATGATCGCGGCGACGGGCACCGCGATCGCGACGAGGGACAGGTCGGTGCGGGCTCCGAAGATGCTGCGGACGAAGACGTTGCGGCCCACTTCGTCCGTGCCGAATGGGGCGGCCAGGGATGGGCCGGCGAGGGCGTCGCGGCTTTGCTGGTCGTATCCGCCGGGGAACAGCAGCGGCGCGGCGAGGGCGAGAGTGACGAGGAGGAGGACGATCAGGCCGCCGAGGACGCCGCGGGGCGAGCGGAAGGCGGTGGTGTAGCGATGGGCGACTGCCCGGAATCCCGAACGGTGCGTCGCGGACGTGGACTTCACCAGGGTGTCGGTGGCGGTCATGATGCGGCTCCCAACCGGATGCGAGGATCGAGGGCGGCGACCCCGAGGTCGGTGAGCACCTGCATTGCCACTGCGACCGCGACGGCGCCGACGATGAGGATCTGCACGACGAAGTAGTCACGGGTCTGGACGCTCGTGACCGCGAGGCTGCCCAGGCCATGTCGGGCGAAGATCGCCTCGATGACGATCGCTCCGGCGAGCAGTTCACCGAAGCGCAGTCCGATGGTGACCAGTGCGGGAGCCATGCTGTTGCGCAGCACGTGCCTCCGCACGATCGTCGAACCGGGGACCCCCTTCGCCGTGGCGAGGTCGACGAAGTCCTCTGCGGCGGTGCCGATCATGGATGCCGTGACCAGGCGGCCGATCGCGGCGGCCTGTGGCAGGGCGAGGGCGAGCGCCGGAAGGATCAGGTACTGGATGCCGATGATCGGGTCCTCGGCCAGGGAGACCTCGCCCGACACGGGCAGGATGGGCACCGCGATGCCGAGCAGGAGGATGAGCAGGAGGCCGGTGAGGAACGGCGGCGCCGCGAGCAGTGCCGAGTTCACCGCATCGAGGAGGCCCCGCGTCAGGGGACGGCGGGTGGTCGCGGTTGCCACCCCGAGCAGCACTCCGATGGCGACCATCAGGATGCCGGCGACCAAGGCGAGTTCGATGGTGCTCGTGAGCCGTGCGGCGATGAGCTCCGAGACCGGGCGGTTGGTGGTGAAGGAGGTGCCGAGATCGCCCGTCAGCACGCCGCCCATCCAGTCCAGGTACTGGGTGAGGATCGGCTGATCCAGACCCATCTGCTCGCGAATCTGCGCGAGCGTCTCGGGGGACGCATCCGATCCGGCGACTGCCGCGGCCGGGTCACCGGGCGCCAGGCGGGGCAGGGCGAACGCGACCACCGTCGTCGCCAGCAGGAGGAAGGCGACCGAGGGCAGCCGCCGGATCAGATACGCGATCATGGCGTCACTCGGCCAGAAACGCGTCGGTGGCCACGAGGCTGCCGAGGGTGACCACGTCCAGTTCCTGGAGCGCCGCGGTGTGCACGTGGTACTGCGGCGCGACCGCGATGATGTGGTTGAACGACTGCTCGAGCATGTACGCCGAGAGCTCCTCGAGTGCGGCGGCGCGGGTCTCGTCATCGGCCCCGCGCACGGCGGCCTTCAGTTCCGCGTACTCGGGCGTGTCGAAGTGGGACGGGTTGCCATCGCGAATCGACGGCATCGCGTCGATGATCGTGGCGGACGAGAAGCCGACCATGCCGTGCAGGAGCAGGAACGACTGGCCGAGGGTGCCCTCGACCTGGCGCTTGTCGTAGTCGGGCAGGTCGAGCGCCTCTGCCGTCACGTTCAGGCCGACCTCGCTGAGGTTGTTCTGGACGATCTCGAACAGGTTCTTCATCACCGGCAGGTTCGCGAAGGTGATCGTGAGGTCGGCGCCGGCCGCACCGGAGGATTCGAGGAGCTCGCGTGCCTTCTCCGGGTCGTAGTCGAACCGGTCCGCGAGGTCGTCCGGGTAGCCGGGCGATCCGGGCGTCCACCACAGGTCGGTGATGACCGCGTCGCCTCCGAAGACCTGCTCCGCGATGCGCTCGCGGTCGAGTGCGTACCCGAGCGCCTGGCGTGCTTCGGGAGTGTCGAACGGCGCCTGGTCGACGTCGATCCCGAAGGGGTAGAAGACGCCTCCGGCGTTCTCGAGGACGTAGTCGGCGTCGTCTGCAAGCAATGCGACGTCGCTCTGCGGCATCCCGATCGCGACATCCGCCGCGCCGGCCTTCAACGCCGACTGGATGGCGGTGGCATCGGGGATGATCGAGACCTCGACGCCATCGAGGTACGGGCCGCCGTCGCCCCAGTAGTCCTCATTCGCGGCGAGCTCGATCGAGGCTCCCGGGGTCCAGGCCTCCCAGGTGAACGGGCCGGTGCCGACGACTTCGGCCCCGTCCGCGATGCCCGGCCAGGACGCTTCGTCGACGATCGGCGTGAGGTCGAGCAAGTCGAACAGGCTGTCGCTCGGTTCGGCGAGGTCGATCACGACCTCGGTGTCATCGACGGCCTCGATCGATTCGATGTTCGCCGCGACCTTCGCGAGCTGCGAGCCGTTGGCCGGGTCCTTCACCTGCTCGAGGGTGTAGACGACGTCGTCTGCGGTGAACGGGCGACCGGAATGGAACGTGACACCCTCCTGCAGCTCGAGAGTGAGCTCCGTCCGGTCGTCGTTGTACTCCCAGGCTGTCGCGAGCAGCGGCTGCGGTTGGGATTTGTCGTCGATCTCGACGAGCGACTCGAACACGAGCCGGCGCCAGGACCAGTTGCCGGCGCGGTTCGCCATCACGAACTGCGGCTGGGCGTCGGCTGCGGCGGCGACGCGGAGCGTGCCACCCTCAACCGGCTCGCTGGCCGGTTCGGCAGTGGCATTCTGCTGCGCGACCGCACAGCCGGTGAGAAGCATGGCCGCGCCGAGGAACAGCGCGGTGGTGCGCGTGACCGGAGCGGCGAGACGCCGCGCCCGGGTAGTGGGTTCGTTCATGTTCTGCCTCTGGGCCCTTCGTCGGGGGTGGCTGGGCCGCTCGTCAGCGGCGGGTTGCGGTCAGCATAGGAAACTCATTTTCGCGCTGTCAACTGTTGTGTGAAATTTTCCTGCATACTGTTGCCGTGGGGCGCTCGCCCTCCGTGACCGACAGCAGAGGAGCTACATGGCCGAGGTTGTGATCGTCAGCGGCGAAGAAGCGGCCGCGACGCTGGTCACGGCGGCGATGCTGGAACTCATACGTCGGAAGCCGGACGCCGTCGTCGGCCTGGCGACCGGCTCCACCCCCCTGGCGAGCTATCGGTTGCTGGCAACCCGGATATCGGACGAGGGACTGGATGTGTCACGTCTGCGAGCGTTCGCGCTGGACGAGTACGTGGGCTTGCCACCGCAACACCCGCAGAGTTACCGATCGGTGATCACGCGCGAGGTGACCGAGCCCCTTCGCTTGACTCCAGACCTCGTGCATGTGCCCAGCGGCGACCCGGCGAGCATCGAGCATTCCGCCGCCGACTACGAGACGGCGATCCGCACTGCTGGCGGCATCGACCTTCAGATCCTCGGGATCGGCAGAACCGGACACATTGGGTTCAACGAACCCGGATCCTCGCTCGCATCCCTGACCAGGGTGAAGACGCTGGCCGAGGCGACCCGCGCCGACAATGCCCGATTCTTCGCGGCGGCGGCCGAAGTGCCAACCCACTGCATCACCCAGGGAATCGGCACCATCCTGCGGGCGCGGCACCTGTTGCTGTTGGCGTTCGGATCTGCAAAGGCGGGCGCGATCGCAGACGCGGTGGAGGGACCCGTATCTGCGACACGGCCGGGTTCGGCCATCCAGCTGCATCCCCACGCGACCGTGATCGTCGACGAGGACGCTGCATCCCAGCTCCAACTCGCCGACTACTATCGCCACGCGTGGAACAACAAGCCCGAATGGCAGGGGATCTGACCGACCGGGGGCCGGGCTCGTAGCACCTAATCGTCACAAAATCGGCATCACGTTGCTTCGCTCGAGTTCACACTCCCCCGTGATTCCGGCGCTGGTGAACCAGAGTGAAGCCGAGAGAATTGCTACTGGATATCTTCTGCAAGCAGACAGCGCGGGTTCGATTCTCGTCATCGGCTCATCGTCCGCTTAGGCGGATTAGATCCTGTTTTCATCGATGCATCGACATTGATCGATTCGATTTGATCTCGTCGCGTCCCCGGTGACTCACGGTGAATATCTCAGTTTGTCTTCGTGGACGCGCTCGACCCTCCAGCCGGCCCTTCCACCGCCACCGCGATCGGCCGGTGGTCATCACCCGCGTCGAGGCGTTCACATCCGAGGGCCGAAGATGGCCCCCCAAACCTGCCTCATCGGCAACACGCCGTCCCCGGCGACGAACTGCAAACGACGCAGTTCCATTTGGAACTCCTGGCCGCCGGTCGCGGTCTCCTGCACGGGAAGGTGCATGGCGAACGGCCGGTCGAAGTCGGTCGTCGCCGCGTTGACGATGGCGAAGCCAGGGCTCGTCTGGGCGGTCGGGTAGACGATCCACACGGTTCTGCCCGGCTCGCTGCATGGAATGAGCACGAGGTCCTCGCCCTGGGTCACACGTTCGACGCCGACGCACAAGTCGGTCCGGATGCCGTAGGGCGCGTAGATCTGCTGCACAGCGACCCGGGAGCCGTATTCCTCATTCGCTTCCGCGGACACCATGCCGTCTGCGAAGAAGTCCGCGACCGTGGCCGACTGGCCCTGAGCGGTGGTCGTCGCCCCGCCGGGTACGAAATCGAGGGACGAATCGGTGCCGCTGGCCGGCCTCAGTCCGACCGGCTGACCCACTTGGGCGTCTCCTCCCTCGAGGACCGCCTCGACGAAGGACGGGCCGAGCTCCGTGCTGAACACGGATATGCACGCTGGGCCGCATTCGGGAGTGGCCGCATTCGCCGGCGCTGCCGTCGCGACGCCCATCGCGACGAGGAGCGAGATCGTCGACGCCAGCGCGAGCGTCCTCCTTCTCCTGGAGCGCGGTTGAAGAGCTGGAACGGACATGCTGGAACTCCTCTGGTAACTGACTCGAACGGCTGGACGCCACGGGCGGCCATCCGACGTATCCACGGCGGATCCCGGTTAACGATGAGCGGTCAGGGGTTTCGGCGACCCCGGCGAAGCCACTGGTGCATCCCCTAGTCAAAGGGCCGACCAGCTCCTCGGTCTGCTCCGGTGACGGCGCCTCGCGGAGACCACGACTCAGGCGTAGCGGACCTCGCTGACGTCGACGGTCAGTGGAACGTGCGCAGTGTCCGGAGAACGGTCGAGACGTCGGAGGTAGACCCGGCGGCTCCTAGGGAGTGTGATGCCGTCGACGGTGACGTGGTCGTACGAATACTGCGTCGTCCGTGAGAAGTCGTTCACCTCAGGCTGGAGGTCGGTCCGTCGGAGACGATACTCCTCGTCGAAGTAGTACAACTGGGTTTGGTTGTGGCTATCCACCTCGGGTGGGAAGGTCACGCGCAGGCCGCGCCACCGTTCCCCGTGCTCTGCGTGTCCCTCGATCTCGCCGCTCGTGGTCCCCGGGAAGGTGAAGTCGAACGGCTCGAGGAGGTAGTGCCAGGTCGTGTAGCACCGGAAGTAGGCCGCTTGAGCGACGTCCCATGGCGAGCCCCGCGAGTATCCGTCGAAGGTGCGACGCGGATCGGTCATCTCTTCGATGACGTCGCCGTTCGGTTCCATGACGACGATCCAGTCGCGTGACCTGTCGAAGATCATCTGTCGTCCACTGGCGACGTTCGTCTGCCGGATCCATTGGTCGCGCACCCTCGCCTCGACGACCGCCCCGCCGAGAAAGCTCGGATGGCCCTTCTCGCCCCACAGGGTGCCGCCGTAGTCCACACGAGCCGTCACTCTCGAGAACGATGCGAGGCGAGCTCCACCGTTCGCCTCGACGACCTGTTCAAGCAGTGACGCCATACACATACCCTCGCACTCTGCCGTCTCCTCCGGTCGGATTCGACGGGCTCCGCATGACTGGTCGCTCAGCGCACCGCCGACCAGTAGGTCGACCCGTGACGGTGACGGGTGACGGTGGCGATCTCGCGCGCCAGGCTCGGTCAGGCCACCCACGGCTAGGAGGAACCGATGACGACGCAGACAAGAGATCTCTTCCTCATCCAGGATCTCGAGGACTCCGAGAAGACGGGCGGACTGAGCGCGCGTGAGCGATCCGCCCTCCGCCAGGTGGGCGACTGGATCGAGTCGTTCATCACACAACCGCATGCCCATCTCGGCCGCTCCGGACCGATCTGCCCGTTCGTCCCCGGCGCGCTGGACCGAAACACCCTGTGGCTCGCTGCCGAGACGATCGGAGACCGCGGCCCGAGCGATCTCGTGGACCTCATGAACGACTACAGGCGGCGCTTGCTGCAGGCGGAGCCGATCGAGGGCGAAGGCGTCGACGGCAGGGTCATCGTGGTCGTCTTCGTCGACCTTCCAGCCGACCGCGCGGCCGACGTGTTCGGGGGAATCCTGGACGAGGTCGCCGCCGCTTCGTACGTCGACGAAGGAATCGTCTTCGGCCCGTTCTACGAGGGCAATGACGGCACCGCCATCTACAACTCTGAATTCCGCCCGTTCCAGTCGCCTGTCCCGTTCGTGTTCGTGCGTCACGGTGTGGTGAGCGACTGGAAGTTCTTCCTCGACGACGATGACTGGTTCGGGCGCTGGGCCGAGCGATACGGCGCAGCCGGCGCAGCTGCCCTGCGTGAGCCGCTCCGGCGCCTGCCGTGGAGGGAACATCCATCTCATTGACCGACGTCCGCACCGCGTTCGTTGCAAACCCCGAACCTCCCTCGTACGCTGGAATATACATCGAGATTCCCTCAGATATCTGCTGACGATCGTGCTATTCGCGTTCGGCGACCCCGTCGAGTAAATCGACGGGGCCGCGGCCGTAGGGGGATGCCTCGAGGCGCTTCCGAGCGCGGTAACCGTGTGCGGGGTCGGGGAAGAGGTCGGACGTGGGTCTGGACGAGGCGGTCCTGCTCGGGCGTGCCGATGAACGCGCCGTGCTCGACCGCCTCCTCGTCGAAGCGCGGGCCGGTCGCGGAGCGGTGAAGGTGATCCGCGGCGAAGCCGGCGTCGGAAAAACTGCGCTGCTGCGGTACTGTCGCGATCGCGCTACTTCCGCCTTCCAGCTGCACACGACAGTGGGTGTCCAGTCGGAGATGCAACTGCCCTATGCGTCATTGCACCAGCTGTGCCGATCGCTGCTCGTCCATCTCGACTCACTGCCGGCACCGCAACGGGGGGCTCTGGGCGTGGCGCTCGGACTCGTTGAAGGGCCGCCGCCGAATCCCTTTCTCGTCTCCCTGGCAACGCTCAATCTCATGTCTGAAGCTGCGGCGCACCAGCCGATCCTCTGCGTGATCGACGATGCCCAGTGGCTTGACAGTGCATCGTCGCAGGCGCTGGGTTTCGTTGCCCGGCGACTGCTGGCCGACTCGGTGGCGATGGTGTTCGCCGTGCGGGAACCGACGTCGAATCGCGAGCTCGACGATCTCCCCGAACTGCGGCTCGATGGACTCCCCGATGACGATGCGCGCGTCCTCCTCGCGTCGGTGATCCGCGCTCCGCTCGATGTCGATGTGCGGAATCGACTACTTGCTGAGATGCGCGGCAACCCGCTGGCGTTGCTGGAGCTGCCCCGTCGTCTCGATTCGAAGCAGTTGCCGGGGTTGGCCACTCGCCGTGGCACGAAGGACCTCGCGGAGCGCATCGAGGACTCCTTCGTGGACCGCCTCGCCGGGCTCTCGCGCGACGCACGCCTGCTCCTCTTGCTCGCTGCGGCCGAACCCGGCGATGATCCCCTCCTGCTCTGGAAGGCCGCCAAGCGGCTCGGGATCGATGTCTCATCGAGGAAACTCGCCGCCAGCGACGGGCTCCTGTCCATCGACGGTGGGGTGCGATTCCGCCACCCACTCGTCCGGTCGGCCGTCTACCGGTCGGCCGACCCAATCGATCGACGAGCGGCGCACCTCGCGCTGGCGCACGAGACAGACGCCGTCGCCGATCCGGATCGACGTGCCTGGCATCTCGCCGCTGCGGCAGTCGGGCCCGACGAGGCGGTGGCCAGTGAGCTCGAGAAATCCGCGGGACGGGCGCGTGCGCGGGGCGGACTCTCGGCGGCCGCGGCGTTCCTCAGGCGGTCCGTTGCGCTGACCGAGAACCCGAGCAGACGTGCCGAACGCGCGCTCGCTGCCGCGCACGTCAGCCTTCACGCCGCCGAGTACGAGTCGGCGCTCGACCTGCTCGAGAGCGTCCGGTCAGGCTCACTCGACGAACTCCAACAGGCCAGAGCGGAACTGCTCCGCGCCCAGATCGTCTCCGCGTCCGGAGCGCTGGGCCAGACACCAGCGCTACTCCTTGCGGCGGCCGAGCGACTCGAACCACTGGACATGGCGCTGGCGAGGGACTCGTACCTCGACGCTTGGGGCGCAGCCCTCTTCGCCGGAAGTCTCGCCAACGCGAACATGCGCGACGTGTCACGGGTGGTTCGTTCACGGCCGATCCGGCCGCCTCACCCACACGCATCGGATCTGCTCCTCGAGAGCATGTCGGTCCTGATGACGGATGGGCGCGAGCCGGCCGCCCCATTGCTCCGCCATGCGATCGAGCGCTTCCTCGCTGAAGAGTTGCCGGTCGACAAGGGCATGCGCTGGAGCGTGATCGCCTCCATCGCCTCATTGGAGATCTGGGACTTCGAGAGTCGAGACGCCGTGCTCACCCGATTCCTCAGGATGGCCCGCCAGGCCGGGGCACTGGCTCCCCTCGCGTTCGCCCTCAACGGCAACGCGATCACCGCGGCTTGGACCGGCGACTTCGAGGCGGCGGCACGACTGTGCGCTGAGGCTGAGGCCGTCACCGAGGCCACCGGGAGCCGCGTGCCGCCCTTCGGCGGCATGTTGTTCGCGGCACTTCGCGGCCAGGAATCCGTGGCGGTCGCGTTCATGGAAGGCAACGCCCGGGAGGCGAACGCCAGTGGTGCCGGCTTCGGACTCCAATGGGCCCAATGGACGACGGCCATGCTCTACAACAGCCTCGGGCGGTATGAGGAGGCACTCCGCGCTGCCCAGCGAGCCTGGGACCTCTGGCCGGACTGGTCCATCTCGATCTTCGCGGCCGCCGAATTGATCGAGGCCGCTGCCAGATTGGGTCGCTCAGGCTCGGTCTTGGCTGCGCACGATCGCCTGCTCGCGAGCGCCGACGTCGGCGGAACGGACTGGGGCGCCGGAATCGCTGCGCGCTCCACGGCGCTACTCACGGATGGAGCGGACGCGGAAGCCGCCTACCGGCGTGCTATCCAGCACCTCGAATCGACACGGCTGAAGCCGGAGATCGCCCGGGCGCATTTGGTATACGGCGAATGGCTGCGTCGGGAGCAGCGTCGCATCGACGCACGGGAGCATCTCCAGACCGCCCATGCGATGTTCGCCGAGATGCGCTCGGAGGGCTTTGCCGACCGGGCACGGCACGAGCTGCTGGCTACCGGTGTCGTGGTCGGTAAGCGCGCCGCCGTCGACCACGAGGAACTCACGTCGCAGGAAGCCCACATCGCACAGTTGGCCGCGGATGGGCATACCAACGTCGAGATCGGGGCCAAGCTGTACCTGAGTCCCCGTACCGTCGAATGGCACCTGAAGAAGGTGTTCCTCAAGCTGGGGATCAGCTCCCGTCGCGCGCTGCGGAGCACGCTTCGCAATCGCCCGCAGGAACTCGACATCGAAGCCGGCTGAGACCCTCGTGGGTTCCTTCCCTCGCCGTACGCACGCCGATGCTACGCGCCTGTGGTGACGCGCTCCTCCGCCCCAAGGAGAAGCATGCTGTCCGTCCAGAGACGATCGAGTTGACGGGGGTCGTTGAACAGCTTCGCAAAGAGCAACGCGCCTTCCAGTTGCGTGACGATCGCCTTGGCTCTGGCACGGGCGTCGGCTCGCCGGCTTGGCGAGAGATCCGACGCGGTTCGGATCGCTTCCTCGATCATGTCGACCTGCGCGTCGAAGATCTCCCGGAGTCTGGCTGTGACCGCGTCGCTCTCCGCGTCGCCGGCTTCGATGGATAGGTTCCCGAAGAGACATCCGGCCGCAGAACCGGTCCCCGTTGCCGTCTCCTTCTGCACGTCGGCCATGTACGCGACGAGTTCCCCAAGGCGGACCTGAAGGGGTGCCGATTGCGTGAGGATGCTCCGCCAAGCGCCGCTCTGCTGTTGCCAGTGGGCATCGATGACCGCTAGGGCGAGACCCTGTTTCGATCGGAAGAAGTGGTAGAAGCTCCCCTTCGGCACGCCCGCATCTGCCGCGATCTCGGCAACGCCGATCGAGGCGTACGAACGCTGGCCGAAGAGCCTCGTCGCCGAGGCGAGGATGCGCGAACGCGAATCGGATGTCCGGCCCATGACCGCATCCTACGACCGGCTGGGTGACCTTCGGCCGGATCCCCTACCCGAAGGTGAAGCAGAAGACCTGCGCTCCTGGCGCGAGGAACCGGATCTCGACCGTCCGCTCCCGGATCACTCCCGACTGACGGATCAGCTGGTGCACGTTCTGCTCCGCTAATGCCCCGCGACCCAGTCGGTCCACGTCGGCCCCGGCGGAGTCGCCCGGTGGGGTTCCGTCCAGGAGGACGACGAATGGAATCACTGCGCCGGCCTCCCCCGGTCCCATCACCAGGTTGACATCACGAGCCTGGAAGCGGAAGCGCACCGACCCATCCGCTGCGCCAAGCTCGAGCGACTCGGGACGGATGGTCCAGCGCCCCTCTACGCCCCACTGGTTCAGGGCTAGATTCCCCCCACTCCCCTGACTTCCGCCGAGGTATGTCTCCGGCGATCGGAGCGACGACCAGTCCGCGGCGACTTCTAGACCTGTAGGCGACACCGTCGCAAGATCTTCGCCCACGTCCATCGCGTCGGCTTCAAGGAGCAGCTGCTGAATGACCATCTCCGTCCGCGCGTACTCCCCTTCACCGAAATGGTGGTACCGCACCCGACCATGTGCATCGGCGATGTAGACCGCCGGCCAGTAGTGGTTCGCGAACTCGGTCCAGACCACCGCGTCATTGTCGATCGCGACGGGATAGGTGATGCCCAGCCGCCGCACCTGCTGCACTACGTTCTCCCGACGGCGCTCGAACGAGAACTCAGGCGTGTGGACGCCCACGATCGCGAGGCCCGAAGTTGAGTACGCCTCTTCCCAAGCGCGAAGGTACGGCAGGGTTCGAAGCCAATTGATGCAGGTGTACGTCCAGAAGTCCACGAGCACCACACGTCCTTCGAGGTCTCTGCTCGTGAACGGTGACGAGTTGATCCACGAGGTGGCGCCGTCGAGCGATCCCAGCCGCCCTTCGTCCGGCAATTGCCACTCGCCTCCGCGCCTCCGATGCGCGATCGCACGCGCCGACGCCCGTCGCTTCTGCGTCATATCAACTCCTCCTGCTCCCCACGAGGCCGGTGGGAATGCGGCACCCCGTGGCGGGGTTCTATCACTTAACTGAGTAGACGACCGGTCTACTACTATAGAAACGGAGATACACATGTGGCTCACGGACGTATTGCTGGGACGCAGCCCTCACACTCGGATCACTGCGACTGAGATGGCGGCGATGTTGACGGGAACACCGCTGCCCGTCACCCGTCTGGATGTCACGCCCCGTGACTCCGCGACGCGCGATCGCACCTAGCTGAGACATTGGCGACCGCCACTCACAACGGATCCCTTCTGTACGACACTCCCGCCGTCGGCTTCGATCGGGGAAATCTGCATCGGGACCGGCGGCGTCGTCGTGTCCGCAGGCAGCGCCAGAGGAGCCGCCCATTGCAGCAGCACCGCCCTCGCGGACCGGACCGGCCGCCAACTCCAGCCGTCGGCGGCCGGCCAAGCACCTCGCGCTCACCTAAAACCTGCTCGCGCATCGGGCGACCGGAATCTGCTCGATCAGCCTTTGGGCCGGCAGCAGTCACCCCCCTGCCTCCCGTCATCCCCTCCACGAATATCCTCACTCCCTGAGGGTCACCGGACGGGGGACAGCCCCGCACCCTGGAAACCCACTGGTCGCGCGCTACGAGCGCCGGGTAGTCGCCCCCGGATCGATCGAGGAACCGAAGCTCAGCCCCGCACGGCCGGTTCTGCCGCCGGCAGAGCGAAGCGCGCCAAGAACTCGGCTGCCCGATCGAGTTCGCCGTGGACCTCGATCGCTCCCGTTGCCGTGACGGACTTCAGCGTCTCATGGCGGAACATCACCGCTCGCAGCACCGACTCGTCTCCGATCAGGACAAGGTCCGGATCGGGACCGCTGGCCCGCGCCACCGAAATGTCGGCCAGACCGAGCTCGGCGTCGAAGGCGTCGTGACCGAGCCTGAGTCGCACGCGCCCCACGAAGCCAGCATTGGCCGAGGGTACGAACAGTGCCTTTAGCGCCAACGCGAACGCGTCGTCGCTCATCCTGGTTCCGGGCTCGACCGGCGTGCGCGCCCCCCACCGCGACATGGCGATGAGCACCGGCTCGAGGGCCTGACCCTCGGGCGTCAACTCGTACGCCTGCGTGCTGGCAGGGGGGCCCAGCATGGTCCGCCGGACCACGCCGGCCGTCTCCAGGTCTCGCAGCCGCTGGCTGAGCACGTTCTGGCTGATGCCGTTCAGACCGTTGCGCAGGTCGGTGAACCGCTTCGGGCCGAACACGAGTTCGCGTACGACTAGGAGCGCCCACCGCTCGCCGATCACATCGAGGGACCTCGCGATCCCGCAGGCGTCGGCAAACTTTCTCGAACTCATGGGAATAGAGTACCGCATTCGCACGGTTGACTCCCACATCAGGATGATTTAGTCCTAGAAAAGGAGTATCGACATCATGGAACTTAAGCTCGAAGTGGCCCTGATCCCCGTCACCGACGTGGATCGCACGATCGACTTCTACCGTCGGCTGGATTTCCGGCTCGACGGCGACTTCATCGTGGACGACTCGTACCGCGTTGTCCAGCTGACCCCGCCCGGATCGACCGCCTCGATCATCTTCGGCACGGGCGTCACCACATCGCCGGCGGGATCAAGCGACGGCCTGCTGCTGGCTGTTCGGGACATTGAGGCGACGCGGGCCGAGGTCGCGGCGCGCGGGATCGAGATCTCTGAGGTCTTCCACGAGGCCGAGGTCTTCATTCACCCGGGCAAGGAGCACCGCATCGCCGGCGCACACCCGGAGCGGGCCACCTACGGCTCCTACGCGACCTTCGCCGATCCCGACGGGAACCGCTGGATCGTCCAGGAGGTCACCGATCGACTCCCCGGCCGCTGAGCGGAACGAGACGGACGGAAGCGGACGCATGAACGACGACACCACGTACGACGCCATCCTCGGCCTGCTCACGGGAGCAGCCGCGGCGCACGGCATCTACGAAGCAGAAGAACTCGACGGCATCTACGACGAAGGCTGGCCCCAGTGGTATGCGGCGCACATGACCGTGGCGCTCGCCGCGCAGGGCTACCGCATCGTCAACGGCCAGGTCTGACGCCCACGCGGCGCGAGGAGCACTGATCAGCATGGACACCACCCTCATCGAGGAATACGACCTCGTCGTCCTGGGCGGAGGCGCGGTCGGCGAGAACATCGCCGACCGGGCCGTCCAGGGCGGCCTCACCGCCGTCATCGTCGAACACGAGTTGCTCGGCGGCGAATGCTCCTACTGGGCGTGCATGCCCTCGAAGGCGCTGCTCCGTTCGCCGTCCGCGCTCCGCGCAGCGCGCAGTGTTCCCGGCGCAGCCCAGGCGGTCACCGGCGATCTCGACGTGGCCGCCGTGCTCGCACGCCGCGACCGGTTCACGTCGAACTGGTCCGACGAGGGGCAGGTGGCCTGGGCCCGCGGCGCCGGGATCGACCTCATCCGAGGACACGGCAGGCTGAGCGGCATCCGCGAAGTGACCGTGCGGACCGACGACGGCTCGACCCTCGTTCTCGCGGCGCGGCACGCCGTCGCGATCGCGACCGGATCCGACGCCGCCATCCCAGACATCGAGGGCCTGCGCGACGCGCACCCCTGGACGAGCCGCGAGGCGACCAGCGTCCGCGAGGTCCCGGCGAGCCTCGCCATCATCGGCGGCGGCGTCGTCGCGGCCGAGATGGCGACCGCATTCGCAGCGTTCGGCACCCAGGTGACGCTCATCGCCCGCGGCGACCTACTGCCCGGCACGGAGCCGTTCGCCCGCGAGCGCGTCGCCGACGCACTGCGGTCCGAAGGGGTGGACCTGCTGCTCCACACGGGCACGGCGCGTGTCCTGCGCGGTGAGGCCGGAGTGACCGTCGAGACGATGACGGGCGACGCCGTCGGCGCCGAGCAGCTGCTCGTCGCCACGGGCCGCACTCCCCGATCGACCGACATCGGCCTCGAGACCGTCGGGCTCAGCCCCGGCACCTGGATCGAGACCGACGACACCCTCCGGGTGCCGGGCTTCGACTGGCTCTACGCCGTCGGCGACGTCAACGGGCGCGCACTGCTCACCCACCAGGGCAAGTACCAGGCGCGCGCCGCGGGCGACGTGATCGCCGCCCGGGCGAACGGCACCACCGTGTCGGATGCCGCATGGGGGGCGCACGTCGCAACCGCCGACCACGCCGCGGTGCCGCAGGTCACATTCACCGATCCCGAAGTGGCATCCGTGGGTCTGACCCTCGAAGCGGCCGAAGCGGCCGGCTACCGGGCCCGCGCGGTCGACTACGAGCTGGGCTGGGTCGCAGGTGCCAGCCTGCACGCCGACGACTATCGCGGACAGGCCCGCATGGTCGTCGACGAGGACCGCTCCGTCATCATCGGCGCCACCTTCGTCGGCCCCGACGTAGCCGAACTGCTGCAGGCCGCGACGACCGCGATCGTCGGCGAGGTGCCGCTCGACCGCCTGTGGCACGCGGTCCCCGCGTATCCCACCGTCAGCGAGATCTGGCTGCGACTGCTCGAAACGTACGGCCGCGACAGCGCCGAGCGTCCCGCCCGCATCGAGAGGGGGTGGGACCTGCACCCCATCACCGCCTGAACGCCCACCTCTCCCATCCATCTGCATTCGAAGAACAGGAAACGAACATGAACACCTCACTCACCGACCCCGTCATCCCCGAAGGACCGGGAACCGTCACCGGCGCCCCCGACCTCCCCACAGGATTCGGCGACACCTTCACCAGCCGCATCATCAACACCGGCGAGGTCCAGCTGCACGCCGTCATCGGCGGACGCGGTCCCGCCCTGCTGCTCATCCACGGATGGCCGGAGACCTGGTACGCCTGGCGCCTGCTGATGCCCGAACTCGCGAAGGACTTCACGGTCATCGCGGTCGACCAGCGCGGCGCCGGCCTGTCCGACAAGCCGGCATCCGGATACGACACCGGCACGGTCGCCCGCGACCTGATCGGCCTCATGGACGCACTCGGACACGAGCGCATCGCGGTCGCGGGCCACGACACCGGCTTCGCCGTGGGCTACGCCCTGGCCGCCGACTACGCCGACCGGGTGACGCGCGTCGCACTCGCCGAGATCCCCGCGCCCCCCGGTGCGACCCCGGCTCCGCCGCTGTTCGTGCCCCGACCGCTCAACGAGAAGCTCTGGCACATCCCGTTCAACCGCGCGGCCGGGCTCCCCGAGCAGCTCATCGCTGGCCGGGAAGACGTCTACTTCGGCTACGAGTTCGCCATCCAGGGCGGCGGCGTGGCCCAGAAGACCATCGACTACTACATCAGCCTGGTCTCCGATCCGACGTCGCTCACCGGGAGCCTCGGCTTCTACCGGTCCTTCGACGAGACGCTGGCACAGAACGCCGAGCGCGCCCAGCGCAAGCTCACGGTGCCGGTCCTCGCGATCGGCGGCGAGCGCAGCTACGGCGCCCACGTCGAGGAGAACATGCACGGCCTCGCCGAGGACGTGACCGGTCTCGTCCTCCGGGGCGCGGGCCACTGGGTGGCCGAGGAGGCGCCGGAACAGCTGCTCGACGCGCTCCGCACCTTCCTCGCTCCCGACCTCGCGGCGTCTGCCGCGCGCTGATCCGCCGACGCGTCCGCCGCCCCGCCGAGCACATCGCCGGCGGGCGGCGGACCGGAAGGGACCGGAACGGAACGGAACGGAAGACCCCACATGACGACCCAGCTCCTCACCCCCGCATCAGCGGACCGGACCGGCCGCGCCCGAGAACGACGTCGCCCGACCCTCCCGCCGGTGCCCGCGTACGTGCTGGCCGCGGCGATCGTCGGCCTCGGGCTGTTCGCCTCAGTGACGCCGTCGCCGCTGTATTCGATCTATCGATCGGCGTGGGACCTATCGCCGCTGACGCTCACCCTCGTCTACGCGACGTACGCCATCGGCGTCCTGCTCGCCCTCCTGATTACCGGATCGGCCTCCGACCGATTCGGGCGGCGACCGGTGCTGCTGGTCGCGGTGGCTGGTCTCATCGCCGCGAGCGTCCTCTCCGCCCTCGCACCAGGCGTTGTGTGGCTCGTCGTCGCTCGCGCAGTGCAGGGAGTCGCCACGGGACTCGCACTCAGCACCGCCGGAGCGGCGCTGCTGGAACTGCATCCCCGCCGCGACGCCGCCGCCGCCGGTCTCGCGAACACCGCCGCCAGCACCGCCGGGATTGCGCTCGGCGTGCTCGTGGCGTCGCTGCTGGTCGAGTTCGACTGGGCGCCCCGCCTGCTGCCCTACCTGGCGCAGCTGGTCCTGCTCGTCATCGCCGCCGTCGGCGTCATGGCGTTGCCCGAGACCGTCGGTCGGCGCGACGCCATCCGCTGGCGGATCCGACGCCCGAGCATCCCCGCCGCAGTGCGAAGACCGTTCACGGTCGCGGCGCTCACCGTCACCGCATCCTGGTCGCTCGGAGGCCTGCTCTTCAGCCTCGGGCCGGCGCTCGGGGCCCGGCTCTTCGACACCACCGACGCCATCGTCTCCAGTGCCGCGATCGTAGCCCAGGCGGCCACGGCGACCGTCTCGCAGGTCGTCTTCCGCCGACTGCCACCGCGCCAGGCCGCTGCGGCCGGATCGGCGGCGCTAGCCATCGGCGTCGTCCTCATCGCCCACGCGGCCGCGACTGGATCGGGGGCGGGGTTCCTCATCGGAGCAGCCGTATCCGGCCTCGGCTTCGGCACGGGATTCCTCGGCGGGCTGCGCCTCCTGACCCGCGCGATCCCCGCCGGCGACCGTGCGGCGGTCATGGCCGCCTTCTACCTCGTCGCCTACCTCGCCCTCTCGGTACCCGCCGTCCTTGCCGGCTCGCTCGTCGGCGCGTTCGGCCTGCAGGTCACCTTCCAGGTGATCGCGGCTCCCATCGCCGTCCTCGCGCTCGTCACCGCCGCGGTCGCCATCCTGCGACGCCCGTCCGGGGCGGCATCCGAAGCCGGAGCGGCGTGACGGGGAGCCCGCCCGCCATCGCCGACAGGCTGACCCACCGACAGCATCATCATCACCCACAGATCGAAAGGAACACCATCATGACCACCCTGATCGACGGGACGCCCCTGCTCGATGAGATCGCCGACGCCGCAGGCGGTGCATCCCGCTGGAACCGGCTCACGCGCATCGACGTGGGCTTCGAACTCGGAGGAGCGCTCTGGGCCCAGTTCGGCCAGCCCGGCCTCACCGGCTACATCGACGCCTCCGTCTCGACCCGGGAGCAGGCGGTCCGGTACCGCTCGTTCGGCTCTCCGGAGGTCAGTGCCGAGTACACGCCTACGGAGGTGGTCCTCCGAGACCCGAACGGCGCGCTGCTCGAGCGGCGAACCGATCCCCGGCCCGTCGTCATCTCGCGTGGCGGCCCTCCCTGGGACCTCGCAGACGCGACCTACTTCGCCGGCTATGCGCTCTGGAATTACCTCAACGTCCCTCACCTGTTCCGGCGCCCGGACGTGCGCGTGGTCGAGATCGAGCCGTGGACCGAGGTCAGCGCGCACACGATCGGCCTGCCCGAGACCTGGCGGCGCCTCGAGGTGACGTTCCCGGACTCGATCGCGACCCACAACGCCACGCAGGTGTTCTACTTCGACGACGACGGACTCCAGCGCCGGCACGACTATGCAGCCGACGTCTTCGGAGGTGCGCCGACCGCTCACTACACCGAGCGCCACCGCGAGTTCGGCGGGCTCGTCCTGCCGACCCGCCGCCGAGTGGTGCCGCGCGACCCGGCCACCGGGCAGACCGAGGACGGTCCCGTCCTGGTGTCACTCGACCTCGTGGCGGTACATCCGCGCTGAACCATCGGCCGTCATCCGAACTGCGGTGCGCCACCTCGGGTCCCCGGACCCGGGCAGTCGTTTCCCGGGACCTGTAGGACCAGTGCCTTCGACGGGTGTGAGTGGGCACCCGACTATCGATGCTGCGTGCAGGGCGTCCGAGCGCCGTCTGCGAGGTCGCGAAGCAACGCGATGCCGGCGCGAGCGCCCCCCGAAGCGGTCCCGACAGCTCGCAATCAACTTCGATCTCCCGCACCACGACAGAAGGAATGGAATCATGGGGCTCCTTGACCGGCTGTTCGGCCGAAAGTTGGAATTCGACCCCGACCAGGTCGTAGTCGACATCCCAACGCGAGACGCTGAGGCCGTCAGGCGATACGAGCGGATGTTGCGCACGGCACCCACTGAGGTCATCGAACGAGCGCACGTCGAAGCGTTCGCTCGCCTCAGCCCGGCCCAGCTCGACCTGCTCTACAGGCGCATGACGGCGTCTGCCTCCGCAGACGACGAGCGGCCCACCGCCGCTCAGCCCGAGATGCTGGCGCGCTGGGCGGCCCGAGCGGAACGGCGTCGACCCGGCCTCATCACGAAGACGCTCGAGGGGGTGCAGTCCAGGACAGACATGAACACCTTCGCGGGCGCAGCGATCATCGACCTCGTGGTGTGGTACGCGCTCGCGTCTACGGCCTGGCATACCTGGCAGAACCCTGACGCGGCCGCAGCCGGGGGCAGCCAGAGCCCCGGCGATCCAGCGGACGACTGGGATTTCGGGCTCTGATCGCCCCGCCTTCACCCCATCCTCGCGCCGCGTCGCGGGCTTGGCCGCGTCGCTGGCTTGACCATCCGCAGAGAGTGCACCGACCCACCGCGCCCTCAGACCGGTTCAGCGCGCGCCACCAATCAGGAACGCCCCGAGCGGTACGATCGCGTACAGGGCCGCATAGCGCGCGGCTGCCGCGTTGCACGCGCCGCATCGAGCGGGACGATCCGCGGACTTCCACGCTTCAGCATGGCGCAAGCAGAGCAGAGATCGGATGTCACCGCAGAAGCGACATCGGATCCCTGCTGCGGCGTCCCGGTAGCAGGCGGTGATGTCGCATGCCGGAGCGAATTCCAATACAGCGATCTTCGCCGTGTCATAGTCTCGCGGGTGGCCCATCGTGTACCTCTCTTCGAGACGGTGCTGCCGGCCCGCGCCCCGGTACGGTGGATGACCGCCATGCTGGGCAGTGCGGCCGGGTCGGTAACCTGCCGGACCTTCGGGCCGCATCAAGGGGCCGGATAGAGACGCGGACTGGCCGACCGCCACGCTCCACCCGCGGCGGCCGACCAGGCGTGACTCGCGACTACCCTCCCGCCTTATAGGGCGCAAGGAACTCCGAGATGATGTGGACCATCTGTTCCGGCGCCTGCTCAGCCAGCCAGTGTCCGACACCGGGGACGACCGCCGATCGCAGATCGTTCGCCGCTCCGGTCAGCGCACCGGCGGCAGCTGCGCCCCAACTCTTCTCGCCGCCGACACCGAGGACGGGCATGGGCAGCGACACGGTCCCACGCTGCATGTTCTGGCCGAGGGTCTGGTCCCAAGCTCGATAGAGCCCGAAGCTCGCGCGGAGAGTCTCGCGGTTCCGCGTATACAGGTCGGTGTAGTAGCGCACCGTCTCCTTCGGCAGCGTCTGTCCGCCGCTTTGAACGGCGAACTCGTACCCGTAATACTTGAGCGCGTTGCTCTTGACCATATCGACGATCAACTCGTCGTCGACTCGGTTGAAGGCGATGTGCCAGAGGCGGTTGTTGTCAGCCGCCGGCACGAAGAACGGTGGTCCCAGCGGGTGCTCGCCGACGCCGGGTGGACCGGGGATCTCGGCGAGGACTACCTGTGCCACCCGATCGGGGTAGTCGGCGGCCAGGGCGTAGCTGATGATGTACCCCGTGTCGTGGCCCACGACGGCGTACCGTGCGTATCCGAGCGCCTGCATCAGGGCGGCGAGGTCGGCCGCCAGCGTCCCGGCGTCGTAGCCCGTGGGGGTCAGGTCGGTCAGGCCGATTCCGCGCTGATCGACGGCGACGACCGTGTACTGGCGCGCGAGGTCCATCATCATGAACCGCCATGCCCACCAGTTCTCAGGCCAGCCGTGCACCAGCAGCAACGGCGGACCCTCCCCGCCGATCACGATGTGCTGCCGGATGCCGTTGGCTTCGACGAACCGGTCGCGGAACGTGTCCGTGAAGCCGCGGGCGAGTTGCGGTGCGCCGGCGACCGAGCCCGCCTGAGCGGCGCCTCGGCCCGCCGCCGCGGCGGGTGAGGCCGAAGCGATGAGTGCCGTGCCGGCAGCCACGGCCATGCCCGTGACCATACCCCGGCGCGAGATGCCGGCCCGTTCGGCGGCGGAGCCCAAGTGGGCGGCCGGCCGATCCCCCGGGGGAACCTTCGTCATGGTGATCTCCTCTCGAAACGGCGGGGAGTTGCCCCACACTGCAGCCTCACTACTTCTGGGGCCTTTCGCGCCCGTCGAAGCCACGGGTGCCCTCCGAACTCATCCCGGGCGGTTGGTTTCGCCTGGTACGCGTTCCTCCGCGATCGCGACGGGTGCAGGGGGACCGGGGATTACGACGGGTGTGGATCTCCGGGCCGCCCGTCAGGCTGGGGCTGCACCGCCGGCGTCAGCCGTTCACGAATCGGAGACCACCGGCCGAGAAGGTGCCGGACCCCGCCGCGGGTAGGTCCCTGACCCGAACGCAACAGCATCATCACGACCACAATGCGCAACAGAACAGAACAAGGACACGGACATGAACATCTCACTCGCCGGTTCCGCCGTCCCGGCAAGCCCCGGCTCTGCCGCCGGGGCTCCTGGCCTACCGGCAGGATTCGCCGACACCTTCACCAGCCGCATCATCGACACCGGCGAGGTTCGGCTACACGCCGTCATCGGCGGGCAGGGGCCCGCACTCCTGCTTATCCATGGTTGGCCACAGACGTGGTATGCATGGCGACGGCTGATGCCCCCGCTCGCGCGCGAGTTCACCGTCATCGCGGTAGACCAGCGCGGCGCCGGACTCTCAGAAAAGCCGACGAGCGGGTACGACACAGGTACCGTCGCGCGCGACCTTGTGGGGCTCATGGATGCACTCGGTCACGAACGCTTCGCCGTCGTCGGCCATGACACGGGCTTCGCAGTGGGATACGCGCTGGCCGCAGACCACCCCCACCGTGTGGCTCGCGCCGCCCTTGCCGAGATCCCGGCCCCTCCCGGTGCGACCCCGTCTCCGCCGCTGT
Organism: Agromyces sp. CCNWLW213; assembly: GCF_037199545.1. NCBI lineage: Bacteria > Bacillati > Actinomycetota > Actinomycetes > Micrococcales > Microbacteriaceae > Agromyces > Agromyces sp. CCNWLW213. The sequence goes on along the minus strand of NZ_JBBBDX010000003.1, from coordinate 12,532 downwards.
TCGTCCCCCGGCCGCTCAACGAGAAGCTTTGGCACATTCCGTTCAACCGGGCCGAAGGGCTGCCGGAGCAGCTCATCGCGGGGCGTGAGGATGTGTACTTCGGGTACGAATTCGCGATTCAGGGCGGAGGCCTCCCCCAGGAGACGATCGACTACTACGTGAGCCTGATCGCCGATCCGGAGTCGCTGACCGGCAGCCTGGGGTTCTACCGCGGGTTCGACGAGACACTGGCGCAGAACGCGAAACGCGCCGAGCGCAAGATCGCTGCACCGGTCCTCGCGATCGGCGGAGAGCGCAGCTACGGCGGCCACGTCGCAGAGAACATGGAGGGCCTCGCCGAGGACGTCACCGGCGTCGTCATTTCAGGGGCCGGTCACTGGGTCGCCGAGGAGGAGCCTGGGCAGTTGCTCGAAGCCCTTCGCCGATTCCTCGCCCCGTATTCGGCGGGTGCCCGTCATCACCAGGCCGCATCGGTCGGTCGCTGACTGCAGGCCTGCCCGTCCCGCCTGCCCGTCCCGCCGGCTCGACTGGGCCGGCGCGGCGGGCTGGGCGGCGGGATCTTGTGCTCGTCGCCATCGACGCACACGGTCTAGCAGGGCGAGTCCAATCATCGAGGAGCAGGAAATGACCACTCTGATCGAGCAGATCGTCGAGGCCGCGGGCGGCGAGGCAGAATGGGCCGGTATTGCCGAGCTCGGCGTAGAGTTTGAGCTCGGCGGGGCGATCTGGGCCCAGCTCGGCCAGGCGGACGTCGTTGGGCACATCTCGGCGACGGTCTCCGCGCACGAGCAACGGGTGGCCTACCGCTCATTCGGCGAAGCCGCGGCGGGCGCCGAGTACACCCCCTCCGAAGTGCTTCTACGCTACAAGGACGGGACTCCGGACGAACGGCGTACCAAGCCGCGCTCGGCTATCGTCGGGCGCGGCGGGCCGCCTTGGGACCGGTTGGACACGGCGTACTTCGCCGGTTATGCGCTCTGGAACTACCTCAACGTGCCATTTCTCTTTCTCCGCCCGGATGTCGGTGTGGTGGAGGTCGAGCCATGGACCGAGACGAGTTCCCACACGCTGGGTCGACCCGAGGAGTGGCGTCGACTCGAGGTGACCTTTCCGGAGGCGATCGCGACCCACAACAGGACACAGGTGTTCTACTACGACGCCGACGGCCGTCAACGCCGGCATGACTACGCGGCCGACGTCTTCGGCGGCGCCCCGACCGCCCACTACAGCGAGCGGCATAGGGAGTTCGGCGGTCTCGTCCTGCCGACGCGTCGACGCGTTGTCCCACGCGACGCCCGAACCGGGAACACGGAGGACACGCCGGTGCTCGTGTCGCTCGACCTCATCGCGGTCGAGCTTCGCTGATCCTGACCGCGCGGCACGCCCCGAGGTGTCCGGGCTGCGCTTCACTCCTGTCTGTAACCGACTGCCAGCGGTGCTTCCTCCCACCTTGCCGGGGCCAGCCCGAACCCGAGCCCGCCCGGCCCCTAGGGCACGGCTGCAGCGTGCGGGCTTACCCCGGCCTCCATTTCATGCGCGTCCTGCAGGTTGCATGTGTGGCGTTCGACGTGGCTGATCAGCACGCTGTATACCCCACCGGCCTCAGCGAGGTGGTGGAGGAACATTCTGCCTTCCAGGCCATCGCCAGCCCGCAGGGCAGAACGATAGGAATCGAAGTACAGGTCTAGCGTGCGGTAGATGCCCGCCGGTCCACCGCCTGTTCGTGGGAGCACGCGCGCGACCTCGATGCCGAGCATCCCCGGCAGCAGGCCAACGGCGTCGAGCAGCGCCGGGAATGCGCTCTCGAACTCGATCGGGCGCGAAGGCGTCGAGATGATCACCGAGAGCTTGACGCGATCCATTGGTTCAACCTGTCTGCGTGGGATGGAAGCAGCTTTTTCGGGCCGCAATACTCACGGGGTGATGCCGAAGGGCCCCATGGAGTTCAGGTCGAGTCGCAACGTCTCCGCCATCGCCCAGGCGTTGGGCAGCGTGAACACGTCGGCACCGCCGAGCCTGTCCTTCCAGCGGGGGACGATCTCGTCCGCGGTCTGAGCGGCCACGGCGTCCAAGTAGGCACGGAAGACCCCCCAGACGTTCTCCGGGTCGACCGACGCCATGACTACGGGCAGATCCACCCCGGAGAGCGCGGCTTCGGCGGTACTGCGCAAGTCGGTGATGTATTCGAGCTGCACGCGGACGTCCTCGGGCGTTCCTGGGCGGGTGACGTGGCCGCCGACGAACGTGTCGAAATCGTACGCGAGTGCTTGCTCGTGCGCCCTGATGTACCCGGGGACGTTCGCGGAGAGCGCCAGATTCGAGAAGGGGACCCAGCCGGGGAAGATCACGTCGACGAGCATGAGCAATCGCTGCTCGGGCACGTGGATGAAGATGTTTCCTTCGGCGTGGTTGGGACCCGGGAAGTCGAGACGAACGCTGTGGGAACCGGCGTCGATCGTGATCGTCTCGTCGAAGACGTGCGTCGCCTGCGGACGATGCGGGTCGCCCAGCGAGACGAGCCGCTCGGCGGTCGCCCGCTGAGCATAGTAGGGCACATCAGCAGGGAAGATGGACATGGCGCCGACGTGGTCTGAGTGCTGGTGGCTGTACACCACCGCGCTGATCGGCTTGGACGTGACCTTTCCGATCGCCCGGAGGATGTTGTTGCCCAGGGTCGGCGGAGCGTCGACAGCGATGACGCCCTCGTCGGTGCGAATGAAGATGCTCTGATAGGAGCCGTCGCTCAGCCAGAACACGCCATCCGCGAGTTCCTGCATCACGTAGCCGCCCTTCCCCACTGCCGGTCCCTTCGCGTTCTCGGGAACAGGGTGGGTCGGAGCCTCCCGTGTCCGCCTTGCCGCCTCGGCATACGAGTGGACCGGCGTGGTGGAAGGTGTCGTGGTCATGATGGCCTCCAAACTGCTCGAGTGGCATCGATCCTGCACTCGACAGCGTGGCGCCGGTCGAGGGGATACCGAACCGGGGAAACACCCGGGAGTGGCTTCGCCGAGCGCACCCGGACTCCCGGGCGTGGATGTCCCGTGATTGCGCGGGCCTTATCCCGAATGAGTACGTCACGGTTAACTCACGGTTTTGCCGAGCTCACGTTGACTCACTGTGGTTCATGTTCCGCGGGATTCCGCGGCTCGTGAGCCCGAGTGAACCGCCGTGAACCGGCACTTAGGAACTTCTGCTTCCCAAGCAGACAGCGCGGGTTCGATTCCCGTCATCGGCTCTTCGCAAATCCCCAGATCAGACGCACTTTCGATGCTCCGACAGCAGGCGTGCAATCCCACATTACGCACGGAAACAGTCCACGCGGATGCACCTCGATAAGTTCGCGGGGCTGATCAGGGATTTCGACTACTGCGGAGCCGCGACTCTCGATTGCGAAATCGCTCTCGTAGTCACTTAATAGTCACAAATTCCAGCGGACCCTCGCCTCTGCGGAGACGACGACACCGTCGTCATCACTTACGCGAGCACCGGTTCACCGACCGCGTGACGAGCTCGGCGCGAAGGTTCGGTTCGCACGCGCTATCCGGCAGCGCACGATTGAGCGATCGAACGCTGGGTCAGCGCACCAGCGCCGGCCACGGTCGCCACAGCCCATCAGCGGGAACGAGGCCGCGTGTGCGTTCGAGGCGCTCGACCGGTACTTCGTCTGTTCGCGATCGACTCGAGCTGGTGCGGACGCCGGGTTCCTCCAGGCGGTATCCGAGCCAGCCGCTCCCTTGCGGTTTCACGGACTCGCGGTAGTGGCCGGTGACGACCATGCGCACCGTCCACTCCAGCTCGTCGGCGAGGGAACGGACATCGTCATCGCACGCGTCGCACCCGCACACCGGGAAGTGGAAGTCATGCAGCACCCCCGCGTGCAAGTACACGCCCGGGAACGACGTCAGCACGAACGTCAACGGCGCCGACTCAGTCGACCCGGGCGTCAATCGCACCGAGTGAATCGGATCGACGGGTAGGAGAAGCAGGTCCGCCGCCACCTGCGGGCCGGTCTCGACATCGACATCGAACGTGAACCGTAGCCACTCGATCAGCGCATACGCGACGGTGTGCAGGCCCGCGAAGCGATCGAGGTTGCTGGTGCGCGAGTAGGCGTCCTCAGGAGGTCCGTTCACGCCCCACCGGTTGCCGTACTCGATCGGCGTGCCATCCTCATCGACATACACACCCGCCGGGAGCTCGGGTCGCTCGTAGCCCATTACATCTCGACCGTACGCGGCTCAGTTGGCTCGGCGCCGGATCGCGGCCGGAGAGGATCTCTCCACGGAGTGAGTTTCGGGTTCAAGCCCCGTTACTCGGTCTGCTCGCCGGCGATCTCTCAGCGGGCCGCGTCAATGGTCGCGGGCAGCAGGTGCGGCGCGGCGCGCTCGAAGCGCGAGAACGATCGCGAGAGCGATCGCGGAAACGAGGGCAGTCGCGCTGGTCAGGAAGAGCAACGCCGACCAGCGCGAATGGTCCCCGCCGGAGATCATGAAGGTATCGGCGAGGGCCATACCGGCAGGGAATGACGCAGCGAAGTAGGCGGGAGCACCGAGAGCGACGATGACCAGCATCATGACCGCGACGACCCCTGGCCGCGGGCCCGGCGCCGTGATGGCGTAGAGCATGACGAGGGCTGCAAGGAGGAGACCGAGACTGACGAAAACGACGACCGGGAAGGGCGGCAACGATTCACCTGCCTCGGCCACGGCAGCCTGAATCTCCGCAAGAGTGAGGTCCGGCGCGGCCGCCATGGGGTTGAGCACGAGAATCTGCAGCGCACCCAAGACGGCGTATGCGGCCACGATCACGAAGCCCACGATGGCGATTGTCACGGCAGACTTGGAAATCGGGTGGACCATCATGGATCACCCTAGGTGGCACTCGGCTCGCAGGGCCCGACGAACACGATGAAGTCGGCGCAAGGACGATCCCTCAACGAGCCACCGTCGAGTAGGTCTCACGATGGCTTCGCTTGCGGCTCGAGTCTGCGGGCGTGTCGGGCTGCGATCGCGATCACCGCGATGACGGCGACGAGCACTGCCACCTGCGCGAATGCAATGCCTATGTCGGCTCCGGGGATCGGCAGGGCCGCCGCGGCGATGTCGCCGATCAGCATGTAGCCGAACAGCGCGAGCAGCGCACTGAGTGAGATAGCGGTAGCGAGGGGCGTTTGCCAGGGCAGCGCGGCGATCACGCCGAAGCCAACGATCAGCACGGTCGTGGGCAGGCTCGGTCCGAGCCAGCCGAACAGCGCCGCCACTAGTGAGAGGCAGAGCTGCGTGCCCACGGCGCCGAGTGCGATCCAGCGCGCGGCAGCGTTGCGCCCGATTGCTGCCGCGGCAAGCGCCACGACGAAGAGCCCGGCGACGATCACAGTCGGATTGCTGAAGGGTCCCAACGCTCCCGGGTAGACGACCCCGGGCGACCAGGTGATCACCGACACGTAGAACAGCAGGAACGCGACCGCGAGCACCAACGGAACCATCACGGCAGCCCGCCGGCCCTCTGCCACGCCGAACCGGTGTCGCAGGCCACCGATGGCCAGCGCAAGCCGATCGCCGAAACGCGGGCGGACGTCGCCGCGCGCGTCGGCCTGATCAAGCAGGATACCGACGACCACCGCCTCATGCTCGGCGCGCCAATCGGCGGGGTACCACCGCAGCATCCGCCGGTACCGTTCCGCCCGCCCTGTCTCACCCATACGCCCACTTCCGTTCATGCCAACTGCGTTCACTGCGCTGTTGCCGATCTCAAGCCCAACCGGATCCGGGCAAGTCGCGCGGCGGTCTCCATGCGTTCCAACTCAGCCGCCACGGCCTGCTCACCGAGCTGAGTGATGCGGAAGTATCGGCGCAGCCGACCGTCGACCGCTTCGTCACCGTCCGCGGCCACGAGCCCCTCCCGCTGCAAACGCTCAAGGACCGCGTACAGCGTCGCCACTTTCAGCTCCACGCGCCCGTCCGAGGCATCCCGGACCTCCTGCATCAGCGCGTAGCCGTGCCGGCGGCCGCCGCTCAGGGAGACCAACGTCCAGAACGTCGGCTCGCGCATCTCAGACCTCATGACGGCGAGAATACTCAATCAACTGGAATATAGGAAGGTCTCGCCGTCGGGGCCGACAGAGCATCCCTCAATGAGGCATCGTCTGGCCAGCAAGCACCGCTCGACACATGCGGCGCATGGCGATCTGGTGCAGTGATCCTCGAAGGGTCAAGGGGTGATTGGCGTTGCGCTTATGCCGGGTCCCGCCGCAATAGGCCAGAGTTGTGGTGACCATGTCGGCCCAGGCGAGGAGAGACATGGCCCGCCAACATGAGCAGTCGCATCCCCACCCCGGCGCGGCCAGGTTCGGTCTCGTACGAAGTAGGTCATCTGCGGCGCAGCGCGTGAACCGGGCGTTGAGGGTAGGGGCGCCGGCGCCGTTCGCTTTGCCGTCTGCATCGACTGCCAAGAGCGCTGCCATTCACTCATCCCCCTGGCGGGCAGGGGTCTCCACTACACCGACTGAACCCGCCGATCGCCGTGTCATCCGGATAGAAGTCCTTGACCGCCTTCACCGGCGTCGTCCACCAGTAGGATCCCATGTGCTTCCCATTGTCAGCACGAATTGGACAGGTGGAAGGTTTCGTGGAGCCATTGATGATTCCATATCCGGTCACGCCCGACGCGTTACCAAAGTAGGTGGCGCCGCCAGAGTCACCGGAGGTCCACCCCCCACAGTCAGCAGGTTTTTCACCACGCACGCCGTTATTGTTAAAGTCGGCATTCATAGTCGTGACGGGCCAGACGTAAACCCCATCCTGATTGACCTGAAGGACTGGGTTCACGACGTAGTAGCGGCATGTCGAGCCGGTAACTGATCCGGAGGCACACAACTGCTGTCCTGCCAAACGATAGGAGTTGAATTGCATCGCGGTGATCTGGGATGACGTGCTCGACGTGATGCCGCCTGTCCAGATCCAGCGCTGCGTACTCGCAGCAGTTCCGCCCGTGAGGATCTGCCAATCACCACGAAGATCTGCGGCGCTCGGGTATGTGGTTGTGAACTGAGATCCACGGTAGTACCCATTGTTTGACCAGGACCGGTCTAAACAGTGTCCGGCAGTTAGGGTGCCGTTGACCGAGAGTGCCGGGATTTGGATTGGATAGGAGATGCTGCACCAGTATGTATTCTGGCCATCTGTCGCGGCGATCCTTGATCCGCCGTTTGGTGTCGCATCGTCGGCGACGGCGCTGTCAGCACTTCCAAGTTCCTGCGTAGTCACCCAGCGAACGCCTAGGTCCTCGAGCTTCGCCAGCAGTATTGCCGTAGGTTCGCTCACACGCAGCTTCGCCAAGGTGGGATCAGTAGCTGTCACCAGAGAGGACCCGGATGGAGCAGCGACGCTCAGTTCTCCGGTTTCTGGCAGAGGCGCGATCGAGCTGTACACGACACCAGTGTCGTGAAGCGCCGCGGAGGCATCTAATAGGGCAGTTTCAAGCTCATCGGCAGAGAGCGGAACATCGATGAGTTCGTAGGAAGCAGGCGACACGCCCGCTTCATTAAGGATTCCAGCGGCGATAGCCCGCATTCCAGACTTGACATAGACCTCACGAAGTGTTTCGCCGCCAATCCACGCCCCGCTCGCAAACACACCAGGGTTGGACCAGATCACGTCTGCGATGTAAGTACTTTCGGCGCTCTCAGCCAAAGACTCGTCGCGCACGGGCTCTGGGAATCCAGGCAAGGCGTCGACGTACTCAATTACTGGCTCGCTAGACGGGGCAGCTATCGCCGCATCCCCCGGAGTGCTTGCGTATAAAGACCCGACGATCAGAACTGCCGCAGCAGTCGCGGACCATGTCACAGTGCGCATCCACTCTCCCGTATCTACCAACTCGAATTGGAGTGTAGGGTCCCAATCCAAGGGATGTCCAGAGATCGGTATCGACGCAGATCGGTTAGTGCGTACCATGTCCCACATGGATCGGATCACCTGTTCCGTCGCGCTCGTGCCGCTCGTTGCTTCAGCGCTGGTGGGCTGCTCAGCCATCGGTGACGGTCTCCCGCAGCAGGAGAACCGAACTGCGTCGGCCGCGCCGACAGAGTCAAGTCCAGTGGCGACATACCCAGGAACGGGCGTCGGCTTTGACGCAGCGATACAGGGGACGCTGCAGCTCGTCGATAACTGTGTCGTGATGGGGGGCGAAGGCTCGTACGTCGTACCCGTCTTCCCCGATGCAAGCGATGTGTCGTGGAACGACGGCGTCCTGACATGGAATGGAAACGACTATCGTGCAGGCGAGGAGGTATCGTTCGGCGGCGGGGGAACTGCCTCGGAAGATAGCTACATCCCTGAAGGTTGCGCTGGGCTGCCAACTATCCTGATCGGAACGTAGCTCCCCACTCGTTGCGATAAGCCCGCGGATGGCGCGGGCGATAGCACCGCCGAACCTGGTGCCACGGGTCGGCCGACGCGGCCGCGTTCCCTCGATGAGGCAGTCTCCACAGCGAAGGGAGCCGAGCGCCGGCTACGGCGTCATTCGCCATAGGCCTGCCCGATGAATCGCCCGGACGGGGCCCCACGGTTGACGGCACCGTGTCAGACTCGCCGAGGAGGCCGCCGGATGGTCAGTCGCGGCACCGGACCCCGCCTCGTAGTCACTAAATAGTCACAAAATCGGGCTCACGTTGATTCACTCGAGTTCACACTTCCCCGCGATTCCGGGGCTCGTGAGCCCGAGTGAAGTGGAGTGAATCACTACTGGATAACTTCTGCTTCCCAAGCAGACAGCGCGGGTTCGATTCCCGTCATCGGCTCTTCGTGCTTTTTGCCTGATCAGAGCAACTTTCTGACCGTCGATCGATGCTCGTCGATTCGATTTGATTTCGCCGAGTCACGGTTTACTCACGGTTAATGATTCGATTTGTTTTGGTGAGCGAACTGCGCTCAACTCTTCGGCCGATATGGCTCCGGCTGCGTTCACAACCGCGGGTGGCCAATACGAAGCCCGCGATGAGCCCGGGGCGCACGGTGGAGGAGGAGCCGCGGGCCCCCGGGCCTGCATCCGTGCCGGTGCGTTACGTTGACCCAATGCAAGTCCACGGAGCGAGCGAATGACTACCGCCAGCGAGTCATCCGAGGAAGTCATGATCACGATTGCTGAGGTCGTGAGCGTGAGCGCGCATGAGCTGCGGTTGATGACCGCGTCCGAGGCCGGCCTGCTGATCCTCCGCGCCATGCACGCTTCGAAGAGACCGGAATGGTCCGTTCCGAACATGCGCGCGCACGCCGAAGCGAGTGTTCGCATGCGGGCCCGCCGACTCAGCAATCAGCGAGAACTGCCTGAGGCATACCTTCAGTTGAATCTCCCGCAGGTGCTGACTGACGCGTTCGCCTGGTTGATCTCGCGTGCCCTCGTAGGACCGGCTTGCCTCAACAGTGGGGCGACTGGGGAGTACAGCCTGACCGCCGCTGGAATCGCTGCGGCAGAGTCCGGTGACAGTGGCCGCGCGGAGGCGGCCTACCGCCTTCAAGCCGACCTTCACCCCGCGCTGGAGGAGGCGCGGACGCTTTTCGAGCGCGGCAGCTACCAAACCGCGGTCTTCGCCGCCACTCATCAGGTTGAGGTGCGCGTGCGTGAGCTCTCCGGCGCCGGACCAGAACTGTACGGCGACCGACTCATGCGCGCGGCCTTCAATCCAGAGTCCGGACGTCTTGCCACGGGCGATGTGAAGTCGGAGAAGGAGGCGATCGCAAACCTCTTCGCCGGCACCATCGGCGCATTCAAGAACCCCGCGAGCCACCGCGCGGTCGAGTTCGACGACCCCACTGAAGCGGCCGACATCATCCACCTCGCCGACCTGATGTTGCGCATCGCCGAACGGAGCGCGCGAACAGAAGCCCCGGAGGCCGAGGCCTAGCCGTTCCTGCGGCCGCCGCAGCCGCGCCGCTCTAGCCGATGCGGTCTCGGGCGGCGCGGATCGGCGGGCCCGCAGGGCTCAGGCATTCCAACGACCCGCGCCGTGCCCAGGTCGACGCGCTCGAACGGCGCGACCCGGTCGCCGCCGTGGACATCACCCACCAGCACGTCGGCTCGCTGCACGACGACTTGTTGTGGTCCCTGGGCACCGGAACGACGCCGGATGAGCCGCAAGGTAGTAGTGCCGCTCACGACTTCGCCGCTCAACCGCTGCGGCGGCAGTTCCGGCCTACGAGACGGGTGACCAAGCACCGGTTCCGACAGCCGCGGGCATACCGGCAACATCGAACCGGTCGAGGCGGAACGACGCCAGGACTGGCGACGGCGCGCCGGAGAGGATCTCCTCGGCGAGCAGCTCGCCCAGGACCAGCCCGAGCGTCGCGCCCGAGTGGGTGAACAGCGTGAACAGGCCGGCGATGCCCGGTACCGCGCCGATGACGGGCTCGCCGTCGCCGGGGATCGGCTTGAGACCCGCGCCGACGCGCTCGGCCGTCAGCTTCGGATTGCCGGCGAGCACCTTGGACGCCTCGTCGAGCAGGCCCTGCACGGACGACTCGGGCACCGTGATCGAGCCGTCGTCGCCGACCAGCACGGATTGCTCGGCCCAGTCCGCGTCGAGTACCAGTCGGCCGTCCGGCGTCGGGCGGACGGCCACGCGCGGCGTGTTGAGGACGGTCGTCACCTCGACGTCGACGGGGTCGGTGAACAGCACGAACGCTGCCGGCGTGGCATCCGGCACCGTCACGCCGAGGGCGGCGAGTTGCGCCGGAACCGACCCGCCGGTCGCGACCACGACCCGGTCGGCGGCCAGGCGCGTCCCGTCGCCGAGGATCACGCCGGTCGCCGCGCCGTCCTGCACGTCGACCCGCGTGTCGCCGGCATGCTCGACGACCTCCGCGCCGTCGGCGACAGCCTCGGCGACGAGTGCCCCGATGAGGTCGGGCAGGCTGACCCAGCCTTCGCCGGGATTGAAGATCGCGCCCTCCGCGGCGACCGCGTCGGCGTTCACGTCGGGGGCGACGGCGGCCACGTCGGCGCGGTCGACCCAGACGGCGTCGTAGCCGCCGGCCCGCTCGAACGCGAACGTCTCACGGAAGCTCTCGCCCGGGCCGGCCCACTTCATCGCCCCGTCGAAGCGCAGGTAGGCGCGGCTCTCGGGGTGGCGTGCGCTCCACGTTCGGTAGCGGTCGAGCGCGATGAGGCGGAGGTAGTGGTACTCGGCCGAGCGGTCGCCCGACGAGTTCAGCCAGGCGATCGAGCGCCCGGAGGCGCCGTCCGCGAGCGATCCGGCGGTGACGAGCGTCACCCGGGCGCCGCCGCGGGCGAGGTGCGCCGCGGTCGACGCGCCGAGGATGCCTCCGCCGATGACGACGACGTGCTTCTGTTCGGTTGCGGTCATGGTTCCAGTGGTCCTTCTCGTGTTCTCGATCTCGGGGGTCAGGCAGTGACGGATGCCGCGGCGTGCGCCCGCTCGATGAGCTCGAGCACGGCGACCGCGTCGGCCGGGTCGACGGGCACGGGTGCGCCGTCGCGGATCGCGGCGGCGAGGAGGCGGTAGAACGCGCCGTAGTCGCCGCGTTCGGTGGGCACGGGACGTGCGGCGCCGTCGACGCCGAGCATGCCCCAGCGGGCCTCGGCGGTCTCGCCGAAGCCCGGGTCGCCGGGCAGCGCACCCGCGATGAGCGCGGGCTCCTGTCCGTCGAGGCCCCAGCTCGTGTACCCGGCGCGCGAGCCGAGCACGTGGAAGCGCGGGCCGAAGGCCGGCGCGACGGCGTTCATCCAGAGGTGCGAGCGCACGCCCGACTCGTGCCGCAGCGCGACGAACACGTCGTCGTCGGCCGCGGCGCCGGGGCGCCTCCGTTCGACTTCGACGGCCGTCAGTTCGGCGACCGGGCCGAACAGCTGCACGGCCTGGTCGATGAGGTGCGTGCCGAGGTCGTAGAGGATGCCGGCGCCCTCGGCGACCGTCGCTTCGGTCTTCCACGAGGCGGCCGGCTCGGGCTTCCACCATTCGAAGCGCGACTCGAAGCGGCGGACCTCGCCGAGCTCCCCGGCCTCGACGAGCCGCCGCACGGTGCCGAAGTCGCCGTCCCAGCGGCGGTTCTGGAACACCGTGAGCGTGCGGCCGAGCCGTGCCGCCTTCGCGATGAGCGCGCGGCCCTCGTCGGCGGTCACCGCGAACGGCTTGTCGACGACGACGTCGAGCCCGGCGTCCAGCGCCGCGTCGGCGAGCGACGCGTGCGTGCCGCTCGGCGAGCCGATCACGACGAGGTCGAGCCGGTCGGCGGCCGTCCACAGCTCGTCGACGGTCGCGACGGTCGAGGCCGACGGATGCCGCGCCTCGGCGGCGGCCCGCCGGCCCGCGTCGCGCGTGACGATCAGGTCGAGCGAGTAGGCGGGGTCGGCGTCGAGGAACGGGGCGTGGAACACCCGGCCGCTCGTACCGAAGCCGACGACGGCGGTGCGGATCGGCGTGCCTGCGGCATCCGTCATCACAGCACCTCGCTGAGGAATCGGCGGAGGCGGGGGGATTGGGGTCGGTCGAAGAGGTCGTCGGGGTGGCCGTGTT
>NZ_JBBBDX010000002.1:562047-641179 GCF_037199545.1 Agromyces sp. CCNWLW213 | reverse complement strand
TGGGGGGTCTTGTGGGGGGGGGGGGTGGGGGGGGGGGGGGGGGGGGGGGGGGGGGGGGGGGGGGGGGGGGGGGGTCTCCTCCCCCCCCCCCCCCCCCCACCCGGCTTCAGGCGTTCGCGGTCGCGCGTCGCCGCTCCGCGTGTGCATCGACGAGTGCGGCGCTGAGGTCGCGGGCCGGCCTGCCGAGCAGGTCGGCGACCGTCGACGTGGTGCCCTCGTTCCGCCCGTCGAAGACCTCGCGGCAGAGCTCGGTGAGGAGCGTCGCGACGTCGGCTCCCTCGGCCTCGGCGATCGCCGCGTGGAACTCGTCGAACCCGATCGGCACGTACGCGACCTCGCGCCCGGCGAACGCCGAGAGGTGCGCCGCGGCCTCCGCGAACGTCAGCGACTCCGGCCCGGTGACCTCGTAGCGGCGACCCTCGTGCCCGTCTTCGAGCAGCACGTGCACGATCACGTCGGCCAGGTCGTCCACGTCGATGAACGGTTCGCGCACCATGCCGGCGGGGAGCGCCAGCACGCCCTCCGCGACGGCGTCGTGCAGCATCCCCTCGGTGAAGTTCTGCACGAACCAGGAGGCGCTCACGACGGTGGTCGCCACGGGCGAGGCGAACAGGATGTCCTCGCAGGTCCGGGCGCCGGCCTCGCCGCGACCGGACAGCAGGACGACGCGGCGCACCCCGACCTCGTGCGCGACCCGGGCCAGCGTGGCGATGGCCCGGTCGGCGCCCGGCGCGGCCAGGTCGGGCACGTACGCGGCGTAGAGCCGGTCCACTCCGTCGAGTGCGGCCTTCCAGCCGTCCGGCTGCTCCCAGTCGAACGACGGCGACGAACCGCGCGACAGTCGTCGCACGGTCGCGCCGCGCGCGGCGAGCCGGTCCGCGACCCGGCGGCCGGTCTTCCCTGTGGCGCCGATGACGCCGATGATCTCGTCCACGATGGACCTCCTTGGAATCGGTGTGCGTCCACGTTCGCCGGTTCGGGTCGGATGATCAATCGCCGCATGACCGTATTTCTATGCCGGGCGTCCAAGTTCCGCGACGCGCGGCGAATCGGCATGGCACCGTGGACGCATGGGCAATCCACGGAGGTCAGCGGGCACGTCCCCCGCGGCGGTCCTCGAGCAGGACGGACTCGGCGACAGCCTGCACCTCCTGCGGTTCACGGGGGCCTTCTACTGCCGTGCCGAGGTCACCGCGCCGTGGGGCGTGGACTTCCCGCCGTTCCCCGGCTGCGTCATGCTGCCCGTGGTCCTCGCCGGCCGCTGCGTGCTCGAGATCGGCGACGAGCGGCACCCGCTCGAGGCGGGCAGTGCGGCGCTCGTGACGCGCGGGGTGCCGCATCGACTCCTCAGCGCACCGGATGCCGCGGCGACGCCCCTGCTCGACATCCCCGTCGAACGGCTGAGCGACACCTACGAGCACATGCGGTTCGGCGGCGGCGGGGAGCCGACGCGCATCGCGTACGCGGCCATGCAGGTCGACGGCCCGCTGACCGCCCGGCTCACCGAGCAACTGCCCGACGTGATCCGCGTCGACGCATGGGAGGACGGCGAGGGCGGCGCGTTCCAGGCCGTGCTCCGGCTGCTCGCGCGCGAGGCGGAGGCGATCCGGCCGGGTGGGGAGGCGGTGATGACGCGACTCGCGGACATCCTCGTCATCCAGGTGCTGCGGCGCTGGCTCGCGACGGTCGAGGCGCCGCCCACGGGGTGGCTGGCGGGACTCCGCGACCCGCAGGTCGGTCGCGCCCTGGGCGGGATGCACGCCCGGCCGGGCGAGGAGTGGACGCTGGCCTCGCTCGCGCGGCAGGCGAGCATGTCGCGCTCCGCGTTCGCCGAGCGCTTCTCGACGCTCGTGGGCGAACCCCCGATGCGCTACCTGGCCGGATGGCGCCTCGAGCGCGCGCACGCCGAGCTCTCGAGCACGGACGAGCCGATCGCCGCCGTCTCGCGCCGCGTCGGCTACGCCTCGGAAGCCGCCTTCAGTCGCGCGTTCAAGCGACGCCACGGCGTGACCCCGGGTGAGGTGCGGCGGCGCGCCCGCACGTCCGCGCCGGTGTCCGTCCGCGATCTCGCCGCGAGGTGACCGCCGCGGTGCGTCACCGGTTCGGGTTCGTCGCCGCGCCGTCGAGCCACAGCGTGTCGCTCGGGTCGCTGTGGGTGCCGCCGCTGTCGACGTGCCGGTCGTCGATCTGCGGCCCCTTCGTGATCACGTGCACGAGCGCCATGGCGTGGCCGCGCCCGAGGCCGTAGTCCTCGGCGAGCCAGGCCACGATCGGGGTCGCCTTGGTGCCGGGGCCGAAGCCGCGCTCGTCGGCGAGCTCGATGAACCGCCTCGGGGTGAGGCCGGTCTTCGCCTCGATGTTGTCGAGATAGGCCTGGAAGGACATTCGCTGCTCCTAGCGGTCGGCGGGCTCGTCGGCCCAGATCTGGATGATGGTGTCGGAGGCGTGGATGCACAGCATCCGCAGCGGGCCGTCGCCCGCGTTGGTGAAGCGGTGCCAGACGCCGGCCGGCACGGTGGCGGTGTCGCCCGCGCTCGCCGCGAGCCGGGCGTCGCCGATGACGATGTGCGCAGTGCCCTCGAGCACGACCCAGGTCTCGGCGTAGGGGTGCCAGTGGAGTCCCGGCCCCTGGCCCGGGTCGTTGTCGACGAAGAAGTACGAGACGCCGGCACCGTGCTCGCGGCCGACGAAGCGGCGCGTGCGCCCGGTGCCGATGCGCAGCGCCTCGGCCGGGACGAGCGCGGGCGACGGGGCGGCGGTGGTCGGGGTCAGGGTGATCTCGGCTTCGGTCATGCGCCCAGCGTCGCGCCGCGGCATCCGTCGCCGTTAGTGTTTCGACGTGGATCGAAACTTCGTCGAGTTCCGCCTCGCACCGGGCGACATCTCCGCGATCCGGTTCGGCGTCTCGCCGGGGCACGAGCTGTGCCACGCGGTCCGCGTCCTGCAGCGGCCCGATGAGCATCCCCTGCAGTGGGGCTGGCTGCGCGGCGTGAGGGGGAGCGTGCCGCGCGAGGCGTTCGAGCTCTTCGCGGTGCTGATCGGCGAACGCGGGTACTTCCCCGACTTCCTCACCGCCCCGCCCTCGTGGGACCTGGATCCCGCCGCGGAGGCGGCACGGCTGCGCGACGCGGCGGCCGGCCCCATGGCGGTCGACCTGGGGAAGGTGGTGGTCCGCTCGACCGGTGCGCGCCGCGACGCCGTCCTGCGGATGCTCGACGACCTGCCCCGCGCGCGAGCGATGATCGCCGACGCCTGGCTCGAGCTCTGGGCGGCGCTGATCGCGCCGTCCTGGACGCAGCTCGAACGCATCCTGCGGGCCGACATCGCGGTGCGCGCCCGCCGGGTCGCGACCGACGGGCTCGCCGGCATGGTCCGTGGGCTGCACCGCACCGTCGAGTGGCACGACGACGCGGTCCGCGTCGAGCTCCGCCTGCATTCGGAGGTGCTCGACTGCCGTGGCTCGGGCATCGTCCTCGTGCCGTCGGTGCTCGGCGGGACCGGGTGCTCGGTGCTCACCGAGCCGCCGGCCCAGCCCACGGTGTTCTATCCCGCGCAGGGCGTGACCGAGCGGTGGGCGGCGGATGCCACGGCGCTCGCCGATTCGCTCGGCGCCCTGCTCGGCCCGACCCGCGCCGGCATCCTGCTCACCTCGCACGCCGCACGGACCACCTCGCAGGTGGCGGCGGACGCCGGGCTCGCGCCGTCGACCGCGTCGCACCACCTGACCGTGCTGCGCGATGCGGGCCTCATCGCGAGCCGGCGCGAGGGCGCGCGCATGCTGCACCTGCGCACGCCGCTCGGGGAGGCCCTCATGGGCTCGGCGCAAGCCCCCTGACTCCGAGGGGTACGCCGCCTACGCTCGGAGCATGTTCCTCATCATGGGCGTCACCCCGCGCGACCGGGTCATCACCGAGGTGACGTTCGTGTGCGAGTACTGCGGGGTCGCCGCCCTGCAGCACGTCGTCGAGAGCGCGAGCCGGTTCTCGGTGTTCTTCATCCCCCTGTTCGCGGTGTCGAAGTCGTACTTCGTCGCCTGCTCGAACTGCGGCGGCATGACCTCGCTCACGAAGGAGCAGGCCACGCACGGCATGGAGTGGGCCGCACGCAACCGCCAGCTGCAGTGAATCCCGCCGCGTGACCGGTCGAGCCGGTTGCGCGTGACCGGTCCGTGCGGTGACGGCGCACCGGACGAGCCGGTCACTCCGGCCGGTTGCCCGTGGCGCCCCCGATCAGGAACGGCGTCGTCACGCCCTCGTACATGACGTGGGCCACGAGCCCGTCGACCGCGTGGGCCAGCGTGTGGCAGTGGTCGCTCCAGATCCCCGGGTTGTCGGCGACGAACGCGACGTCGTACGACTCGCCCGGTCGCACGTCCAGCGAGTCGACGATCCAGGGGCTCCCGGATGCCGCGACGCCGTCCCTCGACAGCACGAGCACGTGGTGGCCGTGCAGGTGCATGGGGTGCACGTCGCCCGAGTCGTTGCGGAGGTGCATCACGACGAGGTCGCCCTCTCGGACGTGGAACATCGGCATGTCGGGGAACATGCGGCCGTTGATCGTCCAGAAGTTGCCGGGCCGGCCGTCGATGATCCCGAAGCGGCGGCCGATGACGTAGTCGAAGGTGCGGTCGGGTGACGCCGGGTCGAGGGCGGGGGGCTCGGGCGTGCCGTACGCGAGCAGGTCCAGGGTGCGCGTCGGCTGCGGCGACGGCGGCGCGGCGGGGGCTCCCGCGGCGCCCGCGACCACGCTGCGCGCGCCGCCGACGTGCAGCCGCACGGCCTTCCCGTCGTCGGGCACCCGCACCGCGACATCCGCTCGCCCGCCCGCCGGGATGAGGACGCGCCGGCCCTCGACGTCCGTCGGCCGGACGACGTCGTGTCCGTCGACGGCGGCGACGCGGAGCGGCGACGCCGACCAGACGGCGGCGGTGCCCTGGTCGGTGTTGACCACGCGCACCCGGACGATCGACCCCGGCGCCGCATCGACCCGCGCGTCCTCGGCCCGTCCGTTCAGCGTGTGCTGCCCGCCGTAGATGTGCAGGAGTGCGGTGAACTCGGCGTCGGTCCTGAAGGCCGGGGGCTCCGCGGGCTCGACGACGATCGCCCCGAGGAGCCCGCGCTCGACCTGCTCGTGCGAGACCTGGTGCGAGTGGTACCAGTAGGTGCCGGCATCCGTCGCCTCGAAGCGGTACACGTGGCGTCCGCCGACGGGCACGGCGTCCTGCGTGATGCCCGCGACGCCGTCGGCCGCGTTGGGCACGTCGATCCCGTGCCAGTGCAGGGTCGCGCCGTCCGTCACCGACTCGTTCACGAACGTCACCTCGACGAGGTCGCCCTGCCGGGCGCGCAGCTCCGGCCCCGGCGACGTGCCGTTCACGGTGTAGCCGTCGACGGTGCGGCCGCCGGGGACGTCGATGCGCTCCTGCCGCGCGGTGAGCTCGATGCGCACGTCGGCCGGGCGGTCCGGATCGGCGATGAGCGCGGTGACGTCGGTCTCGGGCCCGGAGCCGGTGGATGCCCCGCCACCGGCCGCGTGCGCGCCGTGCCCCGACGGCTCGGACCCCATGTCCATGATCGAGTACTCGCCGAGGAGCGTGGAGTTCCATGCGAGCGCGCCCGCGCCCACGGCCGTCGCGACGGCCACGGCGACCGCGACGCGTCGGACGAGCTCACGTGGCGACGGCATCCGAGCCCACCCCCTCGGCGGTGGCCGCGCGCTCGTCGGCGCCGGTGCCGGGCCGCGCCGGGCGGGCCATGCGCAGCGCGGCGACGGAGGCCGCCGCCACGATCGCGAGCGCGTTCGCGCCGTGCACGAGTCCGAGGTAGGGCATGTCGGTGACCGAGAAGCCCAGTGCCACCTGCATCGCCACGAGCCCGAACACGATCGCCGCCCACGCCGTGGTGCCGCGTCGCCGCACGAAGAACGACACGACGAGCAGCGCGAACGCGACGAGCGGGATGACGACCCCGCCGACGAGGCCGTGCACCAGGAAGCCGGCCTCGCCCACGCCTCCCGCCTGGAAGCCCTCGAGCAGGGCCTTGTCGACGACGCCGCCCTCCGACACCAGGTTGAGCATGCCGCCGAACGCGAACGCGATCGCGGCGGCCTGGACGACGACGGCCCCGGCCACGGTCCAGGCGAGGGCGGTGTACAGGGTGCGCATGATGCCTTCTCCTCAACTGCGGCGCCGGTCGCGGCATCCGCTCGCCCATCACGCTCGCCGAACGGGGCCGCGCCCGGAACGAAGCGGACCGGAACGCCCGTGGCGGAGCCCCGCATCGACGGTGGGGGCTGGCTGCTAAGGGGGAGTCGGGGAGGGCCCTCTCGCACGAACCGGCTCGGAGGAGGACCATGGAACCGTGGAGCGCAGGTGGGTGTGCCTCGCGACGCTCGGCCCGATCGGGGTCGCGTCGCTGGCATACGTCGTGATCGTGCGCGGCGTGATCGAGGCCGACGCCGACCACGGCCTCGCCTGGCCGCTGCTCGGGGCACTGCCCATGTTCGTGCTCGGCATGTGGCTGCTCACTGTCACCTCGTCGCGCACGGCGGTCCTGATCGCCCTGGCCGCGACCGCGATGCTCGTGGGCTCGGCGTACGAGACCTTCATGCAGCGGAACGCCGGAGTCCTCGACGAGCCGTGGTTCCCGCTCTTCAACGTGATCGGGCTGACCGCGGACGGCACGGCGACGGCGGCGTTCCTCGTCGTCTTCGCGACGTTCCCGGACGGGCGGGCGGAGCGGCGCTGGCAGCGGATCGCCGTGGCCCTCCTGTGGACGCCCATCCTCTCCGGCCCGCTGACCCTCCTCACCACGCCGCACGTGGTCATCTCGCCCTACATCGGCATCAGCGGCGACGGGATCCCGAACCCGTTCGTCGTCCCCTGGCTCGAATGGGCGGGCCCTGCGGTCGAGCGCCTCGTCGTGCAGGCGTGGCCGGCCGTGCTGCTGTGCATCACGGTGCTCGTGAGCCGAGCCCTCTTCGGCGATCGGCGGGTGCGCGAGCGGACGCGGGCGATGGCGATCACGATCTGCATCAGCATCGTCGCATTCGCGGCGTGGGTGGTCTTCCCCGAGGCGCCGCCGGTCGAGATCGGCGTCTACGCGACGCTGACGGCCCTGCCGATCGTGGCGATCCACGGCATCTTCCGTCACGGCGCGTTCGACATCGCCCCTGGCGATCGCGGGCGGAGCGTCGCGCGCTCCTCCGACCTGCTCATCGCGGTCTTCTACGGCATCGCGGTGGCCACGCCCGCGATCCTCTTCTCGACGAGCCTGCCGACCGTGCCGGCCGTGCTCCTCACGGCGGTGCTCGCCGTCCTCCTCCTGCCCGTCCGCACATGGGTTCGGAACTCGATCCGGCGGGCGCTGTTCGGCGACCGCGACCGCCAGCTGGCCATGCTGAGCGAGCTGGGGACCCGCCTCGAGGAGGCCGGCGAGCCGCGGGACCTGCTGGACCGCCTCGCCGACGCGGTCCGCGCGGGGCTCGGCGCGTCGTGGGTCCGGATCCGGCTGGCGTCGCCGGACGGCGCGACGGCCGAGGCACCCGCAGGAGCCGCCGGCGATCCCGTCGGGATCGAGTCGGCGGCGGCGGTCGAGTCGGCGGACCTCGTGCACGCCGACGCGACCCTCGGCCGGATCGAACTCGGGCCTCGGCGGCGCGGCGAGTACGGGGAGGCCGAGCGCACGCTCCTGCGTACCGTGGCCGGCCAGGCCGCGGCATCCGTCGCCAACCTGCGCCTCACGGAGCAGCTCGCGGAGCAGCTCGCCGAGCTCACCGCGTCGCGCGAGCGCCTCGTCGCCGCGCAGGACGACGAGCGGCGCCGCCTCGAGCGCGACCTGCACGACGGCATCCAGCAGGACGTGGTGGCGCAGATCGCCGGGCTCCGGCTCGCGCGGAACCGCCTGGAGCGCGGCGAGCTGACGGCCGAGGAGCTCACGGAGCTGCAGGTCCAGGCCCGCGAGACGCTCACCGACCTGCGCGAGCTCGCGCGCGGCATCCACCCGCCCGTGCTGAGCGACAACGGCCTCGTGGCGGCGGTCGAGTCGGGCGTCGCCCGGTACCCGATTCCGCTGACGGTCGAGGCGGATGCCGCGGTGCGCGCCGAGCGCTACCCGGCCGACGTCGAGACGACCGCGTACTACGTCGTCCGCGAGGCGCTCGCGAACACCGCGAAGCACGCCCACGCGACGCACGCGTCGGTCGGGCTCGCGCGCGAGGACGGGCACCTGCGGGTCTCGATCAGCGACGACGGACTCGGCATCGGCGACGTGTCGCCCGCGACGGCCACGAGCGGCGGGCTCGCGAACATCCGCGACCGGGTCGCGGCGCTGCGCGGCACCGTGCGCGTGTCGCCGACGACGCCGTCGGGGACCACGGTGGTCGTCGACCTCCCCATCCGTTCGCCCGGGTCCGGCGATGGGTGACGCGGACGCGCTGCGCGTCGTCGTCGCCGAGGACAACTACCTCGTGCGCGAGGGCCTGCGGCGGCTGCTCGAGGACTCGGGCGAGGTCGACGTGCTCGCGTCGGTGGGCAACGCGACCGAACTGCTCGACGCCGTCCGGCGGCTCGGTCCGGACGCGGTGCTCACCGACATCCGGATGCCGCCCGGCCACCACATGGAGGGCATCGAGGCCGCCCATGCGATCCGCGCGACGGCGGCCTCGACCGGGGTCGTCGTGCTGTCGCAGCACGCCGACGAGAGCTACGCGCTCGCCCTCTTCGCCGACGGCTCGGCCGGACTGGGGTACCTGCTGAAGGACCGGATCGGCGACCTCGAGGACCTCGTGCACGCGCTGCGCGAGGTCCGGGCCGGGGGTTCGGTGATCGACCCGCAGATCGTGGACACGCTCGTGCGGCGGCGGAGCGCGGGCGCCGCGAGCCCGCTCGCCGCGCTGTCGCCCCGCGAGCTCGAGGTGCTCCGCGAGATGGCCGCGGGCAAGACGAACGCCGGCATCGAGCAGGCGCTGTTCCTGTCGTCCTCGACGGTCGAGAAGCACGTGAACGCGATCTTCACCAAGCTGCGGCTGCCCGAGTCGGGCGTGCACCGGCGGGTCGCCGCGGTCCTCGCGTTCCTGCGGAGTGCGGAGGGCTAGCTCAGCGGCGGGCCCACCGCAGCACGCGCAGCGCGCGGAGCGTGATCCACCGGCTGGGTTCGCCGACGGCGACGTCGAGGCCGTACGCATCGCGACCCGGCCGCGGGTTCCCCGCCGGCCAGCGCCCGTCGTCGCCGCGCCGCGCGCGGACCACGTCGAGCGCCGGCGCGAGCCGCGGGTCGGGATCGCCGCCGGCCCGGCGGAAGTGCTCGAGCGCGCGCAGGACGTCGTAGTACCAGTAGGTGGGGAACGCGAAGTCCAGGTACCGGTCGGCCACGACCTCGCCCGTGCTCCGGCGGCGGAACAGGTTGCGCTCGAGGAGGTACTCCTCGCCGCCGCGACGGGCCTCGGCCACGGCGGCATCCGTCGACCCGGTCGCCTGCTCGTAGGCCAGCAGCCCCTCGACCACGCACAGCGTGGAGTCGAACGAGGACCGCTGCGACGCCTCGGCGGGCTCGCAGTTCCAGCCTCCGTCGGGCAGGCGCTCGTCGAGGAGCCTCGCGACGATGCGATCGCTGCCCGCGCCGAGCACGCCGAAGTACGCCGCGTTCGCGAGGACGCCGCCGTTCACGCACTCCTCGACCTCGCCGTGGAAGTAGGGCAGGTCGTCGAACTCCGCCCAGCGCACGCCTCGCTCGACCCGCTCGATCGCGCGACGCACCGGAGCGGCGTCCGGATCGACGCCGAAATCGCGGAGGATCTGCAGGGTCCACATCACCGAGTTCCGCTGCCGGTCCGGGCCGTACACGTGCCCGCCCCAGTACCCGTCGTCGCCCTGCAGCCCGAGCAGGCGCGCGCCCCACCCCTCGCGCGCCACGCGCGCCCGCTCGGCGGCGACCTGTTCGGCGGGTTCGCCCGAGAGGTCGCGGCGGACCTGCCAGCGGACCGCGGGGTCGCCCTCGAGGAGCCAGGTGATGACGTCGGTGTCGTCGGTCACGGTGTCCATGGCTCCATCCTCGCCCGAGCCGCCGTCGTCGCATCGCATCGCACGGCGCGAGGCGCGGTGCAATCCAAGGGTTGCGCTGCCACGGACGGCCATGCAACCATTGGGTTGCACACCCGAACGAGCGAAGGGACGATCCCGATGAGCACGACCGACAACCCGGCATCCGTCGTCGACGAGGGCACGTTCACCGTGCGTCGCACGATCCGTATCGCCGCCCCCGTCGACACGGTGTGGCGCGCCGTGACCGAACCCGAGCACATCTCCCGGTGGTTCGGGCGCACCGTGCTGGAGGGCAGCGGCCCGGGCGCCGAGGGCAGCATGACGTTCCCGGACTACGGCGTCGTGCCCATCCGGATCGAGGCGATGGACGCACCGCGCACCGTGTCGTACCGCTGGGGCAACGACGACGCCGCCGGGAGTCTCCCCGACGCGGTCGACGAGGCGACCTCGACGGTCTTCACCTTCACCCTCGAGGCGACGACGGATGGCACGCAGCTCACCGTCGTCGAGACCGGCTTCGAGCGCACCTCCGACCCGATCGCGAACCTGCGGTCGCATGGCGACGGGTGGATCTCCGAACTCGACAAGCTCGTCACGCTCCTCGAGCGCGAGGCGGCCGGCGCTGCGGCCCCGGCCGAGGGCGCCGCATGACGACGGGCACGCTGGTCCCGGTGTTCGCGGCACTCGGCGACGAGACGAGGTGGAGCATCCTCGCCGCGCTCGGCGAGGGCGACGCGTCGGCGTCGGCCCTCGCCGGGCGGCTGCCCGTCACGCGGCAGGCCATCGCGAAGCACCTCGCCGTGCTGCAGGAGGTCGGGCTCGTCGAGCCCGTCCGCGTCGGGCGCGAGGTGCGCTACCGGGTGCTCGGATCGCAGCTGGCCGACACCGCCCGGCGACTCGAGGCCGTCGGAGCCGAGTGGGACCGCCGCCTCGCCGCGATCAAGGAGATCGCCGAGGGGCTGTGAGCCCGCCGCGGCATCCGCCCGCCGTCACGCGTCCACGAGCTCGTCGATCACGATGCGCTTCTGGCGCATCATCACCCGGACCTGCTCGGGCCGGCGCGTGAGCTCGCCCAGGTTCGCCGGGACGACCTGCCAGCTCACGCCGAACCGGTCCTTGCACCAGCCGCACTGCTCGGCGTCGGGCACGTGCGACAGCCGCGACCAGTAGTGGTCGATCTCGGCCTGGTCGGCGCACGAGACGATGAACGAGATCGACTCGTTGAACGTGAACAGGGGACCGCCGTCGAGGCACGTGAAGTCGACGCCGTTCAGGGTGAACCGCCCGCTGACGACCTTGCCGGACATCCCCGCGAAGTGCGGGTCGAGCGACTCGTCGGGATACTCCACGATCTCCACGATGCGCGAGTCCGGGAACACGTCGACGTAGTACTCCATCGCCTCGCGCGCCTGGCTGTCGAACCACAGGCAGGGCTGGATCGGTGCGAGCTCGGCCATCGGAAACCCCCTCGTTCGGAACGATGCTCGACGGCCACGGTACGCCCGGCGGGCGGGTCGCCGCACGCGACTACTGGACGGGCGACCCGGTCGATAGAGTCGAGCCGTGGGCCTGAACCCCCTCCTCCTCGCGACCGCCGCCGTGCTGGTCGCCGCGCTCGCCGGATGCGCCGGCGCGCCCGCCGCCTCCCCGTCGCCCTCGCCGGTCGCGACGGCGAGCCCGACGCCCGACGCGGGGGAACCCCTCGCGTGCGACGACCTCGTCCCGCCCGAGCTCGTCGCCGCCACGCTCGCCGGCGACGACGGCGAACCCGTCGACCCGGTCGCCGCGGTCGCGGCGACGGAGGCGTTCACGGGCGTGCTCATCGAGGGCGTGGGCGGCCTCGCGTGCTCGTGGCGCGTCGGCTCCGGCATGCCGGAGTACAACCCGCCCAGCGACTGGGCCTACCTGCGGGTCGACGTGCTCCCGGATGCCGCCGGCCGCTGGGTGCCGCTGCAACTCGGCGACGCCGTCTCGACCGACACCCGCGAGGTCGCCGGCATCGAGGCATCCGTGACCGGGGGCGACCCCGGCTGGTTCCTCTCGGCGCCGGTCGGGGACGACTGGGTGGTCGCGTCGATCAGCGCCGCCGGCCTCACGGGCGCGGGGAGCCGGTTCGACGGCGTCGGGGGCGCCGCGATGATCGATCGGCTCGCCGACGTCGCCCGCACGGCGTTCCCCGTGCTCGAGGCGGCGACGCCCGAGCAGCTCGAGCGGCCGGCGGTCGCACTGCGAGACATGGATGCCGCGTGCGCCGGCAGCCTCGACCGCGCGGGGATCCTCGAGGCCGTGCAGCTCCGCGACGGGACGACGGTCGAGTACGTCGCCACCGATGCGGCCGACGACCCGGTGGGGTTCCCGAACGCGGTGCGGGCCGCCGCGCGGGCGTTCGACTGCGAGCTGCGCGTCGACGGTCGCCCCGTCGTCACCATCACGACCGCGCCGGGCTTCGCGTCCCTGTTCGACCGTTTCCGGGAGCCGGATGCCGACGTGGCGTACGACGAGCTCCTGCTCGGCGAGGCGCCCGAAGGCGTCGAGGCGCGCGCGGTGGTCGAGCGCGACCCCGACGGGCCCGCGTCGCTCACGTTCCTCGCGGTCGGCGACGCGCTGCACCAGATCCGCGGGGAACGGGTCGAAGAGGTCGCCCGCGCGATCGTCGCCCGATCCGGCTGACGTCGGCGCGAGGCAGTACGCTCCCGGCATGGGCCACCCGGCGGAGGCGAAGTACGACGTCAAGCGCGAGCATCCCGAGCTCTACGCGCCGTCGGCGAAGGACTTCGCGCTCGTCGACGTGCCGCCGATGCGGTTCCTCGCCGTCGACGGCCACGGCGACCCCGACGTCGAGCCGTCGTACCGCGAGGCGGTCGAGGCGCTGTTCGGCGTCGCCTACGCGGTGAAGTACGGGAGCCGGCGCGGTCTCGGGCGCGACTTCGTGGTCGCGCCGCTGGAGGGACTGTGGTGGGCCGACGACCCCGCGGCGTTCGTGGCGCGCGACAAGGACGCGTGGAGCTGGACCATGCTCATCGCCCAGCCCGACTGGATCGACGACGACGCGGTGGCGGCCGCGACCGAGGTCGCCCGGTCGAAGGCGTCCGACCGTGCGCTCGACCGGCTGCGTCTCGTGCGCCGGCACGAGGGGCGATCCGCGCAGATCCTCCACGTGGGCTCGTACGACGACGAGACGCCGACGCTCGCGCGGCTCCACGACGAGTGGATGCCGCAGCACGGGCTCGACTTCAACGGGCCCCACCACGAGGTCTACCTGAGCGACGCCCGCCGGACGGCGCCCGAGAAGCTCCGCACCGTGCTGCGCCAGCCGGTGAAGCCCGCCTAGCCGTCCAGTACCGCGGCGAGGCTCTCGCGCACGATCGCGACCCCGCGGCGCAGCTCCTCGTCGGTGATCGTGAGCGCCGGGAGGAACTTGAGCACCTCGTCGTGGGCGCCCGAGGTCTCGATGACGAGTCCGCGCTCGAAGGCCGCCTTCGACACGCGCCCCGCGAGGGTGCGATCGGCGTCGCAGGCGATGCCCATCATGAGGCCGCGGCCGCGGACCGTGAAGCCGAGCTCCGGGTGGTCGGCGGCGATCCGCTCGAGCTCGCCGCGCAGCAGCTCGCCCTTGGCGGTGACCGCCTCGGCGAAGGCGGCATCCGACCAGTAGGTCTCGAGTGCGACGCGAGCCGACACGAACGCGAGGTTGTTGCCGCGGAACGTGCCCGTGTGCTGACCGGGCTTCCACACGTCGACCTCGGGGCGGAGGAGCACGAGCGACATCGGCAGGCCGGACCCGGAGATCGACTTCGACACCGTCACGATGTCGGGAACGATGCCGGCGTGCTCGAACGCGAAGAACCTGCCGGTGCGGCCCACGCCGGCCTGGATCTCGTCGAGGATCAGCAGGATGCCGCGCGCCTCCGTCAGCGCGCGCAGGCGCTGCAGCCACTCCACGCGCGCGACGTTGATGCCGCCCTCGCCCTGCACGGCCTCGACGATGACCGCAGCCGGGTGGTCGAGGCCGGAACCCGGGTCGTCGAGCATGCGCTCGAGCAGGTCGAGCGTGTCGACGTCCGCGCCCAGGTAGCCGTCGTACGGCAGGCGGGCGATGTCGTCGAGCCCGACGCCGGCCGCCGAGCGGTAGTGCGAGTTGCCCGTCGCCGCGAGCGCCCCCATGCTGAGCCCGTGGAACGCGTTCGTGAACGCGACCACCGTCGACCGGCCGGTCGCCTGGCGCGCGACCTTGAGCGCGGCCTCCACGGCGTTCGCGCCCGTCGGGCCGGTGAACTGCAGCTTGTGGTCGAGGCCGCGCGGCTCGAGCACGAGCTGCTCGAACGCCTCGATGAACGCGCGCTTGGCCGAGGTCGCCATGTCGAGGCCGTGGATGATGCCGTCGCGCTCGAGGTACTCGATGAGGGCACGCGTGAACGCCGGGTTGTTGTGCCCGTAGTTCAGCACCCCCGCGCCCGCGAAGAAGTC
The DNA here is from genome assembly GCF_037199545.1 of Agromyces sp. CCNWLW213. Lineage (NCBI taxonomy): Bacteria > Bacillati > Actinomycetota > Actinomycetes > Micrococcales > Microbacteriaceae > Agromyces > Agromyces sp. CCNWLW213. Next base: position 626,673 of record NZ_JBBBDX010000002.1, on the reverse strand, counting down.
GAGGTACTCCCGCCCGTCGGCGTCGACGAGCGTCGAACCGGTGGCGCGGTCGAACACGGTCGGGAACGCGCGGACGTACCCGCGCACCTCCGACTCGCGGCGGTCGAAGACGTCCAGGTCGGTGGCGCTGGTCGTGACGCTGCTCATGGCAGGCGGTCTCCTCTCGGGGAAGGGGGCGGTGCCTCGACCCTACGGCCTCCGGCCGGGAGCGGGGTGTGCGCGGCCGATCGGGGGTCGTCGCGAGAGCGGCGGCCCCGTTTCCTGTCACGTAGGGTGACGCCCATGAGCGCCGACCCGTTCGTCACGCATCGGAATCTGCTGTTCACGGTCGCCTACGAGCTGCTCGGCTCGGCGGCCGACGCCGAGGACGTGCTGCAGGAGTCGTGGCTCCGGTGGTCCCGGGTGGATCGGTCCGAGGTGCGGGATGCGCGCGCCTACCTCGTCCGCATCGTCACGCGCCAGGCGCTCGACCTCCTCCGAGCACAGTCGCGGCGTCGCGAGGACTACGTCGGCGAGTGGCTTCCCGAGCCGGTGCTCACGAGTCCGGATGTCGCCGACGACGTCGCGCTGGCGGAGTCGCTGTCGATGGCGACCCTCACGGTGCTCGAGACGCTCGGGCCGGTCGAGCGGGCGGTGTTCGTACTGCACGAGGTCTTCGACGTGCCGTACGACGAGATCGGGGCCGCCGTCGACAAGTCGCCGGCGGCCGTCCGCCAGATCGCGCACCGGGCCAGGCAGCACGTGTCCGCGCGCCGCCCGCGCATCGAGGTCGCACGCGCGGAGCAGGAGCGGGTGCTCGAGCAGTTCCTCGCGGCGTTCAACACCGGCGACCTGCAGGGACTCATGGACGTGCTGGCGCCGGACGTGGTGTCGGTCGCCGACGGCGGCGGCAAGGTCCGGGGCGCGGCGCGCCGGCCGATCGTGGGCGCGGGACGGCTCGCCGCCTACCTCACCGGGGCCATCCGGAAGGCCGGGGTGGGGTACCGCGCCGTCCCGTCCTGGGTGAACGGCGGTCCGGGTGCGCTCGTCGAGGTCGACGGTGAGGTCGTGGGCGCGCTGAGCATCGCGATCGAGGGCGGCCATGTCGCTCGGATCTACGCGGTGGCCAACCCGGACAAGCTGGGGCGGCTCGGTGGGATGGCGATACTCGCACGCTGACGCGGCGACATCCGGGAATGATCTGCCTCGCGGCCATCGCGGCGCAGACCTCGTGCATGCGCTCTCGAGCTCGGTCACGGTGCTCGGCACCGACGATCCCGTCCGCGTCCACCCGCAGTTCTCGACCGTCGATGGGCTCGCGCACGGGCGGGCGTGCGCCGACTGCTCAACTTCATGCGCGTCGGGTTCTCGCCGGTCTCGCGCGGGCCGCTCATGGGCCAGCCCGAGCAGTGGGTGACGAGATCGCGTTCCTCGCGCGCGAGCACGGGGTGAGCGCGTTCCTCATCGGCGGTGACGACCCGGTGGTGACCCGCCGGTTCGGCGAGGAGGTCGCGCCGGCGGTGCGCGAGGTGGTGGCGCGCGAGCGCGCGGGCCGCGGCGAGCGGTTGACCGCCTGACGGACCCGCGGGCGTCGCATCGCGGCTGCACGCGGGCGAGAGTATGGCGAACGTTCCGTTCGGCTCCCGCGGCGGTGCGTTCGGCATGCTCTCGGGCGCCGCGGCGAGTGGCCGGGGCGCGCCGAGCGGCTCAGTCGGCGCCGCGAGCCTCCTCGAGGCGTCCATGAACACGGCCGACCGGACGGCGCCGTCGGCGACGAGCGCCGGCATGTAGGCGCCCGCGTTCGAGTGCGCGACGCCGACGAGGCCCCGCCGTTCGCCGAGCGCGGAGCGGTACGCCGCGAGCGCGTCCTGCGCGGTCGCCGCCGGACCGGGCTGCGCGATGCGGACGCGATGCCCGCGCGCCGCGAGCGCCGCGGCGAGCGGCTCGTACGCCGCCGCCGGGAGGAAGACGCTGCCGAGGAGCACGATCTCCGACATCCGGCGATCGTACCGAAGGCGTGCGGACGCGACGAGGGGCCCGGGATCACCCGGGCCCCTCGTTCGGGACTGCGACGCTCGGTGCGACTACTTCTGCACGAAGGCGAGCAGCGCTCGGGTCACGTCGTCGGCGTGGGTCCAGAGCAGGCCGTGCGGCGCGCCCTCGATCTCGACGTACTCGGCGGACGGGAGGCGCTTGGCGAACTCGCGCGCGGTCGCGTCGATCGGCAGGATGCGGTCGGCGGTGCCGTGCAGGATCAGCGCCGGCACGTCGATCTTCTCGATGTCGCCGCGGAAGTCGGTGAGCCACGACTGCACGACGGCCGACGAGGCGAACCAGCCGGCGGATGCCGCGGTGTTCCAGCTCGCACGGACCGCCGCCTCGCCGATCCGGCTGCCCAGGTTCTCGTCGAGGTTGTAGAAGTCCTGGAAGAACTGGTCGAACCACGCGTAGCGGTCGGACTTCGCGGACTGCTCGATGCCGGCGAACACGTCGGCCGGCACGCCCGTGGGGTTGTCGTCGGCCTGCAGCAGGAACGGCTCGAGCGAGGCGAGGAACGCGGCCTTGGCGACGCGCGCGCTGCCGTGGGTGCCGAGGTAGCGGCCCACCTCGCCGGTGCCCATCGAGAAGCCCACGAGGATCACGTCGTCCAGGTCGAGGGTGTCGAGCACGACCTTGAGGTCGGCGGCGAAGGTGTCGTAGTCGTAGCCGACGGTGGGCTTCGACGAGCGGCCGAACCCGCGGCGGTCGTACGTGATGACGCGGTAGCCGGCGTCGAGCAGGGCGGCCGACTGCTTCTCCCACGAATCGCCGCTCAGCGGGTACCCGTGGATCAGCAGGACGGGCTGCCCCGTGCCGTGGTCCTCGTAGTAGAGGTCGATGTCTGCCGAGTTCTCGGTTCCGACGGTGATGTACGGCATGGATGCCACTCCTTCATCAGTCAGTGCCTAACCGTGTGGAATGCGGTTGGCGGTTAGATCGTTGTCGACTGTAGCACTCCGAACCGCAAAAGTATTCCACGGGGGTTAGAATTCGATGACGATCGAGCGAACCGGGGGTGAGCAGGTGACGACGGACGCCGCGCGCGCGCTGGCCGAGCGCTCGCTGCTGCTCGACCTCGTCAACTCGCGACTGCGCCACCCGGATCGCGTCGACGACGAGCTCGGCGACGACGCGGCGGCGTCCGCCTGGCTCGTCGCGCACGGCGGCACCGGCGACGCCGACGAGATCGCCGATGCACGGGCGGTGCGACCGGTGCTCGTCGACGTCCTGCGGGGCGAGCGCTCGGCCGACGAGCTCGCTCCCTGGGTCGGGGCCATCACGCGCCGCCCCGCCCTCGGCGCCGACGGCATCGCCTGGCGCGACGACATCGACCCCGCCCGCCGCGTCGGTGCGCGCGCGATGCTCGAGTGGTCGAGCCTGCAGGGGCCCGAGGGATCGCGCATCCGCCCGTGCGCGGCATCCGACTGCCAGCACTTCTTCATCGACACGAGCCGCGGCAACACGCGCCAGTGGCACTCCATGGAGACCTGCGGCAACCGCGCCAAGGCGCGCCGGCACTACGCGCGCACGAAGCGCGCGTGAGCGGCGGAGGCGAGTCGGCGACAATGGAACCCGACACGAAGGGGTTCGACATGGCTGACCACACGAGCGGTCCGACGACGGATGCCGCGGCGGCCGCACCCCCCGCGACCGGCGCCGCACGGCTCGCGCACGAACCCGGCCACCACGCGATCGGCTGCCCCGAGTGCTTCGAGGAGCTGCAGCGCAACCACGACTGGTGGAAGGCGCGTCCCGAGGGATCGCGGCTCGTCGGGCTCGTGGTCCCGCGCGACGACATGCCGCCGATCCTCGAGCAGCGCACGGACCTGACCAGGTTCGGCGTCCAGATCCTCGACTTCCGCTACCCCACGCCCGACGCGCCCGAGTCGTGGGAGCAGCGCCTCGCCCGCCTCTTCGAGACGCTGCGCGCGGGCGACGTGCTCGTCGTCGTCAACGAGCGTGCGCTGGGTCGCACCCCCGACGAGGTCGCGCGCACCATCCGCACGCTCCGCCGGCACGACCTCGTCGTGAAGGTGCTGAGCCACGGCGCCCCGCACCTCGAGGACGCGCGGGCCTGAGCCGGATGCGCGCGGCGGCGGTCAGTTGAGCACGCGCCGCAGCCCGCGGTCGGCGAGGCGATCGACGTATCGGCGGGTCTCGTCGGCGTCGCGCGGCCGGTAGATGCGCATGGCGTAGCGGAACCGCTCGCCCGCCGCCGTCCGGATCACATTGCCGGTCGCCACGCACGTGTCGTCGCCGAAGTAGACGCTGACCGTGCCGTCGCCGTTCCGCATCATCTCCGACCCCGCGATCCGCGCGTGGTCGTCGGCGAGGCGCCCGCGCTCGTCGTACTTGGCGATCGAGTAGAAGCCGCCGCGATCGTGTTCGACCGGCGGGACCTCGAACGTCCAGGTGTCGCATCCGCTGCAGGTCGCGACGCCCTCGAAGTACCGGCCGTGCTCCACGGGGAGGGTGCCCCATCCCACGCGCGTGCCGAGCAGGTGCTGCTCGCGGTCGGTCGACCGCCGCGTGCCGAACGCGCGCTCGGGGTCGAGCTCGCGCGCGTCGCGTTCGAGCCGTGCGCCGACCGCGAGCCGGCTCGCGTCGTCGTACGGTTCCGGGCGATACGGGTTCGCGGTCCTCGAGGTGATGGTGCGGAGGTCCTGGAGCTCGTGCGCGCGGCGGAGGCCCCCGGCGAGCGCCGTCCGCCCGAGGACGTAGACGTGCGTTCCGCTCGACAGCTGCGCGTTCGTCAGCCGCAGCGTCTCGCCGGGGCGGACGACCCCCACGACGTAGTGCTGCTCGTCGATCACCTGGTCGGCCTGGTACTCGCCGGAGGGGGCCACGGCGATCGTCGCCTCCTCCGACACGTCCACCACCGCGTGCGAGTAGAGCACGTCGAGGTTGGGGCGGATGGCGCCCGGGCTCGCGGGGTCGACCGGATCCCGCTCGTGGTGGTACGCGTTGACGGGCGCCCGCCTCGACTGGGCCGCGAAGTGGTGCGCGGTCTCGGCCTGCACGAAGTTCCTCGTCGTGACCCTCTTCGACATCGGCGTCCTCCCCCTCCGCCGCCGTCCGGCGACCCGACCCAGTGTTCCAAGGCGCGGTCCCGTCCGATACCCCCTGGACGGGCGGGCCCCGCGCGGGCGTCCGCGGCGACACCCGGTGCGCGGATGCCGCCGCGGAGGGCGTGCTGCTCGAGCCCCCGGTCAGGCCGGCCAGTTGCTCCGAGCCCAGGCGACGAGGGAGTTCAGCGCGGAACCGCCGGCGCCGACGTTGGTGTCCTCGATCGTCCACCACAGGATGCTGGTCTTCGACCCGCCGCTGTGGGCGGCGATGGCGTAGGGTGCGCCGCTCCAGAACCCGAACACCGGGCCGCCGGAGTTGCCGGGGCTCGAGTCGGCCTCGTACTCGACCTCCTCCGCCGAGCCGTCGCTGTCGTCGTCGAGCACGGGCCACCACATCTGCCGCGACGGCCGAGCCGCCCCGGCGATCGCGCCCGGATAACCGGCGAGCGTCCAGTAGTGGCCGCCCTGCCACGAGGGGTGGTAGTCCTTCGTGCCGAAGTACCCGTAGTTCACGCCGAGCGGCGTGTACAGGCGCAGCACCGCCATGTCCCACGCGGAGACCTCGTCGGTGTCGTATCCCCGGTAGTCGGAGACGTAGGAACCCACGCCGCGGCCGAGCGTCGACGCGCCGTCGTAGTACGCCGGCACGAACTGCATGGCCCAGTTGCGCGAGCCCCACGGGCACACGTGACCGGCGGTGAGCACGGTGCGGTCGCCGATGAGCACGCCCGAGCCCGACCATGCCGGGTACGGCGACCCCCAGTCGTCCCAGACGTAGACCTTGCCGATGCACGTCCACGGGTAGCCCGCGGGGTAGTACACCTGCCGGTCGTCCGAACCGAACACCCCGAAGTGGGGCTCGATGACCCGGCCGTCGACGCGTCGCAGCACCGTCGACCGCGGTGCGGTGACTTTCGGGTGCGGCTCGTAGTCGACCCAGGCCGGCCGGCCCGGGTCGAGCCCGCCGGCCCCCGCGAACTCGCGGGCGATGCCCTTGTCCACCTCGTCCGGCGAGAGCCGGCCGTCCGAGCCGCCGGGCATCACGAGCCCGGTCCCCTCGGGAAGCCGGAGCTCCCATCGCCCCGAGTCCACCTTCGCGGGCTCGAAGCGGTCCAGGTCGATCTCGTCGCGGGTCGCGATCGCGAGCGTGCGGCCCTCGACCTGGGCGGCGAGCTCGTCCGGCATCCGCTCGGCGGCGCGCTCGTTGTCGAGCCGCAGGAACTCCTCCGGGCCGCTGGGCGCCTCCGGGGCTCCGGTCGTCGTCTTCTCGTCCATCACTCCACCTCCGACCAGCCCGAGGACCCTCCTCGAGCCCAAGGCCGGAACGGCCTCGCATCGGCGATGCCCCGCAGGGGCCGGTGGAAGCGACGTCGTGCGACCGCCCTGACGCGCCCACGGTGGCGCGTGATCGCGGCCGCGTCATCCCGGGAAACCCTGAGGAATGCTCAGGGACGGCGCCGAATGGCGCACGCGCGCGGGCTCGGTGCGGGCACTGTCGCGTCGAGCCGCCGGATCACTAGACTCGCGCCAGGCAGGCGCGGATCATGCAGGACACCACGAGTCGAGCACGACGGAGCCGGGTACCGGGGGCGGCACTCGCGATCGGCGCCGCCCTCGCGCTCGGGGGATGCACCGCCGATCTCGGCGAGACGCGCACGCTGACCGACTGGACGGCGGCGGTCGGCGCACGGTGGGACCGGTTCGTCGACGCCGTCCTCGTGCCCCTCGGCGACACGCTCCTCGCGGTGCTGGTGACCTGGCTCGTGCTCGCCGTGGCCGCGCGCCTCGTGGCGCTGCTGCCCGGCATCCGGAACCTGAAGGCCACCCGGCGCACCGGGGCGGTGCTGCGCGCGGTGGGGTGGTCGATGGTCGTGGTCACGCCCCTCGTGGTCGTCGTCGCGACCGCGTACGCGAGCGACGGGTTCGCGATGTGGCTCGCGGTCGTCCTGCCGCTCGCCCTCGCGACGATCGCGGTCCTCGGCCCCGGCCTCGCGACCCGCTCGCGGCTCGACGCGAAAGTGCTCGCGCCGGACGGGAGCGTCAACACCTCGTGGGCGATCGACGCGCTCCTGCAGGTTCGGAACGCCAACCTCGACGACCCGCGCGAGCGCGTCGAACGACCCAGCTCGCCCGACCTCGGCGAGTTCATCGCGATCGCCGACCGCAGCGGCAGCGGCGTCGCGTCGGCCATCGCCTGGCTCTTCCAGGTCCTGTTCAACTCGGCGCCGTGGCTGCTCCAGGTCACCATCCTCGACGCCCACTCGGGCATCGCGACCCTGCGGCGCAACGGCCACCCCATCGACGAGGTCGAGCTGCAGCTCGAGTGGGAGTCGTCCGAGCCCGACCAGCACCGGAAGCTGCTCGCGCTGGCCGCGGGCTTCACCGCGATGTCGATGGCCGCGCGCTATCCCGACGTGCGCGGGTTCTATCGGACGGCGAGCTGGAAGTCCGTCGGCTTCCTCGGCCTGGCCCGGATGACGCGCGGCGAGGAGCGGCGGCACTACCTCAACCGCGCCATGGAGGAGGATCCCACGAGCATCCTCGCCGAGTACGACCGGGTGTTCGACCGGTTCGAGCGGCTCGAGGACCGGGAGTCGCTCGAGGCGTTCCTCGACGAGGGGCTCGAGCCGATCGTCAACCACGCCGCCTGGCTCTGCGGCGAGCCGGAGATGTTCGCCGATCGGCGCCCGAAGGCGCGCCACGAGTACGTGCGGGTCGCGACCGAGCTCGGCCCGGCGCGAACGGACCCGTCGGACATGCACGCCATCACCCGCCCGATCCGGACGCGATGGGACGAGCGGCGTCGCATCCGGCCGCCCGCACCGGAGCCGCGCGCGATGCTGCTGCGCACGCTCATGCTCTACATGACCGCCGCCCGGAACTGGGCCGCGTACGTCGAGCTCGACGGCGCCGCGGCCGACGACCCCGCGGTCGCCCAACGGGTCGCGCGCGTCCGGCTCGCCGTCGACCGCTACATCGAGCTGCTCGAGCGCGAGAGCGCGGTGCCGCGGCGCGACCCGAACCGGGTGCTGTCGCGCATGCGCGCCCGTGCCGCGCTCTGCTACATGATCTTCAACCCGGATGTCGCGGGCGACTGGGGCCGGGGCGAGGCGACGGGCGAGGGGTCCGCGGCCCTCGCGTCGCGCCACGAGGCGGCCGCGCGACGGTGGCTCCGCGAGGCGGGCGCCTCGCTCGAGACCGAGATCCGCTATTCGTACGCGTGCTTCACCGCTCGGCGGGCGCGCGCGATCGAGGGGGAGGTGGAGCGCCGGCTGCTCGTCGAGGAGGCGATCCGCGGAGTGCAGTACGCGCGGGACGTGGACTTCTACCAGCGCGGCGCGGCGCACGATCCCGAGCTCATGCTGCTCGGGCACGAGCCGCAGATGCGCGAGCTCGTCCTCGCGCCGATCACCTCGGCATGGCAGATCGCGCAGTTCTCGGTGCTCCACGCGAAGCTCGAGCGGCGCGGCATCCTCGACCCGGCCCGGATCATGCTCGAGCCCGACCTGCCGGGACTCCGCGACGAGCTGGGGCTCGGCGCCGAGGACTTCGCGCAGCTCATCGACGCATCGACCATCCTGCGGGCGGCGCTCGCGACCCACGAGGGTGGGCTCACGACCGAGCAGCAGCTGCGCGCGGTCCGCTACCTCGTCGACGACGCCGGCTACAGCGTGCCCGCGCTCACGGGCACGTTCGCGGAGCAGTTCGACCGGCTCGCGCGCTCGGTGGCGACGGCCGTGCACTGGGTGCCCACCGCCGACGAGCTCGAGGATGTCGCGCGCTTCATGGTCGGCGTCACGGCCCGCCTCGACGCGGCGACGAACCATCCCGCACCGACGAGCCCGGAGCCGCCGGTCCGCCTCGTGGGCTGAGCCGTTGCCGCCCGGCCGGCGCGTGACCTCCCGGCCCGCACCTCGCTATCGTGGCGAGCGTGGTGACGACCGATCGCGACATCGCCCGCTGGCGGCTGCATTCGCAGCGCCTGGCCGACCCGGCGCCCGGGGCCCGGGACGTGGTCGCGTCCCTGCTGGCCGTGCAGGCCGAGAATCCCTCGCAGTCGGCGTGGGCGGTGGCCACGCGCACGGCGACTCCGCGCAGTGAGGACCTCGCCGGCGCACTCGCGAGCGGCCGCGTCATCCGGACGCACGTGCTGCGGCCGACCTGGCACTACGTCGACGCCGACGACGCGCGCTGGCTGCTCGAGCTCACGGCACCGAGGGTGCTGCCGACGATCGAGGTGCAGTTGCGCGCGCTCGCCGACGAGATGGGCCGGCTCACCGATGCGGTCGTCGGGATCCTCGCCGAGGCGCCCGACCGCACCCGGGCCGATCTCGCGGTCGAGCTCGGTGCGCGCGGCATCGAGCTCACCGGCATGCAGCTCATGCTCCTGCTCGCGCACCTCGAGGTGCACGCGCTCGTCTGCAGCGGCGCGCCGCGCGACGGCGAGCACACGTACGCCCTGTTCGACGAGCGCGTGCCCGCCGGCCGGGAGGTGGACCGCGACGAGGCCCTCGCCGAGCTCGCCCGGCGCTACTTCACCTCGCACGGCCCCGCGACCGAGCGCGACCTGGCGTACTGGGCCACGCTCACCGTGACCGACGTGCGCCGGGGGATCGCCGCCGCCGACGGGCTGGTCTCGTTCGAGCACGACGGCCGCACGTTCTGGCACGCGGGCGGGGACGCACCGGCTCTCGCCGCCCCCGCCGGCCACCTGCTGCAGGTGCTCGACGAGATGTACCGCGGGTACCAGGACTCCCGTTGGGTCATCGACGCCGAGGGGCTGGCCGAGCGGCGCCGCGAGGCGGCGATGGGCATGGGCCTCGTGGACGGCCAGCTGCTCGCCGCCATGCGCCGCACCGTCGGGGCCACGGCCGTGACCTTCGCGCTGCAGCCGGTGCGCGAGCTGCGGGCGGCCGAGCGCCGGGCGCTGGATGACGCGGCGCAGCGCTACGCGGCGTTCCTCGGCCTCGAGGCGCGCGTTCGGATCGTCGACGGCTGAACTGGGCGTGCCGCCGCGTCACTCCGCCGCGGGGGTCGCCGCACTCGGGCGGGACCGCTCCGGCGTGTGCAGCCGGGTCAGGATCCGCTCGGTGTTCGCGGGCCTGCGCCGGTCGAGCAGCGAGACCACGACGCACGTCAGCGTCGCGGCGGGGATCGTCCAGGCGCCGGGCTGCGCGAGCAGTGCCGCGACCGGTCCGGCGTCGGAGCCGATGGCCGCGGACACGGCGAAGGCCGCGGCGCAGAGCGTCGCGCCGACGAGCATGCCGGCGACGGCCCCGCGCGCGGTGAGGCGCCGCCACCAGATGCCGAGCACGATGACGGGCGACAGCGCCGACGCGGCGAACACGAAGACGTTGCCGACCGATGAGACCAGCGCCTGCGGCACCGTCGCGAGCGCGACGAGCAGCGGGATCGTGGCCGTGAAGACGGCGGCCCACCGGAACGAGCGGACCGTGCCGTGGAAGAGGTCCTGGCTCACCACGCTCGAGAGCGACACGACGAGTCCCGACGACGTGCCGAGGAACGCGGCGAGCGCGCCCGCGATGACGAGCGCGGTGAGGAGGTCGCCCACCACGCCCGGGAAGAGCCGCGACGGCAGCAGGAGCGCGACCGTGTCGGCCACTCCCGGCTGGGCCAGATCGGGCACGGTCGCGCGCGCGACGAGCCCGATGGTGCCCGAGACCATGTAGAAGACGCTGATGAGCGCGATGACGATGACCGTCGTCCAGCGCGCCGAGCTGCCCGTCGGGCTCGTGTAGAAGCGCACCAGCACGTGGGGCAGCCCGATCGTGCCGAGCAGCAGGGCGAGCAGCAGCGAGGCCGTCGCGTACGTGTCGAGCCCGCCGGGTCCGTACTCGACGGGGAACACCAGGTGCGGGTCGACCGACGGCTCGTGGGGGCCGAACGCGATCATCACGAACAGCACCGGGACCGCGAGGGCCGCGAGCTTCAGCCAGAACAGGAACGCCTGCACGAACGTGATCGAGCGCATGCCGCCCGCCGCGACCGACCCGGCGACGACCACGGCGACGGTGACGGCGCCGACCCACGGCGGGACGTCGGCGACGACGTTGAGCGCGAGTGCGGCGCCCTGGAACTGGGGCACGATGTAGAGCCATCCGATGACCACCACGAGCACGCTCGTGACCCGGCGGGCGACCACCGAGTCGAGGCGCGCCTGGATGAAGTCGGGGATCGTGTACGCGCCGCTCCGGCGCAGCGGGGCGGCGACGAAGACCAGCACGAGGAAGTACCCGGCGGCGTAGCCGATGGGGAACCAGAACGCCTCGGACCCCGACAGCAGCACCAGCCCCGACAGCCCCAGGAAGGTGCCCGCCGACAGGTACTCCCCGCTGATGGCGGACGCGTTCCAGATGGGGCGCACGGTGCGCGATGCGACGAAGAAGTCGCTCGTCGTCCGCGAGATCCGCAGGCCGTACGCGCTGATGACGGAGGTCGCGACGACGACGAACAGGATCGCGCCGGCGACCAGCAGCGGGCTCATTCCTGCTCCACGAGGGCGCGGAACCGCTGCTCGACGCGCATCGCGGCGACGACGAACGCGATCGCGAAGACCAGGATGACCGGGTAGTAGCCGTACGCCTGGATCAGCCAGGGCAGGGGCACGCCCCACAGCACGAGGTCGTGCAGGGCCGGGACGCGGCTGATGACCACGGTCATGCCGGCGATGACGGCGACGAAGGCGAGCACGAACGCGACCGCGAGCCGGCCCTGCGCGCGCATGAGCCCCCGCGTGAAGACGGACTCCGCCTCGCTCACGTGCGTCGACCCGGTCCGCGCGACGGGCTCGGTCCGGCCCTTGAGCGCCCGGTCGACGGAGGTCACGCGCTCGCGCGCGGGGCGGCCGCGACCCGCGTCGGAGCCGTTCACCGTCCCTCCTCGGGCAGCTGCAGGATCGCCTCGCGCACGACCTGGATGGAGCGGCGGCTGACGGGGATCTCCTCGCCGGCCACCGTCAGCGACGGATGCGCGCCGACGAGGCGCACGGTCGTGATCGCGTTCCGGTCGACGAGGTAGGAGCGGTGCACGCGGATGAAGCCCGCCGGCGCCCAGCGCTCCTCGAGGTCGGAGATGGTCTCGCGGATCAGGTGGCTGTCGGCGTCGGTCACGAGCCGCGAGTAGTCGCCCTGCGCCTGCACCCAGCGCACGTCGCTGCGCCGCACGACGCGCATGATGTTGCCGACCCGCACCGGGATCGTCTCGTCCGGGACCGCGTCGGCCTCCGGCACGGCATCGCGCCCCGCGAGGATGCGGTCCACCGCACGGCGCAGCCGCTCCCGCCGGATGGGCTTCAGGATGAAGTCGACCGCCTGGAAGTCGAACGCCTCGACCGCGCCGGCCTCGTCGGCCGTGACGAACACGATCGCGGGCGGCTCCCCGAACCGTCGCAGCGCCCGCGCGAGGTCGAACCCCGACAGCCCGGGCATGTGGATGTCGAGGAACGCGGCGTCGACGGGCCGCTCGGCGAGGAGGCGCACGGCCTCCGAGCCCGAGGCGGCACGACGGATGTCGCGGACGCGCTCGTCGCGGCGGAGCAGCACCTCGAGCTCGTCGAGGACGGGGCGCTCGTCGTCGGCGATGAGGACGTCGATCGTGCGGCCCGCGCCCGCGCGAGCGCCGGGCCCCGCGTCAGCGGCCGTCATCCGCTCACCGCCCGCTCGGTCTCGTTGAACGGCTGCGACTTCGGGATGCGCATGCGTACCATCGTGCCCGCTCCGGGGTTCGTCTCGATCACGAGCGCGTGGTCGTCGCCGTAGATGCCGCGCACGCGCGAGTCGACGTTCCGCAGGCCGATGTGGGCTGCGCGGTCGCCGGCCCGGCCGTCGGCGAGCAGCTCGCGCAGCGCTCCCGGCTCCATGCCGACCCCGTCGTCGTCGACCGTGATCTCGGTGTGCGTGCCGTCGTCGTGCGACGAGATGACGACCGTGCCGCCCTGCTCGCGCGGCTCGAGCCCGTGCCGGATCGCGTTCTCGACGAGCGGCTGCAGGCTGAGGAACGGGATGACGGTCGCGAGCGTCTCGGGCTCGATCCGCAGGCTCACGCTCAGGCGGTCCTCGAAGCGCGCGCGCTCGAGCTCGACGTACGAGTGCACGCTCTGCAGCTCGTCGGCGAGCGTCGTGAACTCGCCCTGGCGCCGGAACGTGTACCGGATGAAGTCGGCGAAGTCGAGGAGCAGGTCGCGGGCGCGCTCGGGGTCGGTGCTGATGTACGACGCGATCACGCTGAGCGCGTTGTACACGAAGTGCGGGCTGATCTGGGCGCGCAGCGCGCGGAGCTCGGCCTCGGCGAGGGCCGTCCGCGAGGTCTCGAGCTCGCCGAGCTCGATCTGCGCGCCGCACCACGTGGCCACCTCGGTCGCCGCGCGCACCAGCGGCGGACGCACCTTCGGCGCGAACGCGACGATGACGCCGACCACGCGGCCGTTCGCGACGATCGGCGCGCCCACGGCGTCGACGGTGCCGGACGACACCTGCCGACGCCCCGACTCGATGACGCTCGACGCGACCTGCCACGCGGTCGGCCCGAGATCGAGGCGGCCGTCGATCGAGACCACCCCGTTCCGGTCGGCGATGGCGATCGCCTCGCTGCCGAGCAGCGAGCGCAGCGAACGCGCCGCGCGGTGCACCTCGCCGGTCTCGAGCCCGCCGCGCAGGTGCACGGCGGCGCGCGACGCGAGCGAGAGGGTGCGGAACGCGGCGCGCTCGGCGTCGCTGCCGAGGTCGCGCGAGCCCCGCGCCATCCGCCATGCGAACTGCGCGAGCAGGGTGAGCGCGACGCCGGCGATCGCGGCGACGGGCAGCCACACGACGTCGATCATGTGCGCTCCCTCGTCACGTCAGCAGCAGCGGGCCCCGGGATTGCGGTCCTGCTCGTCCATCCTCTGTCGCCAGAACTCGCGTTCGGTGAGGGGCGGATGCTCCGGACCGTGCTGCGTGCGGTGGTGCTCGAGGTAGGCCTGGTAGGCATTGTCGCCCATCAGGTCGCGCAGGTACCACGCGACGCTGCGGCATCCGCGTCGCACGCCCTCGACCGCGGCGGACGCGGCGGCGCCCGCCCGGACCGTGGTGGTCCGGGCGGGGCGCCGCGCGGTGGCGTCGGCCATCAGTGGCGCACCGTCTCCGGGCGCCGGTCGGCCGGCAGGGCCGCCCAGTCGCGCTCGAGCGCCTTCTCGGCGGGCGTCGCGACGAGCCCGGCCGGGGCGAAGCGACGGGATGGCACGGGCGGATCCTCGTGGTTCTCGCCCCCGCCGTTGCGGATGGCCCGCGCGGTCGTGACGAGCGAGGTGACGAGCACCGTGATCGCGAGCGTCACGAACACGATCGACAGGGTGCCCTGCACGAAGGTGTTGCGCACGACCGCCTCCATCGCCTCGACCGTGCCGGCCGTGCCGAACGAGGTCTCGCCCGCGTCGAGCGCGTTGCGGAAGGCGATGTGGTTGGCCCAGTAGCCCACCTGCGGCACCGGCGAGAAGATCTTGAACATCGACGCCGTGATCGTCACGACCGCCGCGAAGCCGAGCGGCAGGCCCACGATCCAGAGCCACTTGAAGTAGCTCCGACCCCGCTTGGCGACGATCGCGAGCACGACCGCGAGCGCGATGACCGCGAGCAGCTGGTTCGCGATGCCGAACAGCGGGAAGAACGTGTTGATGCCGCCGAGCGGATCGGTGACGCCGAGGATCAGGATGTAGCCCCAGCCGGCGACCATGATCGCGGTCGTGATCCAGACGCCCGGACGCCACGCGGTGTCCTTGAACTTCGGGATGACGTTGCCGATCGAGTCCTGCAGCATGAAGCGCGCGACGCGCGTGCCGGCGTCGACCGCGGTGAGGATGAAAAGCGCCTCGAACATGATCGCGAAGTGGTACCAGAAGCCCGCCATCGCGGCGCCGCCGAAGGCCTGCTGCATGATGTTCGCGAGGCCGAGCGCCAGGGTCGGCGCCCCGCCCGTCCGGGAGACGATCGATTCCTCGCCCACGGCCTCCGCCGTCGACGACAGCATGTCGGGCGTCAGGTTCACGCCCGTGAGTCCGAGCGAGTTCACGAACGCGACCGCGCCCTCGATGGTGCCGCCCGTGGCGGCCGCCGACGAGTTCATGGCGAAGTAGATGCCGCGGTCGAGCGAGATCGCGGCGACGAGGGCCATGATCGCGACGAACGACTCCATGAGCATGCCGCCGTAGCCGATGAAGCGCGACTGGCGCTCCTTCTCGAGCAGCTTGGGCGTCGTGCCCGATGCGATGAGCGCGTGGAACCCGGAGAGCGCGCCGCACGCGATCGTGACGAACAGGAACGGGAAGAGCGAGCCCGAGAACACTGGGCCCAGCTCGCCGCCGGCGAACTCGCTGATCGCCGGCACCGTGATCTCGGGGCGGACGAGGACGATCGCGCCCGCGAGGACCACGATCACGCCGATCTTCATGAACGTCGACAGGTAGTCGCGCGGCGCGAGCAGCAGCCACACCGGCAGGACCGCGGCGATGAAGCCGTAGACGATGATGCCCCACGCGATCGTGGTGCGGTCGAGCGTGAACGTCTCCGCGCCCCACGGCGTCGAGGCCACCCATCCGCCCGCCACGATCGCGGCGATGAGCAGCACGAAGCCGATGAGCGACACCTCGGTGATGCGGCCCGGGCGCAGGTAGCGCAGGTACACGCCCATGAGCAGCGCGATCGGGATCGTCATCGAGACGCTGAACACGCCCCACGGGCTCTCGCCGAGGGCGTTGACGACCACGAGCGCCAGGATCGCGATGATGATCAGCATGATGAGCAGCGACGCGATGATCGCGGCCGTGCCGCCGATCCTCCCGAGCTCGTCGCGGGCCATCTGGCCGATGGTGCGGCCGCCGCGGCGCATCGAGAAGAACAGGACGAGGTAGTCCTGCACCGCGCCGGCGAGGATGACGCCGACGATGATCCAGATCGTGCCGGGCAGGTAGCCCATCTGCGCGGCGAGCACCGGGCCGACGAGCGGGCCGGCGCCGGCGATGGCGGCGAAGTGGTGGCCGAACAGCACCCGCCGGTCGGTGGCGTGGTAGTCCTTGCCGTCGGCGCGCACCTCGGCGGGCGTCGCGCGGCGATCGTCGGGACGGGCGATGTACCGCTCGATGACCTTCGAGTAGAAGCGGTAGCCGATGAGGTAGGTGCAGACCGCGGCGAAGACGAACCAGACGGCGTTCACCGTCTCGCCGCGGACGATGGCGAGCATCGTCCAGGCGACGCCGCCGAGCAGCGAGATCGCGCCCCAGAGCAGGATCTTGGGGAGGGTCCACTTGCGCTCGCGCTCGGACTCGGCCTCGGGGACGGCCGTGGGCGGGAGGTCGGGGTCGGTGCGGAACTCGGGATCGGGCGGGCGATCGCCGATCGGTTCGGCGCCGATGTCCGTACGCGGGGGCTGCGACGTCATTGTGCTCCTCCTGGGGGTCGCGTCGTTGCTGACGAGGAGTCACGGTAGGCGGCCGGGACGCGCGCCGGAGGGCCGCTGCGATCAACGGCGCGATGGTGCGACGGACGGGCGGTTTCTGCGACGAACGGCGGGGCGGAGCATCATGGAGGCGGGGACGGGAGGGGGAACGCGATGGACGAGCGCGTGGCATCCGACGCGCGGACCTGCCTCTGGGCGGACGACGGCGACGCCGACCGCGTCGAGTCGGCCTCGGTGCGCTTCGACGGGGCAGGCATGCGCGCGATCGGCGGGGCCCGGGCCGCGTCGTACGCGACGGCGTGGGAACTCGACGTCGACGACGGATGGCGCACCCTCGCGTTGCGCATCACGGCGCGCGGCCTCGGCTGGTCGCGCTCGCTCGACCTCGAGCGCTCGCCGCAGGGGGAGTGGCGGGCCGTCGCGACGCAGACCGGCGACGTCGACCTCCCGGCTCCGGGGCTCGCCGACCCGTCGAGCGTGGCCGGGGCGCTCGACTGCGACCTCGGACTGTGCCCGCTCACGAACACCATGCCCATCCGCCGGCTCGGGCTGCTCGACGCCGACGTGCCCGAGACGGCGCTCGTGATGGCGTGGGTCGACGTGCCCTCCCTGCGCGTCATCCGGAGCGAGCAGGGCTACGCGTCGGCCTCGGTCGGCGGGCGTCGGCGGGTGCGGTTCCGTAGCCTCGACGGCGACTTCGCCGCCGAGCTCGAGGTCGACGACGACGGCGTCGTCGTCGACTATCCGGGGATCGGGCGACGCGTCGGCCTCACCGCGGGTCGCCCGCGGCCGGAGCGCCCGCCCGCGGCATCCGGGACCTAGGCGCCCCGCTCGGCCCGCGAGTACCACTCGACGAGGTTGCCGCCCGCGAAGGACCGGACCTCATCGAGCGCGAACCGCGTCGGCGAGAAGTCGGGGCCGAATGCCGGCAGGCCGGCGCCCGCGACGACCGGGTACCGCTTGACCACGAGCTCGTCGATCTCGTCGAGCAGGCGGCCGGCCAGGCGCCCGCCGCCGGCGAGGTAGATGTCGAGCGGCGAGTCCTCGGCCTTGAGCGCGCGTACGGTCGCGAGCGGGTCGTCGGCGACGATCGCGACGGCGGGGTCGGGCGCCTCGAGGCTCCGGGAGACGACGTACTGACGCAGGTGCGGGTACGGCGAGGTGATCCCCATCTGCAGCGCGGGGTCGTAGGTACGCCGGCCCATGACGATCGTGTCGAACCTGGTGAGCGGCGCCTCGGCGATGCCGAACTGCTCGCGGACGTGCCCGGGGAGCGTGTCGCCGTAGTCCCCGGTCATCCAGCCGAGGTACTCGTCGGAGCTCGGGAAGAAGTCGACCTCGTCGTCAGGTCCGGCGATGACGCCGTCGATCGAGAGCGCGATGTAGTAGGTGAGCTTTCGCATGGGTCCTCGTGGATCTCGGTGAGCGGGCGCGGCGATCGCCCGCGGAAAGGGGTGCAACCACTATAACCATAGTTGTTAGGATGGCGACAGGATCGGGCGGAGGTGCAGCGTGGTCAGGAACGACGAGCGGCGGCGACGGCTGCTGGATGCCGCAGTCGAGGTCATCGCCGGTCAGGGCAGCCGCGGGCTGACGTTCGGCGCGGTGGATCGCGCCGCCGCCGTGCCGGCGGGCACCGCCTCCAACTACTTCGCCACTCGCGACCAGCTCGTCGACGAGCTGGCGGCGCACGTGTTCGAACGCCTCGAGCCCGACCCGGCCGAGACGGCGAAGCGGATGTCGGCCGAGCACACGCGCGAGACCGAGCGCGACCTCATGCGGTGGCTGGTCGAGCGCGCGATGGCCGACCGGCCGGCGCACCTGGCGCTCTTCGAGCTGCGCCTCGAGGCCACGCGCAACCCGCGTCTCGCGCCCGCGGTCACGCGCCACTTCGCGGGCAACCTGCGGGTCGCGACCTCCGACCACGTCGACGGCGGCTTCCCGGGCGACCGGTCGACCGTGCTCGTGCTCTACCTCGCGATGACCGGGCTCCTGCTCGAGCACCTGACCCTGCCCGATCTGCTCGGGCCTGTGGACGTCGAAGCGGTCGTCGATCGGATCGTCACGACGGTGGTGCCGCCGGGGTGACGAACCACGCGCAGGACCCCGACGACGCGGGGCGGTGACATCCGGCCCCGAGCGGAGCATGCTGGGCGCATGGGCACGATCACGATCTCGTTCGAGATGACGCTCGACGGCGCGTTCGATCAGATGGAGCAGTGGTTCGATCCGGAGGACCGGAGTGTGCAGCGCGCATCCGATGCGCTGGTCTTCGGCGCCGACGCCGTGCTGCTCGGGCGGAAGAGCTACGAGTTCTTCCGCGAGTACTGGCCCGCGCAGACCGATGATCGGGGCTTCGCCGCGCACTACAACGCACTGCCCAAGTACGTCGCCTCGACGACGCTGACCGGCCCGCTCGACTGGAACTGCACGCTCATCGAGGGCGACGTCGCCGAGACCGCTCGCCGACTGCGCGACGAGCACGACTCGATCATCTCGCACGGCTACGGCGGCGTGGCCGCCGCACTGGTCGAGGCCGGGCTGGTCGACGAGATCCATGCCGGCATCCACCCGTTCATCGCCGGCCCGGCCGAGGAGCGCCTGCGGACCGCGACACCGGTGGGCCTGCGCCTGCTCGGCGTCGAGACCTCCGAATCGGGCATCATCGCCGCTCGCTACGCACCCGTGCGACCATGACGGATGCCGCGCGCAGCGCCGCGGCGCCCGTCGTCAGCGCGCGACGTCGATGAGCACCTTGCCGATCGTGCCCGCCTCGACCGCGTCGTGCGCCTCGGCCGTGCGCTCGAGGGGGAAGCGCGTGATCGGCAGCCCCGCCTCCTCGCCGACGGGCAGGGCGCCGTCCTCGACGGCCCGCACGACGTCCTCGGCGGCGGCGGCCAGCGCCGCATCCCCGACCGTGTACAGCAGGAGGAACTGGTACCGGGCGTTGAGCGCGAAGTGGTGGCGCACGTCGAGCGTCATCTCGGCGCCGCCGTCCGTGGCGTACACCGCGATCGACGCCTGGTTCGCGATCACCTTCGCGTCGAGGGCGGCGTTGCGCGCGGGAGAGACCTCGACGACCTGGTCGATCCCGTCGGGCGCGACCGCGCGGATGGCGGCGGCCGCGTCCTCGGCCCGGTAGTCCACGACGTGGTGGGCGCCGGCGGCCGTCGCGAGCGCCGCCTTCTCGGGCGAGCTCACGGTCGTGACCACGCGGGCGCCCGCCCACCGCGCGAGCTGGATGGCGGCGTGCCCGACCGCGCCGGCACCGCCGGCGACGAGCACGGTGCGTCCGTCGAGCGCTCCAGGCGCGAGCCGGTCCGGCCCGCCGTCGTGCACCGTCAGCGCCCGGTGCGCGGTCATCGCGGGGACGCCGAGCGACGCGCCGAGGTCGAAGCTCGCGGCATCCGGGAGGCGCACCACCCGGGAGGCGGGCAGCACCGCGAACTCCTGCGCGGTGCCCGTGGGGCGCTGGTGCGCGGCGAGGAACACCCAGACGCGGTCGCCGGCCGCGAGTCCGACGACGCCGTCGCCGACCGCGTCGAGGACGCCCGCGCCGTCCTGGTTCGGCACGACCTCGGCGAACGGCGTCGGCCGCCCGGCCGCCGCGCCGGCGCGGGCCTTCCAGTCGGTCGGGTTCACTCCCGAGACGACGATGCGCACGCGCACCTCGCCGCGGCCGGGCTGCGGGAGGTCGCGCTCCACGAGCCGCAGCACGGAGGACGGGCCGGTCTCGGCGTAGGCGATCGCCCTCATGAGGTCGGCGCTTCCTTCGTCGAGCGGATGACGCGGCGCGCGACGTTCTCGCCCGCGTCGGCGGGGATCGCCTCGGTGATCCACGGCCCGGTCCCCTCGCTGAGGTCGACGATCCCCTGCTCGAGCCACGTGTAGCCGCCGTCGAGCACGCGGGCGGCGAGACGCTCGTCCGCGGCATCCGTGTTGCGCCAGAGCTCGTCGAGCAGGCGTTCGGTGCGGTGTCGCGACTGCACCGCGAACGTGTCGGCCAACTGGTACGCGGACCTGCCCCGGTCGGGTGTCTCCTCGGAGATCATGACCGCGCGTACGCACGACGCCGAGACGGCGAACAGCTCGGCGCCGATGTCGACCACGCGGGCGAGGAACCCCTGCTTCTTCTCGAGGCCGCCCTGCCAGCGCGCCATGCCGTAGAAGGTCTCCCGTGCGAGCTTGCGGCTCGTGCGCTCGACGTAGCGCAGGTGCGGCGCGAGCGGTCCGAACTCGTCGTACGAGCCCGGCAGGTCGCCCCGGCCGGCGACGAGCTGCGGCAGCCACTTCGCGTAGAACCCGCTCGCCGAGACCGCCGCCCTGAGCTTGCCCGCGAGGTCCTGGTCGGGGTCGATGAGGTCGCCGGCCGCCTTGAGGTGCGCGTCGACGGCCTCCCGGGCGATGAGCAGCCGCATGATCTCGGTGGAGCCCTCGAAGATCCGGTTGATGCGGAGGTCGCGGAGCACCTGCTCGGCGGGCACCGCGCGCTCGCCGCGCGCGGCGAGCGAGTCCGCGGTCTCGAATCCGCGCCCGCCGCGGATCTGCACGAGCTCGTCGCCGATGCGCCATCCCATCTCGGAGGCCCACATCTTCGCGAGGGCCGCCTCGATGCGGATGTCCTTCCGGTCCTCGTCGGCGAGGATGCCCGACAGGTCGACGACCGCCTCGAGCGCGAACGTGGTCGCCGCGATGAAGGCGATCTTGTGCGCCATCGCGGCGTGCTCGCCGACCGGACGCCCCCACTGCACGCGGGCCTTCGACCACTCGCGCGCGATCTTCAGGCTCCACTTGCCCGCGCCGGCGCAGATCGCGGGGATGGCGAGCCGTCCCGCGTTGAGCGTCGTGAGCGCGATCTTGAGGCCCTCGCCCTCGCGCCCGATGAGGTTCCCGGCGGGGACGCGCACGTCCCGCATCGTGGTCAAGCCGTTCTCGAGCCCGCGCAGGCCCATGAACGCGTTGCGGCGGTGCACCGTGATACCGGGGGAGTCGGCCTCGACCACGAACGCGCTGATGCCGCCCCGGTGGCCGTCCGACTCGGGCACGCGCGCCATGACGACGAGGAGCTCGGCGACGACGCCGTTCGTGGTCCAGAGCTTCGTGCCGTCGAGCACGTACTCGGTGCCGTCCTCGCTCGGCACCGCGGTCGCGCGCAGTCGTGCGGGGTCGGAGCCGACCTCGGGTTCGGTGAGCAGGAACGCGCTGATGGCGCCCTTCGCGCAGCGCGGCAGGAAGCGCCGCTTCTGCTCCTCGGTGCCCGCGAGCACGAGCGGCTCGGGCACGCCGACCGACTGGTGCGCCGACAGCAGGGCGACGATGCCGGCGTTCACCGTGCCGATCATCGTGAGGGCGTGGTTGTAGTAGTACTGGCCGAGGCCGAGCCCGCCGTACTCGACGGGGATCTTCATGCCGAAGCAGCCGAGGGCGGCGAGGCCCTGGTAGACCTCGTCGGGGATCCGCGCCTCGCGTTCGATCGCGGCCGCGTCGACGGTTCGCAGGTAGGCCTCGAGCTCGGCGAGGAACCGCTCGCCGCGTTCCATCCGCTCGGCGCTGGGCCGGGGCTGCGGATGGATGAGCGACAGGTCGAACTGCCCGAGGTAGAGGCCGCGGGCGAAGCTGGGCTTGCGCCACTCCTGCTCGCGCGCGGCCTCGGCCACGGCGCGCGACTGCCGCTCGTCGACGTGAGCCGGAGGGGGTGCGGGCGCTGCGGGCTGGGCCGGCCGGGTGGGCCGGGGCGGGTCGGAAGGTGAGACGGCGGACTCTCGGGTGGCGCTCACGCGAACCTCCTCGTTCATCGCCAATCTACGCTCGGCGGCCGGCGGGGGCCAGCGGCGCCCTGTCGGCGGAATGCAACCGCGAGGTTGCGCGGACCGGCCGGAATGTGCAATCCTGAGGTTGCACAACTGAGGAGGCGCACGTGACCCCGATCCCCACCCGATCCACCCGCCCGACCGTGGTGCTCGCCGTCCTGTTCGCGGGCGCGTTCGTCATGGGCTGCGCCGAGATGCTCGTCGTCGGCATGATCGACCTCGTCGCCGACGATCTCGGGGTGTCCGTCCCCGCCGCGGGCGCGCTCGTCACCGCGAACGCCCTCGGACTCGCCGTCGGCGGCCCGGTCCTGACCTTCCTCACGACGCGCTTCGACCGTCGACGGCTCCTGCTCGCCACGACCGCGGTGTTCGTCGCGGCCAACCTGCTTCCGGCGCTCGGCGCCGACCACGCCGCCTTCCTGTCGACGCGCGTCGCGATCGGCGCGGTGCAGGGCCTCTTCATCGCCGCCGCGATGGTGACGGCGGCCTCGGTGGTCGACCCCGAGCGCACCGGTCGGGCGATCGCCGTGGTGATCACGGGCTTCGCGACCGCCAGCGCACTGGGCCTGCCGCTGGGCACGTTGCTGGGGCAGGCCGTCGGATGGCGCGGCGCCTTCGCCGCCGTCGTCGTCGCGGGCCTCGTGGTGCTCGCGGCCGCCGCCGCGGCGCTGCCGTCGGTGCCCACCGCCCCCGGAAGCGGCGCGCTCGGCCAGGCGCGACACGCGTTCGCGCCCCGGGTGCTCGCCGTGCTGGGCGTGAGCGTCCTGACCTTCGCGGCGATGCTGGCCGCGATCACCTACCTCGTGCCGTTCCTGGGCGATGTCACCGAGGTCGCCGGGCCGACCGTGACGCTCTTCCTGCTCGCGTACGGGGCGGCGACGGCGATCGGCTCGTTCGGCGGCGGACGGTTCGCCGACGCCGATGCGGCCCGCTCGCTCATCCTCGGCGCGATCGGCGTGACCGTCTCGCTCGTCGCCCTGCTCGCCGTCGGATCGAACCCGTGGCTCGTCGCGGTCGCCGTGTTCGGCGTCGGGCTCTTCGGCATGGCGACCGGTCCGTCCATCCAGCACCGCGTGGTCGGCCTCGCCGGCCCGGGCGCCCCGCTCGCGTCGTCGCTGCCCGCCTCGGCCGTGAACGTCGGGATCGCGTTCGGCGCCCTCGCCGGCGGGTCGGCGCTCGACGTCGCCGGCGTGCGCGGGGCGGTCGTCACGGCATCCGTCGTCGGGGTGCTCGCCGTGGCCGCGGCATGGGCGACCAGCGGCCTGCAGGCGGCCGCCGCGCCATCCGCCGCCGACGCACTCGCCGACCGATGACCGCATCACCGAGGAAGGAATGCACCATGAAGCTGCTCCAGGACGAGGTCGCCGTGATCCACGGCGGCGGGGGATCGATCGGCGCGGCCGCCGCACGCGTGTTCGCGCGCGAGGGGGCGCGGCTGTTCCTCGCGGGGCGCAGCCTGCCGCGACTCGAGGCCGCGGCATCCGCTGCTCGCTCGCTGGGGGCCACGGTCGACGTCGCCGTCGTCGACGCGATGGACCAGGCCGCGGTGGACCGCCACGTCGACGCCGTCGCGGACGCCGCGGGCCGCATCGACATCGCGCTGAACGCCGTCGGGTTCGACCACGCGCAGGGCCTCGCGATCGCCGACACGTCGGTCGACGACTACCTGCACCCGGTCGCGGGGTACCTGCGGACGAACTTCATCACGGCGAAGGCGGTCGCGCGCCCCATGATCGCGCAGGGAAACGGCGTGATCCTCACGATCTCGACGCCCGGTGCCCGGCTCACCGGACGCGGGCTGATCGGCAACGCGGCGCAGAGCGCGGGCCTCGAGGGGTTCTCTCGGGCGCTCGCCGGCGAGCTCGGGCCGTCCGGCGTGCGGGTCGTGTGCGTGCGGCCGCACGCCCTGTCGGACGCCGTCGCGACGTCGTACACGGGGACCATGTTCGGCCGCATCGCGGACGGCGGCGGCACGCCGCTCGACGACTGGATGGACGGCCTCGCCCACGGCACGCTCCTCGGCCGGCTGCCGGTGCTCGACGAGGTCGCCGAGTACCTCGCGTTCGCGGCATCCGACCGCGCACGATCGATGACCGGCGTGATCTCGAACCTCACGGCGGGGGCGCTCGTCGACTGAGCCCGATCTTCCGGGATCCGCCTCGAACGCGGACTTGACGCGCGCCGCCGGTCGCATGAGGCTGATCGCAACCGTCATCCGCGAGGGCGCGGGATGCCGCGCGAGGGGGCACGCACATGGACGTCATGACCGAGGCCACGACCGAGAAGATCGCTCGAGCGTTCTCGAGCCACCGGTTCGATGTCGCGTTGCCGCACCTCGCCGACGACGTCATCTGGACGGTCGTCGGATCCGATCCGCTGGTCGGACGGAAGAAGGTGAAGAAGGCCGTCGAGCGCACCGCGGCGGGTCTCGCGAAGGTCACGACCGAGTTCCAGCGGTTCCGCACGGTGGTGGGCGAGGACAGCGTCGTGGTCGACAGCCTGGCTCGGTACACGGATGCCGCGGGCGACGTGTCCATCGTGGCGTCGTGCGACATCTACGACTTCGACGGCGAGGGGTGCATCACCGAGATCGTGTCGTACACGGTCGAGCTGCCCAGCTGAGCGACCGGGCGCGGGGCGCGCAGCGCCCGGGCGCCCGGCTGGTCACAGCGGCAGCGCCCGGTCGTCGACGACCGTCTTCATGACGAGGGTCGACTGCACGCGGGCGACGCCGGGGAGGGCTGAGAGCCTCTCGTCCCACAGTCGCTCGTACGCGCGCAGGTCGGCGACCGCGACGCGCAGCAGGTAGTCGGGGTCGCCGAAGAGCCGCAGCGCCTGGATCACCTCGGGGATCTCCGCGACCGCGGCGTCGAATGCCGGCACGGTGTCGCGGTTGGCCTGCGCCATCGTGACGAACACGAGCGCCCCGAAGCCCATGCCGACCGCGTCGGGGTCGATCACGGCCCGGTACCCGGTGATCGCGCCGGAAACCTCGAGCGCCCGCAGGCGCCGGTGGGTCGGCGACATGCTGAGGTTCACCCGTTCGGCGAGCTCGGTGAGGCTCAGGCGGCCGTCACGCTGCAGCTCGGCGAGGATCTTCCGGTCGATGGCGTCCACAGCAGAAATCCTTCCACGGATGCCGTACACCGGGGCGGAATTCGGCAGCGACTTCTCGTGCGGCATCCGTACCGTTCTCGTGTGGACATGCAGCTGCTGCTCGCTGCGGCCGTGATGATGGTGCTCATGGTCGTGCTGCCCGGCCCCGACTGGGCGTACCTGATCGCGTCGGGCCTGCGCGAGCGCAGCGTCCTCCCGTCGCTCGCGGGCATCCTCCTGGGCTACCTCGCGACGGTCGCGGCCGTCGCGGTCGGCGTCGGCGCGGCGGTCGCCGCCCTTCCCGGATTCATCGTCGCGCTCACGTTCGCCGCGGCGATCTACTTGACCTACCTGGGCGTGCGCGTGATGCGCGAGCCGCCCGTCGTGGCGGCGGCGGGCGCGGGTGCCGGCCGGGCAGGGTCGGCCGGGGTCGGGTCGGCCGGTGTCGGGTCGGCCGGGGTCGCGTCGGGCGACGGCGACGTGCTCGCGGCATCCGCTCGCCCGTGGGTGCGAGTGCTGCAGGGTGCCGGCGTGAGCGGGCTCAACCCGAAGGGCCTGCTCGTGCTCGTGGTGCTGCTGCCGCAGTTCACGGATGCCGCGGGCGCCTGGCCCATCCCGCTGCAGCTCGCGGTGCTGGGCCTGATCTTCGTCGGCGCGTGCGCGCTGGTCTACTCGGCCGTCGGCTATGGCGCCCGGACGGTGCTGCGCCTACGTCCGTCGGCGATGCGCGTCGTGTCGCGCATCTCGGGCGCGGCGATGATCGTGCTCGCCGTGGTGCTCGTGGCCGAGCAGGCCGTGCATCTCGTCGGCGGGTGACCGAGGCCATCCGAGCCCGAGTCCCGCCGCTTCGGCGATGCCCGTTCCGGCGCGCCGTCGCCCGGCGTAGATTCGGGGACTGCGGCCAGTTCCGGCCCGCGATCAGGCGATTCATCCGGTCGAGTGGCGGGAGGACGGCATGTCGAGGAACGGCGTTCGTACGAGGGGGCGGCCTGCGTCGCTCGGCGCGATCGTGCTCGCGGGGGCGGTGTGCGCCATGATCGCGGGCTGCGCGCCCGGGACGCCGAACTCGGCCACCGAGCCTCCCGGTGCGGCCTCCGGGACCCCCGACCCGCGTGCGTCGGCCTCCGCATCGTCGCGGCCGACGCCCGGTGATCCGCCCGCCGCCGGCCCGACCTTCGCCGTCGTCGGCGATTCGATCAGCCACGCGGACAGCGCCGATTTCGCCGCCGGAGACATCGATCCGGCGTCCTGGGTGACGTACGTGCGAGATGCCGGTTTCACGTTCGCCGGAGGCTGGGCCGAGTGGGGTGCGACGACCGCGCTCATGGCGGATTCGGTGGCGCCCGTCGACGCCGAGACCCTCGTGGTCCTCGCCGGAACGAACGACTTCGCGCTCGGCGTGCCGTTCGCCGAGACGTCCGCGAACCTCGATCGGATCGTCGAGACCGTCGGGATCGACGAGGTCGTCGTCGCATCGGTTCCGCCGATGGCCGCATTCCCGGAGGGCGCGACCGAACTCAACCAGCGACTCCAGGATCTGGCCGGTACGCGCGGTTGGCGGTTCGTCGACGCGTCCGCCGGGCTCCGGGACGGCGATGGGAGATACGTCGAGGAGATGACCTCCGACGGGATCCACCCCTCCGAGGAGGGAGCGCAGGTGCTCGGGGAGGCGATCGCCGGCGCGTTGCGCGGCGGATGAGACCGACCGGGGCGCCGACCGTCGGGCACCGGTGGGCCCGACGGGAACGACCGCACGACGGCAGGACGACCCGGAACGGATCCGGGCCGTCCTGCCGGCTCGCGCCGTGCGCGGTCAACCGCCGAGCAGGCTGAGCACCAGTCGCACCGAGAGCGCCACCACCGAGACGAGTCCGACGACACCGAGCACGTTCTGCCACCAGCGGTTGCGCATCTCGCCCATCAGGCTGCGGCGGTTCGCCATGACGATGATGAGCACTGCGAGCACCGGCGCGACGAGCACGGTCAGCGCCTGGGCGATCACGATGAGCTGCACCGGCGCCTGCTGGAAGATCAGGGCGACGGCGACGCCGAAGGCGAGGATGGTGCCGCTCACGATCTTCGCCGTGCGAGAGCCCGACGAGGCGCCGCGTCCGAGGCCGTCGGAGAGCATGGTGCCGCCGGCGGTCGCGTTCGCGATCATCGACGAGAAGGCCGCGCCGAAGAAGCCGAGCGCGAACAGCGTCGCGCCGATCGGGCCCGCGAGCGGCTCGAAGATCCCCGCGAGGGCGACGATCGTGGTCGCCGCCTCACCAGTCGCGCCGAGCACGGCGGCGGCGACGACGATGACGAGCGAGGTCATGATGCCGGGGGCGACGATGCCGGGAATCGTGTCGACGATCGTCACGTCCCGGTACTGCTCCTCGGTCCGGCCGCGCTCCTTGGTGCCGTACGCCGTGTAGAAGGCGGCATTGACGCTGAAGTTCGTACCGACGAGCGCGACGACGAGCAGCCAGGAGCCGTCCGGGACCGTCGGGATCAGGCCGGACGCGGCATCCGCCCAGTCGGGGTTGGAGATGAAGGCGCTGATCACGAACGCGACGGCCATGGCCGCGACGATCACGATGAGCAGCTTCTCGATGACGCGGTAGACGTTGCGGAAGAGCAGCAGCGACGCGACGCCGATGGTGCAGATGACCGTCCACATGATCGGCGGGCCGCCGAACAGCATCGACAGACCGAGACCCGAGCCGACCGCGTTGCCGACCGAGAACATCAGGGTGATGAGGAACACCCCGATTCCGGCGAGCACGCCGACGGGGCGGCCGAGGTGGTCCTTGATCGACGCGATCAGCGAGACGGGCGACTTGATGCCGAGCCGCACGCTCATGTCGGTGAGGAAGATCATGAGGATCGTCGACACGACGATGACCCAGATGAGCGTGTACTGGTAGCCGCTGCCCGCCTGCACGGCGGTGGTGAGGTTGCCGGGCCCGAACTGCCAGGCGCCGGCGACGAACGCGGGGCCGATCAGCGCGAGCTGCTGCCAGAACGAGCGGCGCCGGCCGCTCGATTCGACGATGGTGCGCATCGTCTCGGTCGGGACGCGGCCGTATCCGGTGCCCGGGGTGGTGGTGGTGTGGCGGGTCCTGGTTCGCTCACTCATCGCGAGCCTCCTTCTTCGGAGTGCGGCCGCCGGCCGCTCAGTCGTCATTGACTCGGGTGCCGCACTTCGACGGCGCCGATCCTACGCCGCCTCGGCGGGATCGGTGAGGGGTGGGCGGGGGCCGGATGTCGCCGGCCCCCGCCGAACGGATCAGACCGTGACCGCGACCTTCTCGAGACCGGCCGATGCGAACGCCGCGGCGATCTCGGCGTCCGCGCCGTCCGGCAGCGGCAGCAGCGGGGTGCGCACCGTGGCGTGGTCGAGGATGCCGCGGTGCACCAGGCCCCACTTCAGGGCGACGGTGCCCTCCATGTGCGAGCCGCGGTGGTACACGTTCTTCGTGACGGGCAGCAGTCGCTCGTGGATGGCGTGGGCGCGCGGGTAGTCCTGCGCCTTGCCGGCCTCGATGAGCTCGATGAGCGCCTCGGGGGCGATGTTGCCGTAGCCGACGAGCAGGCCGTCGACGTCGAACATCGTCGGCAGCAGGTACTCGTCGTGGCAGGAGAGGATCTGCAGTTCGGGGTACGCGGCGCGGAGCGCGGGGATCTCGGTGTACCAGCGGCGCATGTTGCGGACGCCGTTCTTGGTCGCGAACACGCCCTCCTGGCCGGCGATCTCGAGCTGCGTGTCGAGGTCGTAGGTGGCCTTGGTGTTGTCGGGGTACTGGAAGAGGATCGACGGCAGCCCGCTCGTCTCGTAGATCTCGCGGTAGCGGCTCTGCGGGGCGCCCTTCTGGTAGCCGAAGCGCAGCCAGCCGTGCGACGGGTACACGAGGCCCGCCGAGGCGCCCGCGGCCCGGGCGCGCTCGGCCTCGAGCGCGGCGACCTTGTTGCCCTCGCCGGTGATGCCGGCGATGACGGGCACGCGACCCTCGGTCGAGTCCACGAACGCCCGGATCACGTCGAGCTGCTCGTCGATCGTGAGGAACGTGCCCTCGCCGGCGTGGCCGAGCACGACGAGGCTCTTCACGCCGTCGATCGAGCCGAGCCACGAGCCCAGGCGCTGGATGGCGGCGAAGTCGATGTCGCCGTCGGTGGTGAACGGGGTCACGGGGGCGGGGTTCAGTCCGCGAAGGTCGAGTGGCATCGTTCGGCTCCTTGTCTTTCTCTTCGTCGAGACCCGCAGGATGGAAACGTTATCGAGAACGATTGCGGGAACGTTTGCAAGTATGCTGGATCATGTGAGCGGATGTCAACACCCGGTTCCGGACGCCGCGTGGCGCGCGCCATCCGGAACCCGATCGCGCCGGTCGCTCGCCCGTAGACTCGCCGTGGCAGGAGGTCGAAGGTGGAGCGCACGCACGCAGGCCCGGTGACGCTGAAGGATGTCGCGCAGGCATCCGGCGTGAGCGTCTCCACCGTCAGCCGCATCCTCGACGACCGCACGCCGGCATCGCGCAGCGAGACCGCGCAGCGCGTGCGCCGGATCGCCGAGGAGCTCGGCTACCGCCGCAACATGTTCGCCTCGAGCCTGCGGCGCGGTGCGACCGCCACGATCGGCGTGCTGGTGCCGCGCCTGACCGACACCGTGATGGCCCTCATGTTCCAGGCGATCGAGCGGGCTGCCGGGCAGCGCGGCTACTTCGCGGTGGTCGCGACGTGCGGCGACGAGCCTGACGACGAGCGCCGCGCCACAGAGACCCTGCTCGATCGAAACGTCGACGGCGTCATCCTCGCGACGGCCCGCCTCGACGACGAACTGCCGGCGTCGTTGCGCGCCCGCGACATCCCGCACGTCCTCGTGCTCCGCACCGACCGCATCAGCCCCTCGTCGCTCGGCGACGACGAGACCGGGGGATATCTCGCGACGCGGCACCTGATCGACCTCGGTCACCGCGACATCGCCATGGTGACGGGCCCCTGGTTCACCTCGAGCGCGCGCGACCGCCGCGCCGGAGCGGAGCGCGCCCTTCGCGAGGCCGGCCTCCCGATCGACGAGTCCCGCATGCTCTCGGTCGGCTACGGCATCGACGACGGCATCGAGGCGGGTGCGCGCCTGCTCGACCGCGCCGATCGCCCGACCGCCGTGTTCGCCGCGAACGACAACCTCGCGCTCGGCGTGCTCACCGCGGCGAGCAACCTCGGGCTCCGCATCGGCGCCGACCTGTCGATCGTCGGCTACAACGACATCCCCCTCGTCTCCCGCCTGCCCGTGGCGCTGACCTCGGTGCGGACGCCCTTCGATCAGATCGCCTCGACGGCGCTCCAGCTGCTCCTCGCGCCGCAGGAGGGCGGCAGCGACCTCCGCGTGGCCCTGCCGACGCTCATTCCCCGGGCGTCGACGGCGCCGCACACCCGCTGATCGCGGTCCGGGGCGATGCGCGAGCCGGCCGCGGCGGCCTGTCCGATCAGCGCCCGAGGCTCGCCCGGCGCTCCTGGAGGAACGTCCGGAGCTCGGGCTCCCGCGCGAGCTCGATCGCCCTGGCGAAGGCCGCCTCGGCCTCCGCGTCGCGCCCGGCGCGTCGCAGCAGCTCGGCCCGCGTCGCCCACCACGGCTGGTAGGCCTCGCCGCCGGGCGGAAGGGTGGCGAGACCGGCGGTCGCGCCATCCGTTCGCCCGATGACCGCCGCCGCGGCGACCTGGACGCCGAGGCTCGGCGCCACCGCGAGGAGCGCCGAGTAGAGCGTGCGCAACGCGGCCCAGTCCACGGTGTCCGTGCGGCGGCGGTCCAGGTGCACGGCCTGGATGGCCGCCTCGAGCTCGAATCGCCCGGGCGCGGTCGAGCCGCGCAGCGCCGCCGCACGCCGCAGGAAGCCCTCGCCCTCGTCGACGAGTCGTTCGTCCCACGACGACGTCCGCTGCTCCTCGACCGGGGTGTACGGACCCGAGCGCGGTCGGGCCAGCGAGAGGGTCACGAGCGCGGCGAGCGCCCATGCCTCGGGCTCGCGTTCGAGGAGGCGCGCGAGCGTCACCGCGAGGTGGCGGGCCTCGCCCGCGAGCGAGTCCGGGTCGTCGCGCCAGGTGATCGCCGCGCAGCCGTACACCGCCTCGAGCACCGCCGGCAGTCGCTCGGGCATGTCGCGTCGGTCGGGGACGACGAACGGGATCCGGGCGCGTGCGATGCGCCGCTTGGCCCGCGTGAGGCGCTGGGCCATGGTCGCGGTCGGCACGGCGTATGCGGCGGCGATCC
This sequence comes from Agromyces sp. CCNWLW213, assembly GCF_037199545.1. Classification (NCBI taxonomy): domain Bacteria; kingdom Bacillati; phylum Actinomycetota; class Actinomycetes; order Micrococcales; family Microbacteriaceae; genus Agromyces; species Agromyces sp. CCNWLW213. The sequence goes on along the minus strand of NZ_JBBBDX010000002.1, from coordinate 594,979 downwards.
GGGCGGCGTCGAACCCGAGCACCGCCTGCAGGATGAGGGGCGTGCGCGCGGCGGGGTCGATCGCAGGGTGCGCGCACGCGAAGCACAGCTCGAGCCGCTTGTCGGGGATGCGGAGCGGGTCGACGGCGTCGAACGGGTCGAGGGCTCGACGGCCGAGTCCCTCCACCGGGGAGGCCTCCGCATCAGCCGCCTGATCGAGCGGCGCGCTCGTGCGCGCCGCGGCGGACTTCCACACGTCGCGCTGCCGGTTGCGAGCCACGGTGATCAGCCAGCCCTCCGGGTTGTCGGGGATGCCGCTCGTCGGCCAGCGTTCGAGGGCCGTGGCGAACGCGTCGGCCAGCGCGTCCTCGGCGAGGGCGAGGTCCCCGGTGCTCGCGGCGAGCACGGCGACGAGTCGCGCGGTCGACTCGCGCGCGGCGTGGGCCGCCGCCGCGTAGGCGTTCGCGCGCCCGGATGCGCGGGCGGCGTCATCCGCGGCCGTGCCGGCGGCATCCGTCACCGGTTGGGCACCCACGACCCGTCGACGGTGTGCACGGCGCCGGGCCGCACCTCGACCGCTCCGCCCCACTCGAGCGCGGGCGCCTGCGACGCCCAGGCGAGCGCGGCGTCGAGGTCGGGCACGTCGATCACGATGGTGCCGCCGAGCTGCTCCTTCGCGTCGACGAGCGGCCCGTCCTGCACGTGCAGCCGATCGGCGTCCCGTCGCAGGGTCGTGGTGGCCTCGCTCGGCTGCAGCACCTCGGCGCCGAGCAGCACCCCGGCGTCGTGCAGCGTGGCCGCGTAGGCCGACATCCGTCGCATGCCCTCGGCGATGACCTCGTCGCCGAGCGATTCGGGCGACGCCTCGGCGTAGTGCAGCAGCAGCGTGTAGCGCATCGTGAACCCCCGCTCACCGCACAGCGTACTGGGCGATGACCACGCCGGTCGTGGTCGGGATGGCGCGCTCCAGCTCGAGCGCGACGGGGTCGCCGCCGAACAGCCTCGTGCCGGTTCCGAGCACGAGCGGATGCTGCAGCAGCACCATCTCGTCGACGAGCCCGGCCGCGAGCAGGGCCCGCACGAGCTCGCCGCTCCCGAGCACCGTGATGCCGCCGACGAGGTCGCGGCGCAGCGCGGCGATCGTGTCGGCGGCCTCCCCGACGAGCGGCGTCGAGTTCGGGTGGGCGAGGCGGATGTCGCGCTGCCGCGTCACCACGTACTTCGGCGCGTCGACGAGCGCGGCGGTGAACGGGTTCGGGTCGGGCGTCGACGTCCAGAACCCCAGCACATCGTCGTAGGTGCGGCGACCGAACAGCAGCGCGCCGCCCTGGGACATCCCCTCGGCGGCGAAGCGCCCGGCGACCTCGTCCTGGTACGGCGCCGCCCAGCCGCCGCGCGCGAAGTTCCCGCGCGGGTCCTCGTCGGGCCGCCCCGGCGCCTGCATGACGCCGTCGAGCGTGACGCTCTCGAACACGGTGATGGTGGCCATGGTCCGCTCCGTTCCGCGGCCGCCGGGTGCGGCCGTCAGGTGATGAACGATCGACGGCGGGTGGAATCGACATCCTCGTGCTGGACCGCATCCGCCGAACCGGAGTACGGTGACCCACATCGACGCCGCACCCCCCGCGATCCTCGGACGCACCGGCGAGCTCGACCGCCTCGGTGCGCTGCTCGGCAATGCCCGGAACGGCGTCGGCGCGGCCCTGTCGGTGGTGGGCGAGCCGGGCATCGGCAAGACCGCGCTGCTGGATGCCGCGGTCGCGCGCGCTCGCGGCATCCGGGTGCTTCGGTCGGACGGGTACGAGGCCGAGTCGGCGATGCCGTACGCCGCGGTGCAGCGCCTCGGTTCGCCGCTCGCCGAGCACCTCGGCGGTGTGCCGGCGCGTCAGGCCGCGGCGCTGCGGATCGCCGCCGGGATCGACGAGGGCGAGCCGCCCGATCGGTACCTCGTCGGGCTCGGACTCCTGTCGCTGCTCGCGTCGGCCGGCGAGGCGGAACCCATCGCATGGGTGGTAGCGGGTCGCGCTGCTGATGAGTTCGCGTCCCGACCCGCGCGTGCGACTCGTCGCCGCCGGCGTTCCGGAGCTGGAGCTCGGCGGCCTCGCGCAGTCCGAAGCGGTGCAGTTGCTGAACCGGTCGGTGCGCGGCGCGGTCGATCAGCTGCTCGCGACGCGCATCGCGGAGGAGACGGGCGGCAACCCGCTCGCCCTCATCGACCTGGGGCGGGAGTTCACCGCCGAGCAGCTCACCGACTCGTCGGTCGCTCGCACCCCGGTGCCGCTGGGCGAGCGGCTCGAAGCGCACTACCTCGGCCAGGTCGACGCGATTCCGCCCCGGTCGCAGCAGTGGCTGCTCGTCGCGGCGGCCGAGTCGACCGGCGACGGCGAGCTCATCGGCGCTGCCGCCGAGCGGCTCGGCCTGCCGACGGATGCCGCGGGGCCGGCCGAACGCGCCCGGCTCGTGTCGGTGCGGCGAACGGTCGACTTCCGCCATCCGCTCATCCGCTCGGCCGTCTACAACGGCATGCCCGCCGACGAGCGTCGCCGCGCGCACGAGGCGCTCGCCGTCGTCGCCGACGAGCGCGGGCGCGCCGACCTCGCCGTCTGGCACAGCGCGGCCGCGGCGGTCGGCGCCGACGACCGGCTGGCGGCCCGCATGGAGCAGATCGCCGACGCCGCCGGCGTCCGCGGCGGTTCGGTCTCCCGGGCGCGGCTGCTGACCCGGGCCGCCGACCTCACGTCGGAGGGGCCGGAGCACGACCGGCGGATCCTCTCCGCCGCCGAGGCGGCCGCATCGGCCGGAGCCGTCGGCCTGGCCCTCGAGCTGCTCGGGCGCCTCGACGGCGACCGCCTCGACCCGATCGGGCTCGGACGGATGCTCACGCTCCGCGCGGCGCTCGCGCTGTTCACGGCCGACCGCGACGGCGTCGTCGGGGGAGCGGCGACGATGCTGCGCGTCGCGGACCTGTTCCACGGTCGGGCGCCGGAGCTCGAGCAGCGCGCGCTCCTGCGGGCGTTCGACTACGTGCTCACCGCGGAGTGGGCGGCGGAGGGGGTGGGCCTTCCCGAGCTGGGGCGCCGGCTCGCCGACGGCGCGACGGTGGCCGACGGGCCGATGTCGGTGCAGCTGCGCGCCCTGGCCGCGCACATCCTGCAGCCGTACGACGAGGCGGTTCCGCTCATGCGCGAGGCGCTGGCGCTGATCCGCGGATCGGATGACGTGCACCTGCTCGACCTCGGCGCCATCGGCGTCGCGCTGACGATGGCGCTGTGGGAGGAGCAGGTCTGCGTGGAGCTGCTCGAACGCACGCTCGGCGCCGCCCGGGACGCCGGCGTGCTGCGCGTGGTCGACACCGCGCTCTGGCTGCTCGGGCTCGTCGAGCTCGTGCGGGGCGACCCCGCGGCATCCGGCAGCTACATCGAGCAGGTGCGCGAGCTGCGGCGTGCGATCGGGTACGACGCCGAGCAGGTCGTGAACGCCTCGCATCTCGCCTGGTCGGGCGCGCCGGTCGAGGTCGTCGAGCAGGTCGCGGAGGGCGTGCTCGCCACCGGATTCGCCGGGGCGTGGACCATCGCGATGACCGGCCTCGGCATCCGCGAGATCGCCGACGGGCACTACCGGGATGCGTTCGAGCGGTTCGCGCCGGTGGTGGCGCGGAACTTCCTGCAGGTGGCGTACCAGCAGCTGCCCGACTTCGTCGAGGCGGGGGTGCGCAGCGGACGGGCCGACCGGGTCCGGGCGTCGGCGGACCGCCTGACCGGGTTCGCCGTCGCGAGCGGAACGCCGTGGGTGCGCGGCGTGGCGGCGCGGTCCGACGCGCTGCTGGCCGACGACGCCGACGCCGAGCCCCTCTACCTCGACGCGATCGCCCATCTGGAGCAGGCCACGCCGCCCGGCGACCTGGGACGCGCGCACCTCGTCTACGGCGAGTGGCTCAGGCGGATGAAGCGTCGCCGCGAGGCACGCGAGCAGCTGCGCGCCGCCCTCGCGATCTTCACCCGCGTCGGGGCGCCCGCATTCGCCGCCCGCGCGCGCCGGGAGCTCGAGGCGACCGGCGAGCACGTGCCGCACCGGCTTCCCGGCGACGACGGCGCGGAGGCGCTGACGCCCCAGGAGGGCACGATCGCCCGCATGGCCGCCGACGGACAGACCAACGCCGAGATCGGCGCGACGCTCTTCATCAGCGTGAACACCGTCGACTACCACCTGCGCAAGGTGTTCCGGAGGCTCGGGGTGACGTCGCGCAAGCAGCTCGCGGAACGCTTCGGCGAGCGCTGACCGCACGCCCCTCCGGCGTCACGACTACGCACACCACGTGGTTCGGCGAACCGGCGCGCGGCGGCACCATCGTGGCATCCGCTCACGCCATGAGGAGGCCGCCAGGCCCTAGGTCACGACCGACGACGGCGCCCGGATCTTCTACACCGACTGGGGCGTGCACGGCTCGCCCGTGCTCCTGAGCCACGGCTGGCCGCTCAACTCCGACGCGTGGGCGGCCGCGGCGCGGTTCCTCGCCGAGCACGGGCATCGCGCCATCGCGCACGACCGACGTGGTCACGGGCGGTCGAGCCGCACCTGGCACGGCAACGAGATGGACACGTACGCCGACGACCTCGCCGTGCTCATCGACCACCTCGACCTCACCGACCTCACGCTCGTCGGCCACTCGACCGGCGGCGGCGAGCTCGTCCGCTACCTCGGCCGGCACGGCAGCGGGCGCGTGGCGAAGCTCGTGCTCGTCTCGGCGGTGCCGCCGTTCATGCTGCGCACCGACGACAACCCCGAGGGGCTGCCGATCGACGTGTTCGACGGCATCCGCGCGGGCGAGGCCGCCGACCGGGCGCAGCTGTACCGCGACCTGGCCGACGGCCCGTTCTTCGGCAACAACCGCAACAACGACGTCTCGCCGGGCGTGCGCGACGCGTTCTGGCTGCAGAGCATGGCCTGCGGCCACCGCGCCGCCTACGAGTGCATCGCCGCGTTCTCGGCGACCGACTTCCGCGACGACCTCGCGAAGGTCGACGTGCCCACCCTCGTGATCCACGGCGACGACGACCAGGTCGTGCCGTTCGAGGTCGGCGGCGAGCGTTCCGCCGCCATGGTCGACGGCGCCCGCCTCCTCGTGTACGAGAACGGCGCCCACGGCCTGCCCGACACCGAGCGGGACCGGCTGCACGCCGACCTGCTCGCCTTCATCGATTCCTGAAACGGATGCCGCGGCATCCGCCCCGCACGAAAGGACCCCGACCATGACCGACGGGACCACCGACCCCACCGCCCCCGACACGATCGTCCTGGTGCACGGCCTCTGGATGACGCCTCGCAGCTGGGAGAACTGGAAGGAGCGCTTCGAGGCGAAGGGCTTCACCGTGATCACGCCGGGCTACCCCGGGTTCGAGATCGAGGTCGAGGCGCTGCGCGAGAACCCCGACCTCATCGCGAAGCTGACCGTGCCCGAGACCGTCGACCACATCGCCGCGCAGATCGAGGCGCTGCCGAGGCCGCCGATCATCATGGGGCACTCGTTCGGCGGCACGCTCACGCAGCTGCTGCTCGCCCGTGGGCTCGGCGCCTCCGCCGTCGTCGTCGACTCGGCGCCGACGGAAGGCGTGCGCGTCAACCCGCTGTCGCAGGTGAAGTCGCTCTTCCCGGCGCTGAAGAACCCCGCGAACCGTCACAAGGCGGTCGGCTTCACCCCCGAGGAGTTCCACTACGCGTTCGCGAACACGCTGACCCGCGAGGAGTCCGACGCCGTGTGGCGGAAGTACGCGATCCCCGCCCCCGGCAACTGGGTGTGGGCGTACGGGCTCATCGCGAACTTCAAGCCCGGGATGCAGGAGACGTGGGTCGACTACACCAAGGATCGCGCGCCGCTGCTGTTCATCGCCGGCGAGAAGGACCACATCATGCCGCCCTCGGTGAACCGGTCGAACGCGAAGCACTACGCGAAGTCGCCCGCCATCACCGAGTACGTCGAGTTCCCGGGCCGGTCGCACTGGATCTGCGCGGAGCCGGGCTGGGAGGAAGTCGCCGATCACGCGCTCGAGTGGGCGCTGGCGCACGCGGGAGACCGGGCGGGCGCGGCGCGGCCGGCCTGAGCGCGGACGGCGCCGGCGACCCTGGGAGGGTCGTCGGCACTTCCTCGCCGCTCAGCCGACCCGTCCGAGGAACTCGAGCACGCGTCGCATGAGCAGCTCCGTCGCGTCGGGGTCGTAGCTCGGCAGCGTCGAATCGGCGAAGTAGTGCTGGTCGCCGGGGTAGAGGAACAGCTCGGCGTCATCGGCCGCGGCGACGAGCTCGCGCGCGGCATCCACGTCGCCTTCGTCCATGAAGATCGGGTCGGCGTCAGCCCCGTGGACCTGCGCCGGGACCCCCGGGGGCCACGAGCCGAACTCCGCGATCGGCATGCAGGAGTAGAGGAACAGCGCCCCCTTCGCTCCGGCGCGGGTCTGCGCGAGCATCTGCGCGGGCACGACGCCGAGCGAGAACCCCGCGTAGACGAGCTCGGCCGGCAGCGGCTCGGCCGCGCGCTCGCCGCGGCCCATGATCTCGTCCCAGCCGACGTCGCGGGCGTAGCCGACACCGGCCTCGATCGAGTCGAAGGTGCGTCCGTCGAACAGGTCGGGCGTGTGCACGGTGTGGCCCGCTCGGCGGAGCTCGTCGGCGAAGGCGCGGGTGCCCTGCGTGAGGCCCAGCGCGTGGTGGAAGAGCAGTACCTCGGCAGCGGCGCCGGTGGCCTCGGCGCGCGTGGGTCGATCGGTCATGGACCGACTCTTCCGTGATCGGGGTCACATGCCAAGCGCCTTGCGCGGCGGTCTCAGGGCGGGTATTCCCGCGACGGCGCGCCCGTCGCGCGATCGTCGACCACACCTCCGGAACCCCGGCGACCGGAACTGATCGCACGCCGACCGTTCGCGATCGATACCGATCATTCCGTTGACCGCTGCGATCGGTCGTTCCTAGCCTGTGCCCGGGGTGGCCCCCGCTCGGGGGCCTTCGAAGTCAAGGGAGACCTCGTGCAACGTCGCACTGGACAGGGGCGGGCGCCGGCGATCACCGCTGCGCTCGTCACCGGCACGCTGATCGGAACGGGTATGTCGGCGGTCGCCGTCCTGCCCGCCCACGCCGACGTGCCGGTGGGGGAGGTGTTCGTGTCGGACCTGCCGTGGCTCAACGAGTCGAACGGCTGGGGTCCGATCGAGCGCGACACGTCGAACGGCGAGTCGGCGGCCGGTGACGGCAGGCCGATCACCATCGGGGGCGTCGTCTACGAGAAGGGCATCGGCATGCACGCCACGGGTGCCCTGTCCGTCGAGCTCGGCGCGAACTGCACGGAGTTCAGCGCGTTCGTCGGGCTCGACGACGAGGTGACGAGCGGCGTGGGCACGACGCGGTTCCAGGTGTACGGCGACGGTCGGCTCATCGCCGAGACGGCCGTGCTGACGGGAACGGATGCCCCGTTCGAGCTCACCGCCGACGTGACCGACGTCGAGGTGCTGCGGCTCGTCGCGGACGAGGCGACCAACGGCAAGAACTTCGACCACGCCGACTGGGGCGACGCGACGCTCGCCTGCGACGACGAGGCTCCTGCGGAGCCCACCATCGTCGACCGCTGGACGATCGACGGCCCCGAGGGTGCCGCGCTCGACGGCGAGCTCACCCTCGACTCGGCGGGTCGGGTGGCGCTCGACGTCCGCCGCGGCGATGACGTCGTCGTCTCGGCCGAACGCCTCGGCCTGGTGGGCAGCGACGGAGACTTCCGCTCCGGCCTCTCCTTCGTCGACCGGGTCGACCGGGAGGTGGCCGACGAGTACACGATGACGACCGGCAAGCAGGAGGACCGCGAGTACCGGCACGCGGAATCCGTGTTCACGTTCGAGAACGCCGCCGGTGCGCGCTTCTCGATCGCCGCCCGCCTCGCGGACGACGGCGCCGCCTACCGGTACCTGGTCGACGGCGAGGGCGAGCACCGCGTCGACGACGAATCCGGGTCGTGGCTGCTCCCGGGTGACGGCGCGGCGTGGATGCAGCGCTCCTACGCCGTGAACTACGAGGCCGAGTGGATGACGACGACCGCGACCGCCGCGAACGGCACCGGCTCGGTCGGCTACCCGGCGCTCTTCGAGCAGGGCGACCAGTACGTGCTGCTGACGGAATCCGACCTGCACGGCGACTACTCCGGCTCGCACCTGTCGCACGGCACCGGCTCGCTCCGGTACGGCGTCGACCTGTTCGAGGGCGCGCCCGTGACCTCCACCGGCGACCTCTCGACGCCGTGGCGCGTCGCGATCGTCGGCGACCTCGACGAGGTGGTCGAGTCGACCATCGTCGACGACCTCGCGACGCCGAACCAGCTCGCCGGTGAGGCGGACACCTCGTGGATCCGCACCGGCGTCTCGAGCTGGAGCTGGCTGACCGACTGGAACAGCCCGAAGGACGAGGCGCGCCAGCGCGACTTCGTCGACCTCTCGGCCGAGATGGGGTGGGAGTACGTCCTCCTCGACGAGGGATGGGACGCGAGCTGGGTCCCGCGCACCGTCCGCTACGCGCACAGCAAGGGCGTCGACGTGATCATCTGGTTCCACAGCCGCGACCTGCGCACGCAGGCGCAGCGCGACGAGTGGCTGCCGAAGCTCGCGTCGTGGGGGGTCAGCGGCATCAAGGTCGACTTCATGGACACCGACAGCCAGGCGATCCACCAGTGGTACGACCAGATCGCGGCCGACACCGCGAAGCACCGCCTGATGATCAACTTCCACGGCGCCTCGCTGCCGACGGGCATGCAGCGCACCTGGCCGCACATCATGACCTACGAGGCGGTGCGCGGCGCCGAGAACGGCATCAGCCCGGAGCGGAGCCTCACCGTGCCGTTCACCCGCAACGTGGTCGGCTCGATGGACTGGACGCCGGTCACCTTCTCGCGCGGCAACGGCAACTCGTCGAAGGCGCACGAGGTCGCGATGGCGATCGTGTACGAGTCGGGCTGGCAGCACATGTCGGACAAGCCGGAGTCGTACGCCGCGGAGCCCGACGCGGTGCCGTTCCTGCAGAACATCCCCGCGGAGTGGAAGAAGACCGAGCTCATCAGCGGCCGGCCGGGATCGGACGTCGTGCTGGCGCGCCAGTCGGGCGACCGCTGGTTCGTCGGCGGCATGCGCGCCGGTTCCGGGGATCCGCTCCAGCTCCCGCTCGGCGACCTGCCCGGGCTGGGGAAGAACGTGCTGGTCGACCTGCTGACGGATGACGGCGCCAACGGCTCCGCGACGGTGGCATCCACGGTGACGACGACGACGAAGGACACCCTGACGGTGCCGACCGCGACCAACGGCGGCTTCGCCGCAGTGGTCTGCGCCGCGAAGCCGGGCCGCGAGACCTGTCTCGAGCCGGTCGAGCCGGCGCCGGCGGCCGCGCTCGCGGTCGAGCCCGCCGACGGACAGGTGCAGCCCGGATCGACCTTCGAGCTCACCGCGGCGTTCTCGGTGGACGACCGGGACGTGCGGCAGGTCCTCGTGACGCCGGACGTCCCCGAGGGCTGGACGCTCGAGGGCGCTCCCGTGACCGCCAAGACGCTCGCCGCGGGCGAGGTGCTCGAGGCGAGCTGGACGGTCACCGTGCCGGCGGACGGCGCGAGCGGCACCGTGGAGGTGCCGGTCACCGCGGAGTACCGCGACGGCGGCCGCCCGTACGCGGCATCCAGCCAGGCCACCGTCTGGGTCACGCCGCCGCCGCTCGACGGCCTCGTGTACGTCTCCGACCTCGAGTGGTCGCAGCAGAGCAACGGGTACGGCCCGATCGAACGCGACCAGTCGAACGGGCAGGCTGCGGCCGGCGACGGCCGGCCGATCGAGATCGACGACGTCGTCTACGAGAAGGGCGTCGGGATGCACGCGACCGGCTCGCTCACCACGTGGCTCGGCGGCACGTGCTCGACGTTCGACGCGATCGTCGGCATCGACGACGAGGTGCTCGAGACGCCCGGCGAGAGCGGCATCGGATCCGTGCGGTTCCGCGTCATCGGCGACGGCGTCCTGCTCGCCGAGACCGCGGTGCTGACGAACGACGATGCCGCACTGCCGCTGACGGTCGACGTGACCGGGGTGGAGCAGCTGCAACTCGTCGCGCACGAGGCCACCAACGGCAAGAACTTCGACCACGCCGACTGGGCCGACGCGAAGCTCACCTGCGACGCCGGCTGACCGGCGCGATGGGGCGGGCCTGCTCGGGTCCGCCCCATCGCGGCATCGCCGACATAGTGTGGGAAAGCGCAAACCAACGGTGAGGAGGCGCAGTGTTCACGGACGAACGACGCCAGGTGATCCTCTCGGCGCTCGCGGTGCACGGCTCGATCTCGGTCACCGACCTGTCGCAGATGGTGCGCTCGTCGGAGATCACGGTGCGCCGCGACCTGAAGGCCCTCGAGGAGACGGGCCGGATCGTGCGGCATCGCGGCGGAGCATCCGTCGCCCGCTCGGTCATGGACGAGCCGACCTACCTCGAGAAGAGCGTCGTCGCGGCCGGGCAGAAGCTGGCGATGGCCGAGCTCGCCGCCGACCTGGTGGATGACGGCGACGTCATCATGCTCTGCGCCGGCACGACGACGCAGGCGGTCGCGACGCGCCTGCTGCGGCGGCGGCTGATGGTGGCCACGAACTCGCTGCTCGTGGCCGACACGCTCTCGGACGCGCCGAAGGTCGACGTGCTCATGATCGGCGGCATCCTGCGCGGCAACATCCGAGCGGCGATCGGCGGCGAAGCGGAGCGCGAGGTGTCGCGCCTGCGCTTCCAGACGGTGTTCCTCTCGGGCAACGGCCTCACCGCGGCGAACGGCCTCAGCACGCCGAACATGCACGTCGCCAGCCTCGACCGGGCCGCGGTCGACGCCGCGCAGCGCGTGGTCGTGCTCGCCGATCACACCAAGGTCGGCATCGACTCCATGGTGCAGACGGTGCCGCCCGAGCGCATCGACGTGCTCATCACCGATTCCGAAGCGGATGCCGCTGAGCTGGCGCGCATGCGCGCTGCGGGGATCGACGTGCGGACCGCGCCGGCGGTGCCGGCGAGGGCCGTGCCGGAAGGGGCGACGCTGCCGGCGCGGTGATCGTCGCTGATGCGACGTGCCCGACATGGAGAAGTCTCTGCTCAGTGCGGAGGCGCCGGAGGACCGACCGTCAGCGGTCCCGAGGGGCTAGCCTGAACCCGTGGCATGGATGTGGACGGAAGTTTCCGACTTGGGGCCCGCGAAAACCTCGAGAAGCAACGCGATGGGCTACCACGCGGCCAGCGATCGGCCGATTCTGGTCACAGGGCCAGGCCCCGAAGTCGATGCCGCACAGACGTGGGAATGGGATGACGGGTGGGCACTCGCCCAAGACATGGGGCCGCGAGCTCGGTTCGGTTGCGCCCTCTCCGAAAGCCATGATGGCTCGCTGCTCCTCTTCGGTGGTGCGCTCGGTGTACCCATGCGCGACACCTGGAGCTGGGATGGAACGACCTGGACTCAGGTGGACGATTCGGGGCCGGGCGCTCGAAGCGAGGCGGCGATGGCGACTGACCCTGTCCGGAAGAAGGACATCCTCTTCGGCGGTGTATCGGGAGGGACGGATGTTCCGGTTCAATCCGAGACATGGACGTGGGATGGGAGCTTCTGGTCGCCGATCGACGATTCGGGACCGGCCCTGAACCTGCCCAAGCTGGCCTGGGATACGACGACTTCGACGCTGGTGCTCGTCGGCTCCTTCGGCAGCAGCTCGACCACATCCACGTACATCTGGACTCAGCACATGTGGGTACCCGTCAACGACCTCGGGCCGGACGTGCCAGTGGGAGCGCTCCTGTCGACGCCGGTCGGCGTCGTGGCGGTGACCAGTACGGGGACGTGGACGTGGAACGGCACGCGAAACCGATGGACCCAGGTGCAGGACGTGGGACCGAGGTCGACCGAATTGTGCGGCGTCTGGCATCGTAAGGAGAACCTCGGCATCGTCTTCGACGGAGCGGCCGGGTCCACGTGGAGATTGAGCCACGACTGAGGTACGCCGTGATGGGCGGTCCCGTAGTCGGCGGGAGCACCACGGAGAGGGCTCGACGTGTGGGCGATCGAGTCGGAAGGTCGGAGACCGGCCCGCGATGGTTGCACGACGCTCCTGACCTGCTGCGGCCCGGGCGAAGAGCCTGCCGATGCGCGCCATGCGACTTGGCGGAGCGGTCGGCGCCGACGCCTCAAACGCCCGGCTTCGGGTGATCGACGACGTGCCACGGGCTCCGGATGCGACTGGCCCCGAGCTCGGCGAGCACCACGGCCGGCGGCTCGTCGAGGGCCCGCGCGAGATCCGCCACGACGGCGCGCGCCTCGTCGGGGTCGACGGCGAGCAACTGCCGGAACCGATCGCGCACGCGTTCCCACGGCGGGTCCGGGATGGGCGGCAGGCCGTGCTTCGGGATGCGCTTCCGCAGGACATCGAGCAGCATCTTGCGGCAGCGCTCCTGGGCGCGTCGGTACTTCCCGTCCCATTCGAGTTCGACCGTCGTGAAGTGAAGGCTGGTGAAGATCGAGCTGCTGGGATAGTGGTTCTTGATCACGCCGGGGTCCGATTCGCCGATCACGAGTTCGAGCGGGAGCGCGAAGTTGCCGATCGCCTCGCGTCCGCCAGGGCGCTGTCGCGTGGGTTCGCACCAGATCCGAAGCTCATCGGCCTGCAGTGCGTAGCCCAGTTCGACGCTCGTCGCGCTCTGGGTCCAGCCACCCTCGTCGTCCGGGGTCTTCGTCTGGATCGTGTGCGTCACGGAGGTCGCCGCGGGATTCAGGGCCGCCCCGTTCACCCGCCACTCGTACCGCGGCTTCTCGTACCCGCGTGAGGTGGCTCGGATCCGGAATCCACGTCGCTGGTATTTCGGGGTGAGCTGGTACGGGCCGCGCGGTCCGGCGAAGCACGGTTTCGTCCAGACGGTGACCGTCGCTCCATCCGGCTTGGGCTGGTCCTCGGGCAGGATCTCGAGGTCGCCGCCGTGACCGGAGGGGAGCGGCGCCAGCTCCTGGATCTCGATGTCGACCCATTCGTCCTGCTCGCCGATCTCCCGAACGCGGACGACGAAGTCGAGCGCGTACTCGCGGAACGTGGCGTCGAGGTCGCCGAGGTTGGAGAGCGGGAGGACGCCGACGTAGCCGAGTCGCCGGTCGGGGCGCCGGTGGTGGACGACGATCCCGGCCGGAGGCTTGAAGGCGGATGCCGCGGTCGCGGGGTCGGCCCGCAGGAAGCCCGAATCGTATCCTCCCGAGCGTCGCAGTTCGATGGTGAAGCGCTCGCCGAACGTGCCGAGCGGAACGGTCTGGATCAGAACCGGCCCTCGCACCTCCGGCCAGACCCGCGCCGCGACATCCGCCGCATGAAGTCGAACCCGCACCGGGCCGGACATGCTGGCCGGCAGGGTGTGCACGAGCCCCGCGGTCTCGATGGCCTTCCAGTACGTGGTTCCTGCGAGTTGCGCGGGCGAGAGCAGCGGGCCGACCGTCGTGTTCTGGTCGGTGCCATCCGCCACCGACGGCGGCAGCATCGGATTGGCTGCGCGCGGGAACGTCGGACCCGGCACCGGCAGGGTGTACGCCTTGGCCGACATGATGTCGTACGGGGAGACGTACTCGTTGACCCCGTCGAAGGTGTGGTCGAACCCGTAGCTGTGGAGCACCTCGTGGCAGAGCGCGTCGAACCGGCCACCTCGGCTCATCACCGTCGCCGGCGGGTATCCTCCACCGAACTCGTCGGTCGGTTGCGCGAACCAGAAGAGGACCCGGTCGAACGTGCTCCAGTCGGGGTCGTGCAGTCGGGTGATCTCCGCTCGCGGCGCGTTCAGGAGCGGCTTGCGATCCGCTCGCTCGCCCGCATACACGTCGGGGACGTTCGGCATGGTGACCCGGGGATCGTCCATCACCAGCGGTTCGAAGAGCCGGTAGCTGAGGTCGGCCTGCCCGTAGGTCACACGGCGGAGGTAGTGGCCGAGGCTGAAGACGATGCCGGGATCCATCAGCGCGGCGAACTGCGCGGGCGTCCAGACGTCGCTCGCGGGAGTGCTCGGCCATCGGATGGGGATGAAGGCCCACATGCGGCGCATGCTAGTCGCGCTGCCGTGACGCCGTCACCCCTTTGGAGGGGGCGTGCCGAGGTCACGCGCAGGACCGCGCCGCCGACCCGCGTTCTGGGGCTGACGCTGCCCCCGTCGTCAGCGTAGGTTCGGGGCGACCCGAGCGTCGCAGAGCCACAAGGATGGGGCCGGCTGTGAACGCACGACGGGGTGCTTACGAAACGCTCGTCCGAGCAGCTGCCGGAATCGCGGCAGTCGTCTCGCTCATCTTCGGTGCTGCGGCTCCGGCCCTGGCGGAGGTGCCGAGTCCGCCGCCGCCCGAGCCTGTCGCCGGGTGTGACTGGTACGGCGAGCTCACCGAGTCCGTCGCCATGGAGTACGTGAACGAGCCGCAGCAGTCGACGCAGGAGCGACTGATCGAGAAGGTCTTCAGCTCGCAGGACGCCGAGGGCGAGGGGTGCGCCGCGTTCTACTCGGAGACCTACTATGACGACTTCCTCGACGAGGGGACGGACTGGTGCGATCCGTCGCCCGTGGGCGGCGACGAATACCTCGCACCCACGTCGTACCGCGTCACGCTCGAGGGGGAGACCTCCGGAACGGGTGGGCTGACGGCGGTCATCGACGACAACGCGGGGTCCCCTGAGATTCGTGTCCACGGCACGGGTGCCGCCTACGAGGTCGCGAGCACCACCGTGGGCATCTGGCCGTGCGGCCACACCGAGACGGGCACGACGACGGTCGCCACTGCCGCGGTGAACTCCGAAGTGGGTTTCACGGATGACTGCAGTGCCGAGACCGCGGTACCGAACCTCTCCGTGCAGGTGGTTCTCGGCACCTGCACGGTCACGACCGTGGCCGACCATGGGCCCGGAGCGGCCACCACCGAGACCATCACGTGGACATGGCGTTTCGCGCGTGAGGTCTGCGACGTGTCGGTCGACACCGACGGCGGGGGCGTCGGCGACTGCGCCGAGTTCGAGCAGCAGACCGATCCGAGCGATCCGGCCGACGACACGCCTCTCGCGGATTCAGACGGCGATGGCGTCAAGGACGGCTCGGATCAATGCCCCGGGACGCCGGCAGGCGAGCCGGTGGATGCGAACGGTTGTCCGATCGACCTCGACAGTGACGGCGACGGCATTCCTGATGAGTCGGACCAGTGCGCCGACACGCCCTCCGGTGTGCCCGTCGATGTCTTCGGGTGCACACTCGATTCCGATGGGGATGGCGTCCACGACGGTCTGGACCAGTGCGCGGCGACCCCGGCCGGAGCTCCGGTGGATACCGACGGCTGTGCACTGGATGAGGATGGCGACGGCGTTCACGACGGGATCGACCAGTGCACGGGAACACCAGCCGGCTTCCCCGTCGACGCTGACGGATGCGCGCTCGATTCCGACGGCGATGGCGTCTACGACGGGACGGATGTCTGCCCCGACACGCCCCTCGGAACGCCCGTCAATGCCGTCGGGTGCGAGGAGGGCTCGAACGACTGCGTCGGCCCGAACGAGGCCCGCGGCTACACCGTCGCGCACTATGACGCGGACCTGACGATCCGCCGACTTCCCGACCCCGACTTCTTCGACTGGGAGGTGAGTGCGTCCTGGTGTGTGGTGGACGACCGGGTCCGGTTCGCGAGTGCTTCCAGCTACGGCGCAGTGACGCTCAACACGGCCATCGCCACCGCGCTGGACCTCGTCGGCGTCACGTTGCGATACGACACTGAGGATGAGGGGTCGTTCGTCACCCCACTCGGAGGGACGACGACCGGGTCGGTCGAGGCCTCCGCTGACTTCGAGGTCTGCGTCAGACCTCTCGATCTCCTGGTTGCCGGAGGCGCTGCCCGGAAGCTCGGTGAGAGCCTCTCGGACAACACGGCGACCATCCTCGGGAGCCTGCCGAAGAACGGCGATGTGGCGCCAACGGCAACCCAACTTGCGGGACGCGTGGACGATGCCCTCGGCGGCTCGACCGACGAGATCGTCGAGGCGGTGGTCCGAGAGGCCGACCCGAAGAGTCTGGACCGAACGACGGACCGAGCGGTCGCCTCGGACCTCTGGGAGAGAGTCTCCGGCCTCGTCGATTCCGAAGTGAGGGATCCATCGCTGCTCTTCGACGTGGCGGAGGCGAGACGCAACCTCACCGAGTCTGCCGACGAGAAGCTGGAGCGCTTCTTGGCCGTGTACTCGGATGGGGAGCAGATCACGATCCCGAAGGGAGAACGGAAGGCCGCCAGCGAGTACTGGAACCAGCTCGTTCTCGAGCTCAGCGGCCAGTCGGCGCAGTACCTACTCGACCGGATCGCAGAGCTGACGTGGTGCGGCACCGTGTGGCATCCCGAATTGACGATCTACATCCCCCAGTCAGGTGAGTCATTCGTCGATGACGGCCAGATTGACGGATCGCTCTTCGACGTGAGAGGTGGGATCTCGATCGATACTCGGCCTGAGAGCTAGGGGCGAACTCGCCCGCCCGGAGCGTCGAGGTGACAGCAACCGCCTTCGCAGGGAAGGTGCGATCACTGCGGCCCGCGCCGCCCGAACAGCCCCGCGAACACGGCATGCAGCAACGGCACCGCCGACGCCACCATCAGTGTCACGCCCCACACCGGCTCATCCACCCGCAGCAGGATGCCGCCGACGAAGAGCCCGACGAACAGCACCGCCGAGACGATCCGCTGGGCCGCGCGCTCGAGGCGCGCCATCCGCTGCTCGATTCGCGGCGAGTTCGCGACGAGGCGCCCGGATTCGATGCGGTCGACGACCGCGTCGATCCGCCCCGGCAGCCGCCACGCCGTACCGGCCACCGACAGCGCCTCGCGTCCGGCCGCCCGCACGATGCCGCCGCCCTCGTCACGGAGCAGTTTCGCGGCGTAGGGCTCGACGGCGTCCCACAGGTTGAACTCGGGGTCGAGCGAGCTGCACAGGCCCGAGGTCAGCGACATCGAGCGGATGACGAGGAGGAAGTTCTCGGGCAGCTGGAACGGCAGCGAGCGGACCACCTCGCCGAACTCGATCGCGAAGCGGCGCAGCTCCCGCTCGTCGACCTGCTGCAGCTCGTAGAAGCCCATCCCGCCGAAGCGGGCGAACAGTGCGGTCATCGCCCGTTCGAGCTCGGCGGTCTCGGCGGTGGGCAGCAGGAAGCCGACGTCCTGGATGGCCTGGACCATGCGCCTGCCGTCGCGCGCCGCGACGGCGAGCAGCAGTTGCTGCAGGCCGCGACGCAGCGAGTCGGGCACCTCGCCCATCATGCCGAAGTCGATGAAGGTGAGCTGCCACGCCGGCGCCGCGGCATCCGCCGCCCCTCGGATCGAAGCGGATGTCGCAGGGGAGACCGGCGTGACGAAGATGTTGCCCGGGTGCGGGTCGGCGTGGAAGAAGCCGTCGCGGAAGAGCTGGTCGAACATGACGGCCGCGAACTGCGTCGCGACCGCCTTCGGGTCGATGCCCGCTGCCACCAAGGCGTCGCGGTCGTTGATCTTGATCGCGGTCACGTCGGCGAGCGTGAGCACTCGGCGCGTCGAGCGCTCCCAGACGACCTCGGGCGCGGCGACGCGAGCGTCGCCGGCGAAGTTCGCGGCGAACCGCTCGGCGTACTGCGCTTCCTGCAGGTAGTCGATCTCCTGGCGGCTCGTCGCGGCGAACTCCTCGACGAGCGAGGGCAGGTCGACGCGGCTCGCGACGAACCGCACGCGGCTGAGCCATCCGGCGACCCGGCGCAGCGCCGCGAGGTCGACGTCGACGATCACCTCGATGCCCGGCCGCTGCACCTTGACGACGGCCTCGTCGTACCCCATGTCGCCGGCGTCGATGGCTGCGAGCCGGGCGCGGTGCGCTTGACCGAGGGATGCCGCGGCGAGCGGCGTCGGGTCGAACTCGGCGTACGCACGCTCGAGCGGCACGCCCAGCTCGGCCTCGGCGAGGCGCCGGATGGCGTCGAACGGCACGGGCGGCACCTCGTCCTGCAGCCCCGCGAGTTCACGCGTGATCTCGGGCGGCAGCACGTCGAGCCGCGACGACATGTACTGGCCGACCTTGATCATGAGTCCGCCGAGGTCGACCGCGAGCACGTGGAAGCGCTGGGCGATGCGCGTCATCCGCGCCGCGCGCCCGCGCGCCACGAACCTGCCCAGCCCGAAGCGGGGCAGCACGAGCTCGTACCACCACGTCTGGATGATGTACCGCGCGGCGAACCGCAGGATCCGGCGGTAACGCGCGCGCGTGTTCCCCACATCGGGCATCCTGCCTTCCGGATGCCGACGTGTCGAGGGCACTCAGTCAGTCCTGCGCGAGGATCGAGTAGAGACGACGACGCGCCTCGTCGAGGATGTCCACCGCCTGCTTGACCTGCTCGGGCGTGCCGCTGCGTCCGACCTGCGCCGCTGCTTGGGCGAGGTCCATACCCGACTTGGCGAGCGGACCGGCGTTGCCGAAGTCGCGGCGGCCGCTGCCGGCGCTGCCGCTGCTGCTCGCTCCGGTGGGCCACGGCGCGCGGTCCGCGGATGCTGCGGCCTCGGCCCGTCCCATCTCGGTGAGGGTGTACGTCTTCCGCCCACCCTCCTCCTCGGCGGTGATGAGGCCCTCGTCGGCGAGGAGCTGGAGCGTCGGGTACACCGAGCCCGCGCTCGGCTTCCATAGGCCGCCGCTGCGCTCGGAGATCTCGCTGATGACCTGGTAGCCGTGCATCGGCTTCTCGGCGAGCAGCGCGAGCACCGCCGCGCGGACGTCGCCCTTGCCCATGCGCGGCGCGACCTTCTGCTCGAACATGCCGCGCAGCTGGTCCATGGCCTCCCACAGTCCCTGACCGGGGCCGCCCTTGCCCCAATTGCTCGAACCGCTGCCGAAGCCGCTGCTGAATGGATCGCTCATGATGACCTCCCTGAACCGGGGCCCTGATCGGGTCTCGACGATATGTCAACGATATATCGCTGACGCTCGCTGATGGTCGTGAATCCGCTGAGAGGAACCCATGCACGAGAATCGAGACCACCATGACGAGCACCCGCCCAGGTGCCGGGTGCGCCGCACGGCTTCGAAGCGGTCGCGCGCGACGCCGCCGTGACGCAGGCACTCCACGCCCGGGCGCGTGCGTGGCTGGGGGAGCGGCTCGCGGCATCCGCCGACGGCTGAGCGCGCCGAGATCGAACTGCACGATGAGCGCGGTCGGGTCCGATGGGAGCCGGCCGGCTCGAGCGTTCGGGACGCCCGCAACCGCTGGACGCGGCATCCGATCGAACTGACAATGACCGAATGCCCGAAGAGGTCCTCGTGTCCAAGATCGCGAATGCGTTCATCGACGACGTGCAGCCGCACCACACCATGCCGATGGTCTCGCTGTTCCGCGCAGCCTGGGGCGGATTGTGGGTCGGCGGCCGGGTCACGCTCACCACGGAGACGGTGGGCTTCTCACCGAACGGGCTGAACCGCATCGCGCAGTCCGGGACCCTCGAGCTCCGCGTGCCGCTCTCGGACGTCGTCGACGTCGAGGTCCGCCCGGGATTCTTCACCGACATCGTCGCCATCACGACACCGGAGTCGGTCCTGAAGGTCCGGTGTTATTTCGCGACGAAGTTCGCGAAGGCGATCTTGGCTGCTCGTGACCGATTCGAGAAGTGACCGGGATGCCGCGGCGAGCGGCGCCGCCGATGAGGTGCGTCGATCGCGCCTTCGGGGCGGCTAGTTGGCGTCGTCCATTCCGGTGGCGTGCACGGATGCCCCGTGGCATCCGGCCTGCTTCCAGTCGTAGTCCTCGCCGAGCGGTTGGTCGGGGGCGCCCCACATGGCCTCTTCCCATTCGGGATTCCGGGCATCGTTGAAGGCGTCGAGCTCGTCGATCACGGCGAACGTGTCGCCGTTCTCCCAGGTCTGCCACATTGCGACGTAGGCAGCCTTGAACCCCTTCTCGGCCATGCACACGGCGTCGAGGTGGTTCTGCATCAGGATCGTCTCGACATCGACGTCACCCCATTCCTCGAAGACCTCCGCTGGCGGCCTCGGGATTAGGGCGGGGTCGGAGGTCTCGTCGTACACGGTGTACCCGAGGATGGTGGCGATGCCTCCGGGGGCTGGCTCGACCGCACCTTCGATCGGACCGGATGCCGGTGCCGGCGACGCACTCGGGTCCGGATCGGTCGTCGCGGGCGTCGGGGCCGTCGCCGCGTCGGGCGCGGCTGGCGACGCGTCCGGAAGGGCCGTCGACGCCGCCGTCTGCTGTTCGTATCCGTTGATCTCGGAGACGGCTGCCGCGGTGAGCGCCCCGCCGGTTCCGAGGACGATGGCGGCCCCGACGGCGCCGACCAGGAGTGCGACGATGTGGCGCGGCGTCCATCGTTCCTGTCGCTGTTGTTCGCGGCGTCGTTCGTCGTCGAGCAGGTGCTGCAGGTTCATCGGATTTCCTCTCCGGCGGGTAGGGATGCCGCGGACGCGGCCGGGAATCGGCGCGCCGGGGTGGACCATTGGGCGGTGGCGGCGAGGCAGAGGATCGCGACGCCGGTGCCGATGGCGTAGGCGGCCGATTCGAGCCACGTCACTCCGTTGATCACGAGGAGCGCGGTCGCGCTGAGGTGGTACAGCGCCTCGATGCTCTGCGCGAAGATCAGCACCCCGGTGACGGCGAGCATCGCCGCACCCCAGTGCCGTGTGCGTCGGTGTCCGAGCAGCGCGGTGGCGATGAGCGCGACCGTGCCGAGGGCGATGGTGAGCGCTGCCGAGTTCGGGATGTAGCCGATGTCGTCGATCACCCGTGCACGCACCTGGCGGGCCGCGATGAACGTGCCGACGGCGACCTGCACGATGCCGATGACGGCGACGGCGGCGAGGAGCAGCCCGTCGACGCGCGGCGGGCTCCACCGGATGCCCTCCCGGCCGGTGAGCTGCGCGTGCCGCCAGCCGAGGTCGGCCGGGATGCCGCGCAGCATGCGCCCTCGGAGCGCTCGGGCGGTGGCGCGCCGGCCGATGCCGGCCTCGGTCGCCCACACCGTGTGCTCGTGCAGGTCGGAGAGGATCTCCTCCTGCCGGCGGCCTGCGACGAGCGGATCGAGCCCGCCCGTGTATCGCAGCGACCAGCGCAACGTCGCGCGGGCGGCGCGCTCCACCGCTCGGTCGTCCCGGCCGGTCATGCGAGCGCCTCGCCGGTCACGGTGCCGCGCTGCTCGCTACGGACGGCCGCGCGAAACGCGGCCTCCCCGGCCCCGGTCACCCGGTAGAGGCGGCGGCGCGGTCGCCCTTCGGCCTCGGCCGTCTCGGGCGCTTCCCACTCCGATTCGAGCAGCCCCGCGACCTCCATACGGTTCAGCGCGCGGTACAGGGCGCCCTGCGAGACCAACGCGGAGCCGTCTCGTTCGGCGAGCGTGCGAGCGAGCGCGAAACCGAAGAACGATCCCTCGCGCGGCTGGATGGTGAGGCCCGCATCAAGGATCGCGAGCTCGATCGGGAGGAGCACTCCCGGGCGTCGGCGTGGCATGGATGCGACTATACGCACCTATGTGCGTATTAGTCCAGACGTTTGACCGCAGGGAATGGGCTGATCGCCGCCCGGGACTTTCTTGGGCGACGCGAATGCCCTAGAGTGTTTGCGTATCCGCAAACAGAATGGAGGTTGCTCATGGCTCCTGCCGGCACCCTCCTCCGCGCTGCGCGCAAGACCGCGGGCCTGTCGCAGGCAGATCTCGTGCGCCGTTCCGGCATCGACAAGTCGACTGTGTCGCTGATCGAAGCCGGGCTCCGCAACCCCTCGATCGAGAAGCTCGACCACCTGCTGCGAGCAACGGGGCGCCGGGTCGGCGTCTATCCGACCTCCCGCAGCGGCTCGATCGAGGCGGGCGACGCCATCGCCGACTGGCTCGCCGACGGCGACCCCGAGGCTGCGCTCCGCACCTTCCTGCGCTACAGCGACAACCTCGCCGCGACCGACGGGGTCGATCGCGTCGTCCTGGCCGCGGCCGAGCCGCCGCCCACGGGCTCGCCGGTCTGGGATGCCGCGCTCGCCGCAGTCACCGAGTACTGGCTCGACCGCGACGCGCTGCCGAAGCCTGCATGGGTCGACGATCCCGCGCGCACCCTCCCGGAGGAGACGGCGCTCACCGTGAACCGCTGGACCTCGACGCGTGCCATCCGCGACGTGCCGCCCGCATTCCGCCGCCGCCGGATCCTCGTCGACGAGGCGACCCTGCAGAGCGCATGACCGACCTCACGCGCGACGACATGATCGACGGGCTCCGCGATCTCGTCCGCGAACTGCACGCGAGGGGCGAGCGGGGCGGCGTGAGCATCGTCGGCGGAGCGGCCATGCTGCTCCGCTACTACGGTGAGCGCCGCGTCACGCCCGACATCGACGCCAAGCTCCATCCGGCGGGTCCGGCCCTCGAGATCGCGGCAGAGATCGCGCGACGGCGCGGATGGGACGACGACTGGTTGAACGCGAAGGCGGCCACCTTCATCCCGATCGCGATCGACGTCGGCTGGGAGCCGCTCTACGACGACGATGACGTGTCCGTCTGGGTCATCTCGCCCGAGGCGCTGCTGGCGATGAAGATCCGCGCCAGCCGGCCGTCGCGTGACGACGCCGACATCGCCGTGCTGCTCGCCCTCACCGGCATCCGGTCGGTCGACGAGGCTGAGGCGCTGTACGAGCGCTACTACCCGGGCGAACTGCCGAAGGATGCCGCGTACCTGATGCTCGAGGACATCTTGGCGGCCGGCCTCCCGGAGCCGCCGCCGGCCCCGCCGCGGCCCGATCTCAGCCCGGGCCCCCGTTAGCCGGCCTGATTCCGTCTCCGACTCAGCTGCACCGCTGACCGGACGGGTATGGTTGGCCCGCCCACGCCGGCCACGCGGCATCCGCTCGCCCGAGCCCGCCGAGGCAGTCAGCCCCCACTCCACCCGAAGGACCCCCGTGAGCCTCATCCGCCTGAACGACGTCAGCATGCAGTTCGACGGGCGCCCGGTGCTCCGCGAGGCGTACCTGAAGCTGCGCCGCGGCGACCGGGTCGGGCTGATCGGCAAGAACGGCACGGGCAAGACGACGTTCCTCGAGCTGGTGCTCGGGCGGCGCGAGCCGTCGGGCGGCACCGTCGACGTGACCCTCGGCACGACGATCGGGTACTTCTCGCAGTTCTCCGAGCTCGACGGCGAGCAGAGCACGTACGCGACGCTGAGCGCCCACTTCGCCGAGGTGCACGAGACGCAGGCGCGGCTCGACGAGATCGGCCACGCGCTGGCCGAGCCGATGACGGATGCCGCGATGAGCCGCCTGCTCGCCGAGCAGGGCGAGCTGTTCGAGCGGATGGACCATGTTGGCGGGTGGACGTACGAGAACACCATCGACACGGTGCTCACGAGCCTCGGCTTCGACGAGGAGCGGCGGCACCTGCCCATCGACCGGTTGTCGGGCGGATGGCGCAACCGCGCCGCGCTCGCGCTGATCCTGGTGCAGGCGCCCGACGTGCTGCTGCTCGACGAGCCGACGAACTTCCTCGACCTCGACGGGGTGCGCTGGATCGAGAACTGGCTGCAGGGGTTCGCCGGCGCGCTGCTGGTGGTGTCGCACGACCGGCAGTTCCTCGACGGGGTGGTCGACCGCATCATCGAGATCGAGAACCACCGGCTGCAAGAGTACGAGGGCAACTACTCGGCGTACGTGCACGCGAAGCAGTCGCGGCTGAAGATGCTCGAGCGTCAGTTCGCGCACGAGGAGGAGCTGCTGGCGTACGAGCAGGCGGCATCCGCTGCCCGCCGTGAGGCGGCCCGGAACCCGTCGAACGCGGTCGCGCGCCGGCTGGCCGACATCAAGAAGCGGCAGGCGCCGCGCCCGATCGACCAGATCATCACGGGCATCTACGACGGCCTGCGGGTCTCGAACGACCTGCTCACCGTGACCGGCCTGGCGAAGCGCTTCAACGGCACGCCGCTGTTCGAGGGGCTCTCGTTCGATCTGCAGCGCGGCGACCGGGTCGCGGTGCTCGGCTCGAACGGGTCGGGCAAGTCCACGCTGCTCGAGGTGCTGACCGGTGAGACCGAAGCGGATGCCGGGACCGTGCGTTGGGCGAAGGGCGTCAGGTTCGTCTCGTACAACCGGGTCTATGCCGAACTGGATCTCGACGACACCGTCGGCCACGCGGTGAACGCGTACCCGGATTCGCTGGCGTTCACGGCGACGAAGAAGAGCGTGAACCGGTTCCTGTCGATGCTGCAGTTCTCGGAGGCCGACCTGCAGCAGAAGATCGGCACCCTCTCCGGCGGCCAGCGCGCCCGCGTCGCGATCGCCCAGTGCCTGCTCTCCGGCGCGGCCGTGATCGTGCTCGACGAGCCCACCAACCACCTCGACATCACCTCGACCCAGGTGATGGAGCGGGCGCTCACGCACTTCCCCGGCGCGGTCATCGTGGTCTCGCACGACCGGTTCTTCGTCGACAAGCTCGCCGACCGGCTGCTCGTGTTCGACGGCGGGTCGCGCGTGCGGGAGACGGCGGCGACCGGGGCGCTCTAACGGACGACCCAGTGAGGGCCCGTTCCGGATGCTGCGGGCGCTGGATTTCGTCTGGATGATGTACCGCGAGCTGGACCCGGCGGCTGATGCGGCGACACGCTGATTCCGTCGCATCGGCTGGTGACGACGGACGGGCGCCAAGCTGAAGTAGCAGCCGATGCGCCGTCTGGTCGTAGCAGGCCTGGGGGTCGACCTGCTGCCGCGTCTGCGCGAGGACCGTTTGCACCTGCGGGTGCCGCTGCGTGAGAACAAGCCTTGGGAGCCCATCGCGCTCCTTGCATTGGTCACTGCGATCTCGGGATCGTGCGCTGCTAGGGCGGGGTCGCGCTGACGATGCCCGGTCACCTGGTCGAGACGTCCCTGTTCACGGATGTCGCGGACGTGATCCCGCGCCGCGAGCACCCGCTCGCCGATTGGGCCGAGCTGACCCCGCACGACCTCGCCGACGGGCAGTGGATCCCGACGTTCGACTCGACGGTCTGCCGGTGAGATTCGTCATGTCGGAGCGGTGAATCTTCCGACAGTTGTCAAGAACCATCCTCATGGTCGCGTTCCTCCGACGCGAACTCGGGAAACCAGATCTCGTCGGGCCGGAAGCGAGGACCAACACCGAAGACTCGCCAGCCAAGTCCATCACGATGAACGAGCGTGATGAAGCACCCGTCCACGGCCACGC
Source organism: Agromyces sp. CCNWLW213 (assembly GCF_037199545.1). Taxonomy (NCBI): domain Bacteria; kingdom Bacillati; phylum Actinomycetota; class Actinomycetes; order Micrococcales; family Microbacteriaceae; genus Agromyces; species Agromyces sp. CCNWLW213. Next base: position 569,760 of record NZ_JBBBDX010000002.1, on the reverse strand, counting down.
TGGCACCCGCCAGAGAAACCTGTTTGAGGGAGCGGTCGGAGAAGACTCTTGCGTAGGCAACCTTCGGTGCCGAGTACCATGCAAGCGCCGCCACGTTGCTGCAGTCGGCAAGCAACACCCGCAACTCATCGACGCGTGTTTCGTTCCACTCGCCCTGCCAGCCCGTCGCTACCGGATCGAGTAGCGGAAGAAAGTCGGTCAGCCGAAATTCTGCTCGATCCAGCCACAACATCTCTGCGAAGAGAAGCGCCACTGTCATCGGATTGCTGGACGGGTCGATCACTCCGACTTGTCGTTGCGCCGCTTCAGGGTCTTCTTGGGCGTAATGGAACACTTCCTTACCGGTGGTCTCCGAGAGCCCGCCATCCAAGTCGCGGAACCATCTTCGTCCTCTGGCGTCAGTGAAGCCCAGCCCAACGAGCGGCTGCATGTTGTCCTCGAACGCCGCGACCCCAGTGGCGATATCCCATCTGAACTCCCGGCGAGGGGGGATCACTGGTATCGGGGTGGGTGCGGCGAGAGGCCCGATGAGGCGGGACTTCTGACCAAGGAATACGTTGACTGTGGCATCGACCACCGGTTCGTTCGATTCGTTGGCGACGTGAAGAGTCACGGATCGCTGATAAGACTGCCGATTCGGGTCCGGCTCGTACCGATCGGTTACCCATGCGGTGACAAGGCTGGCGACAGCGAAACGCTCTCTCTCCGCGGCCTGCCGCTCCTTCTCTGCAGCCTCTTCGGCCGCTCGGCGTAGTTCGCTGCGGGCCCGGCGCGCGCTGAATCCTTCAGAGACGCCGAACGTCACCGACACGAACACAGCGGCCAACGTGCCGATAGCCGCTAATGCTTCCCACATGTGGCCGTCACTCCTCGCTTGTCGCGGCGAGGGGGCCCATCTCGCTCACACCGGCCGCTTGCTCCTCAAGCATCGAGCGCACGAGGAGTAGAGAAATGACTCCGTCGACGAGCTTCGTGAGCTTGCGTACGTTGCCTGGTTGGTTCGCAAGGGGCGCGAGTCTCGTTCCGACGCCCTCACGGTCGATTCGCGTCAGCTCCTCCTCGGAGAGTCGTGCGAATCGGTCGTCGAGCACGCGATCCAGGACCTTGACGATCTGCTCGCTCGTGAGCGGTTCGAAGCCGATGAGCGCGTCGAAACGTGAATAGAGGGCATCGCCGAGCGCATCACGAATCTCTTTCTCGGAGCTGTAGTTCGATGTGCAGACAATCAACGCGGGGCCAACCTCGACGCGGTAGTTCTTGTCCTCGAAGACACCACCATCGAAGAGTTCGTAGAAGGCGCTATGAAAGACCGCGTTGGCCTTATCGAACTCATCGATAAGTATCACGCCAGACTCGCGGTCGAGGAGGTCGCGGGCGAACGATGCCTCAGAGTGATGCCCGCCGAACACGTACGACGCGAACTTGTCGCTGTGGAACATCGAGAACTGTTTCCGAAGGAGGCGCCCACCCAATAGATCATTAATGAAGCGCGCCGTCTCTGTTTTTCCAACGCCGGAAGGGCCGTAGAACATCACCACCACCGGCTTCGCGGAGCCAGGCCTTGTCAGCGGGTACACCGCCGCGAGAAGCGCATCTCGGACGTCTTCTTGGCCGACGAGATGGTCTCCAAATCCATTCTGGAAACGAATGAGCGTCTCCGGCGTTACCGCTGGATACACATGTCGCTCAACCCTGATGTTGGGAAACGCACGCTCGAGTTGTGCATGCACCTGAACCGGCGGGTTGTGTAGATACAGATGCTTCGGGCGAAGGGACCGAACGAGCCCCACAAAGTTCGTGACGACGTGTTCGTTCAAGCTCGCGTAGTCACCTGATTCGGCCACGACGCGCCCTGGTCGCGGAAGCTTTGTTTCCTCCTGCTTATCCGTGACTTCCTGTCCAGGTGTGACTACCCTGATCTCGCGGCGGGTGTCCTCGAACTCGAACACGACCTCCATCAGGCTTCGCCGCGCTTTCCGGGTCAGCCGCTGCTGGAACCAATTCAGGGGCCCGTAGTACAGGGTGATCTTGGTGTCATGCGGCATGCTCTACCCCCGCGAGGATCACGTCATAGACGTCCAGCAGATCCCCTTTCGGGTCGCCTCCGTCAACCAATCTGACAGCCGTGAAAGCTTCAGCGCGTGCATCGAGCGACATCTCGGCCTCGATGCCGAGCCCGTCCTCGGACGCCTGCCCGACCAAGACGCCATGGAAGATGAGCCGCATGCGAGTGAGGTCCGCGAGCCCATAGTTGTTCCGGAACGCCTTGATGTTGAAGCGCAGTACACGCTTAAGTCCGGCGGAATCCTCTCCAACAAGCTCGTAATAGCCCTTTGCGCCCGCGAGCGCCTCGTCAAGTCGGGCCAAATCGAGGCCTTGGTCCTCCGTCCGCGCGATAATCATGTACGGGGTGAACATCTTCATGTATGCCATCGAACTCTTTGCTGCGGTGACTCGGAGGCCGCTCAGTCGCTCGACGCGAGAATCCTCCTTAACCTGAGCGAGATAGTCCGTGAGAATCGTGTTCGACAACGTCTTGCGAAGAATGCTCTGTCCCGCACTCGAGAGGTCAATGCCCGCACCCGTCTCGGCTGTCGCTCCGAGGAAAGGAAGCCAACTAAACTTGGCCGACAATCGAGTCTCGACCTCCCCATGCATCTTCGTAGTTCGGTCCCGCACGTTCTCGCTCGTTGTGTCGGCCTTTCCGCCTGCTGAGATGTCGAGGTAGTCCGACGCGGACTCCTCGTCGAAGTAGACCACCTTGATCAACGACTTCTCCGTTGCCTGCTTGCCAGGTACCGTCATCGCATTTCCCCCACTCGACCCTCGGACGCCGTCGCCGACCGGCCACGACCACACCATCACGTGATCGTATCGGTCGATCGCGGCGGTAGATCGTGGTTCGATCCGCGACGGCCCGTCGCTCGCTCACTCGCCACCTTGCGGTTGAACCAGCCGTCTGCCGGGCGCAGATGTCGTGAAGGGGCGATACCCATGGACGGGACCGAAAGGAGGTGGGCTATGACGCAGCACGCAAACCTCCGCTCCTTTCGAAAACGGCGTTTCTAGGAGTACCAGGCCACCCGCCTCTTGGTAATTGATCTCCAGTGTGGGCATCTTTCTGTTGCGAACTCATTAGGTCCATGAACCCATGGTCTTGCCGACTGACCTACGAGCGGGGTTGGCGGCCCAGAGCAGACACTGGTCTATTCTCCGTGCCGCGCGTTGATCGGTCGCGACTGGCATCGTTCTTGCCAGCTGCAGTCGCGCGGCGTGCAACATGGATTCACGCGCGGGTGGGGGGCAATGTCGGCGAATCTCTACTACTACGGAACGCTTGAGCTGTGGTCGCTCGTGCCACCGGCTGGCGTTGCCGGGATCTTCAGCACTTTGCAGCGTCCGTGATTTGCTGCGAGATCGGGTCGGTCTAGTGCGACCGTCGAGACGGTCGTATGCTTCACCGCCAGAATCCACGGCGCGTCCAATTCCGGCCGGCAACGAGTCCACGACGCGAACACTCGTGCGCTTCAGGCAGTCGCTGGGTCTTGAGACCATGACGGCGATGCCGGCATTGGAGGGTGCACGACTTCCCGGCACCCGAACAAGCGCGACTACGGAATCAGGGAAGCGCACCGAACTCATTGCCAACCTGGCCGGCGAGGCGACCGCAAAGTCGAATCGGCGAGCGCACGGTCTCGTGGCATGGAGACTCAACCGTCGATATTGGTCGCCCCAGGGAGCACATCGATCGAGACCCCGCGAGGACCCTCTGGGCGTTTCGCGTTCGGATCCGCGAGAATCGAATTGACCGATCATCCGATCCCGCGCATCCGGCGGAGAAACGAGGGCCACGAGCAGTGGTTGATCTCAACGCTGATGCGGGCGTAACCGGAGACGCCGGCGTCGGCCTTGTCCGATACGTGGTCGGCCACCGCATCGGATGGCTCTTCCGCGAGCAACCGTCACACGACTATGGCATCGACGCACACGCCGAATCCCGGAACGACCACGGCGATCCAACCGGGCGCATCCTGGCGATGCAGATCAAGGCGGGACCCTCCTACTTCAGCCGAGAATACGAGGACGGATGGGAGCACCCCGTCAAGGCCAAGCACGCCGCATACTGGCTTAACCACGCACTGCCAGTCATCGTCATCCTCGTAAACCTCGACGAGGACCGCGCATACTGGGCGCAGGTCACCCCAGAGACGCTTATACCAACCCGAAAGAACTTCAAGCTCCGGGTACCGAGAACTAACGGCCTCGCGTGGGCCGATTCTGCCTGGCGTGACATCCTGGAGACGGCGCTCCTCGGCGCAGTGCAGCGATTCGAGGAGAACCTTGCCACCATCCCGCCATCCACGTACGCGCCGCTGCGCGAGATCGCCGAGCGCGACCCCTCCACGGCCGCGCTCATCGCCGCGACGCTCGCGTCGTATCGAGCGGAACCGGAGACCGGCATCCGCGAACTCATTGAACAACACCGTACTTGGCTCGACGCCGGAGGCTCACCTGCATGGCGTGCCATCGCGAATTTCAGCCTCGAGCACGACCATCACGAACTGTGCGCGCAATCTCTTCTCGAAGCTGCACGGACGAACTCCGATAAGGCAAGTGAGTTCACCGCGCTTGCCGCCATCCAGCTGAGCGACCTTGAGCCGGACCGCGCCGACGAACTCCTCATTCAAGCCGCCCAAACGCAGCCGGTCGACGATGTCACAATTGCCGTCGCTAGGACACTCCGGACACCGGCGATGCTAGATCCCGGCTCGCCTGCGTACGACACCGTCGCCAACCGGCTGATCAACTTCAGCACCGGGCGGGTCATCACGAGAACCCGCCTCGCAGCGCACGCCCTCTCCAACGGGCAGCTCGGTTCGGCGATCGAGTACTTCGAGGCGGCACGACAGCTATCACCAGACTCCAGCCGGTTGATGGTCGCTCTCAGCGACACTTACATCCGGAAGAGCCAGACCGGTGATGCCGGCGAGCATGACCTTCCCAGAGCCGAGCGACTAGCCACCGACGCACTCGAACAGCAACGACGGTGGCGGAACGACACCGCCGTCGCAGCGACCACGCTTATTAGAGCTCTCGGGCTCCAGACCAAGTACGGAGAGGCGCTCGATCGATCTCTCCCCGAGCCAGACGGACGAGCCACCCCTGACGAGGCCGCCAATGCCGCATTCGCGCGCGCGGCCGTGGTTACAGCCGAGCGGGCGCGCCGCCCGGACCTCATCCCGGGAATAATCGAGCGGATTCGCGACCCGCGTGAGCGCGAGCTCGCCCGGCGCTTGTCACACGACGGTACGGCCACCGACGAGGAGCAGATTGCGCTCCGGCTCGACCTTCTCGACTCAGGGCTCGACGATACCGAGACCATAGTCACAACGGTGCTCGAGTTGGCGGGACTCGGCGTCGACGGTTCGGACCGCATCACGGCCGCTGCCGAACACGAACTGATTCCCGAGCACCTGCCCGAATTGGTGCGTGCCATAGCGCTCGCGCAACATGCTCCCGCCGACGCCATCCCCACGCTCCGGCGGCTCGCAAATCACGAGCGCATCGCCGCGGAGGCGCTGGTGGATACACTTCGCCGCGCGGGACAACTAGACGAAGCAATCATTGCCAGCCAACGTGGATTCGCCACGTACCGCATGGGCAGTTTCATCGAGTCCGAGGTGCGACTCCTCCGCGCCAGCGATCGGACCGACGAGGCCGACCAGCGCCTCAACACCGCCGTGGCACGGCATGAACTTTCCGGCCAGACCCGGGAACAAGCGCTCCTCATTCTCGCCGAACGCGCATCACAAGATGGCGACTGGAACCGCGCAGCAGAGCTCATGCACATGGTCGTCAACGAATCACCGGGAGGCCGTCCAACGAACCACAACCTCTGGAACCTCATCCTCTGTGAACTGCGGTCTGGCAGGCCTGACTACGCACGAAACGTCCTCAAGACGCACAACCCTTCGCCAAGGAACCCGCAGGAGATCGGCTTGTGGCTTGAAGTCCACAACGCGACCGGTTGGACTCCCGAAGCAGCCCACCGCGCGATGACCCTGGCCGTGGAAACCGACGATCCAGACCTCGCCACGGCCCTCATCGGCAGCGTCATCCACAACACCAAAGGCGTCGCGCAGACGAACAACGACGACGACGACGAGCTCGGGCTAGCCGACGCCCGCCCTGAAGTTCCCGGCGAAATCCACGCCCGAGCATTCCAACTACTTGACGAGCTCATCGAACGTCACGGCGCCGACGCGATCGCCATCAAACGGATCGACATCATTGAAACCAACTTCATCGACCAGCTCCGCGACCTCGCAGAATCCTCCAGCACAACCACCGAGACGCTGGATGCAATTCATTCCGCAACTGTCCCGCTCGGGATGCTCTCCCTGCTCCGCAAGACCCCCTACGGTCTCACCAACGTTCGCCACGACAGCGGCATCCGCGTTGTCTCGACAGCGGACCCGGACCTGCACGAGGTGGAAACCACAGCCGCCGGGCACGCGCTCGGATCAACAGTGGTCGTCGACCTGTCTGCAATCTGCCTCGCCCTAGAACTCGAGAGCTACCCCACTGCACGCGACGCGTTCCTCGACGTGCTCATCGTCCGCAGCAGTCGAGCCGACGCCATCAGATCGAGCGTCGAAGCGCGGACCAGCAGCGCGTCCGTCGGCTACATGTCAACCAGCGCCACGGGGTTGGAGGTGCGCGAAGCCGAGCCCGCCGAACACGTACGAGTCATCCAGCTCACAAACCAACTGGAAGGCGCCGTGCACCAACTCACCGAAGTCGCCAGCCCTACTAACTTCACCGCTCTCGCCGCCGTCATCGACCACATGAGCCCCGAACCATGGCTTGACAACATCGAGTACGCCGCCCAACACGGGCTCCCATTCTGGTCGGACGACCTCGCCCAACGGAACGTGGCACGAGCCGTCGGCGTCGACGCGTTCGGCACCGTGAACATCCTCGAAGCCAGCCGACTGGCCAGCCTTCCCGACAACGCGTCCGAAGTCGACATTACGCAGTTCATCGACGTCCAAGTTGACCTGCTAACCCGACTCGTCCATCTTCGCGCTGCCGACCAGCCCGTCACGCCAACTCAATTGGCCGAGATCATTCGAGACGACGATGGACAACCACTCGGCGCAGAATCCGTCCTTGCGAGGCCAGCATGGTGGCTCCAACAAGGCACAATCGCTGCCTGGGAACCCATCCGCGATCTTCTCAGCGAACTCGATTCCGATGCCAAGACCCTGTTCCTCCGCCGCGCGATGGACGGAGTCGCGTCCATCCAGCAATCCGACGCCACTCATACTGCTCGGCTGCTCGCACTCCTGGCGGTCACCGGCCTCAACCGTTACCCCACTCCAGAGGACGGGGCGCTCGCCCTCCGAATCGCGGAAGCCGCAGCGACGAGAAGAAATCTGGAATCACCACGGACTCTCTTCGCAGAAGCCGTCGCCCACACCGCGCGGGAAGTGAACATCGATAACGCCGCCGAATTCATCCAGCAGGTGTTGCGGATACTCGACGACAAACCCTAGTGGCCCCTGGCGAGTGACACGGGACCTTCTCGATGGGAAAGCGGTAGGTTCAGGTGCGACCGTCCGCGAGGCGCAGAAAAGCGGATATCGCCCCCTGTGACAAGATCCGGGGGGGGGGGGGGGGGGGGGGGGGCTAACCCCTGTGTCTTGGTAG